>WTAL01000158.1 GCA_013139635.1 Paracoccaceae bacterium
GTGAGTATTGCTGCTAGTACCAAATCTAAAGGTCGCGCTGAATCGTGCGGCCTTTTTTATTGGTGCTGGCTACCCGCCAGTGTGGCTCATATGTCGTCGCATCTCGCCTTGGATTTGCTGGCGAGAGTAATCGAAATCATGGCCTTTGGGTTTGCGAGCGATGGCGGTGTTAATCGCATCGCGTAGCGGCTGGTTGTCGCCCGGATTGTCGCGCAGAACTTTGCGCATATCGGCATCATCCTCTTGGCCCAGACACATGTGTAACTGTCCTTGGCAATCGAGGCGTACGCGGTTGCAGCTTTCGCAGAAATTATGGGTGAGGGGCGTGATGAAACCCACGCGGCCGCCGGTTTCTTTGATGCGCACATAGGTGGCGGGGCCGCCTGTGTTGAGCGGGATGTTCTCGACCGTCCAGCGGTCATTGAGCTGTTTGCGGATGTCGCTTAGCGGCCAGTATTGGCTTAATCTGTCAGCCTCGCCCATATCGCCCATGGGCATAACTTCGATCCATGTTAGGTCAAACCCTCGTTTACCGGCCCATTCAACCATATCGTGCAGCTCGTCGTCATTGGTGCCTTTCAGCGCCACAGCGTTCAGCTTGATTTTCAGGCCAGCTTTATCGGCGGCGTCTATGCCGTCCATCACCTTTTTAAAATCACCACGCTTGGTGATTTCGCCAAATTTCTTGGCGTTAAGCGTATCAATCGAGATATTGATCCGCCGCACGCCGCACTCATAAAGCGGCTTGGCAAAGCGGCTGAGCTGGGAGCCGTTGGTGGTAAGCGTAAGCTCTTTTAGCGCGCCGGATTTCAGGTGGCGAGACATGCTTTGGAAGAACGTCATAATGCCTTTGCGCACCAGAGGCTCGCCGCCGGTAATGCGCAGCTTGGTCACGCCCATGTCCACGAAAGTGGAGCACATACGATCCAGTTCCTCCAGCGTTAGCAGCTCCTTTTTTGGCAAAAAGGTCATCTCTTCGGCCATGCAATAATAGCAGCGAAAATCGCAGCGATCGGTGACCGAAACCCGCAGGTAGGACACTTTGCGCTGGTAGGGGTCGATAAGCTCAGGGGTGGACATATTGCGGCCTTTCATTTCGGTAAAGTTACGCCGCAACGGGGCGATGCGCAAGGGGTTGTGTTGCCGTAATATGGGCGTAATGTGAGGCCAGATACGGGGAAGGGGCTAGGCATGATTTCTGAACGACTGGTGCAAGATGTGCATGATTGGGGCGCGATGCGCGCTTCATTTCGGTGGCCAAACCCTGCGCGCTATAACATTGCTGAGCAGATTTGTGAACGGTGGGCGCGGGCTGAGCCAGACCGCGTGGCGCTGATATATATTCGGCCTGATGGCGAGCAGCGGGAATATACTTATATTCAGCTATCACGGGCCTCAAGCCGTTTGGCCAATGCTTTAGCGGGACATGGGCTAGGGCGGGGGGACCGCTGTGCGGTGCTGCTGCCGCAAACGCCGGAAACGATTTTAACGCATTTGGCGTGCTATAAGCTGGGGGCCGTTGCCGTGCCGCTATTTACGCTTTTTGGCGAAGATGGTCTGCGTTACCGGTTTGAGAATTCCGGCGCTAAGGCGGTGGTGACCGACGGGGCGAACCTGCATAAGGTGCTGGCCATTCGGGAGGATTTACCCGCGCTAGAGGCGATTTATTCGATTGATCAGCGGGAAAGCGGCGTGCACGGGTTTTGGCAGGAGCTTGGCAAAGCGAAGGACGCTTGCGAGATGGCGGATACCACGCTGAATGACCCTGCATTTATCAGCTATACTAGCGGAACAACCGGCCCGCCCAAGGGGGCTTTGCATGGGCATAAGGTGCTGCTCGGGCATTTGCCGGGGGTGGAAACACACCATAATTTCATGCCCCAAGCGGGTGACAAGCTTTGGACTCCGGCGGATTGGGCATGGATGGGTGGCCTCACCAATGTGATGATGCCCGCGCTCAATTATGGCGTACCTCTGGTGGCGCACCGGATGGGTAAGTTTGACCCCGATGACGCCTTTGCGCTGATTGACCGCTTGGGCATTCGGAACACCTTTTTGCCGCCTACAGCGCTGAAGCTCATGCGGCAAAGCACAGACAAGCCGGTGGCACTGCGCTCGGTTGGCTCGGGCGGTGAGGCCTTGGGGGCCGAGCTGCTTGATTGGGGCCGCGAACGGCTTGGCACGACCATTAACGAGTTTTATGGCCAGACGGAATGCAATCTTGTGCTGGGGAATTCGCATGAGGTGTTTGCACCGCGAGCGGGCTCTACGGGCAAGGCTACCATCGGGGCAGAGGTGGCGATCCTTGGAGAGGATGGCCAGCCGTTGCCGATTGGGGAAAACGGCGAGATAGCCGTGAAACGCGGCATCCCGCAGATGTTTCTTGAATATTGGCAGCAGCCAGAGAAAACCGCCGAGAAATTCGTGGGGGACTGGATGCTGACGGGGGACGTAGGCAGCCAAGACGAGGACGGCTATTTCCACTTTTCGGCGCGCTCAGATGATGTAATTACCTCCTCGGGTTACCGGATTGGGCCTTCGGAAATTGAGGACTGCCTTGTGGGGCACCCGGCCGTGGCAATGGCCGCCGTGATCGGCGTGCCGGACGAGGTGCGCACCGAGGTGGTGAAGGCCTTTGTGGTGCTAAACGGGCAGGGGGATGACGCGCTGAAACGCGAGCTTATTTTGCGGGTGCGTGAGCGGATTTCTCCACATGTGGCCCCGCGTGAGGTTGAGTTTATTGAGGCATTGCCGATGACGGCGACGGGTAAAATAATGCGGCGTGAGCTAAAGCCCAAATGAAGCGCGTGATGATCTTTGGCGGCTCTGGCGCGGGCAAATCAACACTGGCGCGTAAAATTGGCGAGATCACAGGGCTGCCCGTTGTTCATATTGACCCGATGTATTGGAAGCCAAACTGGGTGCAACGCAGCAAAGTGGAAACGCGGGCGCTTGTGCTGGAGGCCACCGCGCGCGCGGCGTGGGTGTTTGATGGCAACCACCACAGCACGTTTGAAGCGCGGATCGCGCGGGCTGATCATGCTATTTGGCTCGACCTTCCTACATGGCTGCGCATGTGGCGGGTGAGTGCTCGCTCATGGCGTTATAGAGGCAGAACCCGCCCCGATATGGGGGCCGATTGCCCCGAGCGTTTTAGCGCTCATTTCATTTTCTACTGGGTCGGCGGTTATCACTGGCGCTCGCGGCCAAAAGATGTGGCCCTTATGAAAACCCTGCCGCCGCATATAAATGCTGTGTGCCTGAAATCTCGCCGGCAAGTGGCGGCGTATTTGGGCGAGCTACAAAAAAAAGGCGCAGAGGTTTAGCCTCTACGCCCCTTTATTTGGTGCCGCTTGCTATTCAGATTTCATCTTGCAGGTGCCGATACCGAAGATGGTATAAAGTGGGCAAGAGCCAAGCAGGCCAGTGCCAAACGGCACAATGCCAAGCAGCAGCCAATAGCGATATGAGGCCTCTGGCAGCATGAAAAACGCAATGAGGGCAGCGGCGCCGACTGCGAAGCGGAGGATGCGGTCAATCGACCCCATATTTTTCTTAAGCATGATTTTTATCCTTATTTAGCTGGGTTTTCCCGTTTGATAAAACGGTATTAGCCGATTCGAGCAGGCGTGTCGGTGACATGGTCACAAATAGTGGGGCGGCATTCTTGATGCGCTATGCGAACTATGTTAGACACGAATGCAGTTTAGGGGTGAGTGGTGGTTTCGGTATGAAAAGAATTATGATTATTGGCGGGCAGGGGGCGGGCAAAACCACTCTTGCGCTGCGGCTTGGTAAAATCACCGGCCTGCCTGTTGTGCATATTGATAAATCCTACCACCTTCCGCGCTGGAAAGTTCGCCCTCAAGCAGCGGCCCTTGCCGAGCTGGAAGGCTATGCAAATTCCGAGCGCTGGATAATGGACGGTGATGATTTCAGGTCTTTTGGCCCGCGGCTTAAACGCGCTGAATTAATCATTTATCTGCATGTTTCAACGCTCAGGCGCGTGGCGCGGGTTATCAAACGCGCCGTGCAAAGCTTTGACAAGCCGCGCGTTGATTTGCCGGATGGATGCCGGGGGAAGGTCTCATTTGGTGGCCTGAAATGGGCGGCATATGGCTACCCTATGAAAATACGCCCTGCCATGCATAAAGCAATGGCACAGGTCGATGTTCCGGTGTTTCATTTACGGTCGGAAAGCGACGTGGAGAAGCTTGAAACGAAGTTGGCGGTGCGTGGTTAGGTTTCGAGCAGGTTTTGCAGCTCAGTGGGCTGAAGCACCGTAATACTGCCGCGCTCTAGGTTTACAAAACCGCGCTTGCTCCAATTGTCCAACCGTCGTGAAACCACTTCGCGGGCGGTGCCTATGCGGGTGGCTAGCTCTGCATGGGTTATGTGGGCTGTCGGCTCGGCAAGGTCCAGCAGGGCTGTGGCAAGGCGGCTTTCAATACGTACAAATGCGACCTGCTCAAGTAGGTGCATCATTGATTGCATGCGCTCGGCAAACGCCGAGAAAACGTAATCCCGAAAAGCTGGCGAGGTGCTGAGTAAGCTGCTGAACAGCGGGCGAGGCAGGAGGGCGAGGCGGGTATCGACCTCGCAAACGGCCTCGGCTGAGTAAAGCTCCTGAGACATCAGCCCAATGGTGCTTTGCACGCAGGTTTTACCGGGGGTGATATCATACAGCAGTATCTCGCGGCCACCCGCCCCCGTGAGGTAAACCCCGACCTTACCGCTAAGCACCACGGCAAAGCCCTGCACCTCATCGCCCGCATGAAAAAGCGGCGTGCCTTTGGGCACGGCGCTTGCCTGCACATTGGCCAGCCGCGCAAGGGCGTCTGGCTCTAAGGTGTTAAGCGGAGAGGTGCTGACCCAGTTCATTTAGCCCCGCTTCATTTTGGAAAGGCGGGGGAGCATGGCGGAAAAATCCTTGCCTAAGCCGTCCTCGCCCTCAACAAACTTTGCATATTCCTGCGTGGCATGCTCGCCCAAAGGCGTGGCCGCACCCACCGCCTCAGCAGCTTGCTGGGAAAGGCGGAGGTCTTTGAGCATGAGTTCAGCGGCAAAGCCGGGCTGGTAATCGTTATCAGCCGGAGATTGCGGGCCAATGCCGGGGGCGGGGCAATAGGCGTTCATGCTCCATGAATAGCCGCTTGAGGTGCTAACCACGTCAAACATTTTTTGCCGATCAAGGCCGAGTTTATCGGCCAGCGCGAATGCCTCACAGGTCACGATCATCGTCGCCCCAAGGATCATATTATTGCAGATTTTGGCCGCTTGCCCTGCGCCGCTTTCACCGCAATGCACGGCCTTTTGGCCCATGATGTCGAAGAGGGGTTCCGCAATCGCAAAAGCCTCGGCGCTGCCGCCTGCCATAAAGGTAAGCGTGCCCGCATCAGCCCCGCCAATGCCGCCGGAAACGGGGGCATCTACGCTCAGCGGCCAGTCTGCCGCTACGGCGCGGGCGCTTTCCACGTCCACCGTAGAGCAATCAATGAAGCAGGCATTTGGCTGCATGGCGGGGATAACTTCAGCGGCAACGGCGCGCAAGATTTGCCCGTTGGGTAGCATGGTGATGATAACATCGGCGCCCTTGGCGGCCTCGGCACTGCTGGCGGCGTTGGCCACGCCCTCAACGGTTACGCCCGCCACGTCAAAGCCAATGACTTCATGACCCGCGGTGGCGAGGTTTCGGGCCATATGGCCGCCCATATTACCGAGTCCGATAAATCCGATTTTCATGGCGTGTCCTTTAGAGTTTGAGCGCATCCGCCCCGAGGGGCATCAACATTTTGCTTATATTTAAGGGGGTTACGGCTTCCAGTGTGGCAGGGTTCCACTGCGGTTTCCGGTCTTTATCAATGATCGCGGCGCGAATGCCTTCGACAAAATCACCGTTCGAGGCCGAGCGGTGCGTGAAGCGGTATTCCATCCCAAGCGCTTGCTCAATGGTGCCGAGTCCGCGCACTCGGCGTACGAGTTCTAGCGCGCATTCGACTGAAAGCGGGCAGTTACGGCGCAGGGCCTTTTCGGTTTTCTGCTCCCAGTCAGAGCCGCTGAACCCGCGAATAATGTCACCCACTGTGCGGCCGTTGAAGCTCTGGTCAATCTCGGATTGTTCAGCCTGCAAGCTCGCCGCAGGCGCGGGCAGGGCGGCTTTTTCAATCGCCTCAAGGTCGCCACCTTCTATCGCTTCAATTAGCGTGGGCCAAGCGGCGCGCGGGATGTAATAATCGGCAAACCCCGCGTAAATCGCGTTGCCCGCATCCATGCGTGCGGCGGTGCAGCCGAGGTATTCGCCAAGGTGGCCGGGGGCGCGGGCCAGCAGCAGCGAGCCGCCCACATCTGGCACCAAGCCAATGCCGCATTCGGGCATGGCGATTTGTGAGTTTTCACATACAATCCGGTGCGAGCCGTGGCACGAAATGCCAACCCCGCCGCCCATGGTAAAGCCTTGCATAAAGGCGACATAAGGCTTGGGGAAGTTAAACAGCTTGGCGTTCATCCGGTATTCATCGCGCCAGAATTTCCGGCCATACTCAAAATCACCCGCCTTGGCGGTGTCATACATTTCCTGAATGTCCCCCCCCGCGCAAAAGGCTTTGTCGCCTGCGGCGTCGATGACGACAAGCTCAATGTTTGGATCAACGGCCCATTCATCCAGCGCCGCTTCAATGGCCAGCGCCATTTCATAACTGAGCGCATTCAACGCCTCGGGGCGGTTCGGAGTTATGCGGCCAGCCTTGCCAGTGGTGCGGATGTGGATGTCAGGCATTGGTGAGGGCTTTCAGTTTGGCTTCAACCTTGCTCAGCCGTGCCTGCGCTTTCTCGATCTTTCCCGAGTTTAGAGCAAAAGCGATTGACCACCATTTGATAAGAAAAATGAACAAGGGAAGGTGAAAGGTGATGTTGATAACAGGCGGCAATGCACTTTTGAAATTTTCGATAATTCCGAGGATTGTATCGCTGAAGTTACCCGCAATATTCAACGCCCATCCTGCAAAGATAAAAGGAAGCATATACCAAACCAATAGGGTTGAAATAAACACAAATGCAATTTTTGGTTGGTCTAAGGCCTGACGGAGGCTCCATACTTGGTGGCGCAAATACCAGACATACAGTTTTTCCAAAAATTGTTTCATCACCCTCTATCCCGCTCCTGCAACAATGCCCGCGCTGTGATCATCCGCATAATCTCGTTTGTGCCTTCAAGTATCTGGTGCACCCGCAAATCCCGCACAATTTTCTCGATGCCGTAATCTGAAAGGTAGCCATAGCCGCCCAGCATTTGCAGGGAGTCGTTGGCGACGGTAAAGGCCGTATCCGTCACAAATCGTTTGGCCATGGCGCAGAATTTGGAGGCGTCTGGCGCGCCGGTATCAAGCTTCCATGCGGCTTGGCGCAGGAAGGTGCGGGCAGCTTGCAGTTCGATCTCCATATCGGCCACGCGAAATTGCAGGGCTTGGAATTGGTCGAGGGTTTTGCCAAAGGCTTGCCGCTCGCCCATATAACCAAGCGCGATATTTAGCGCGTTTTGCGCGCCGCCAAGGGCGCTGGCCGAGATGTTCAGCCGCCCGCCATCTAACCCCGCCATTGCATAGCTAAAGCCGCGGCCTTCTTCGCCAATCAGGTTGTCCGCCGGAATAGCGCAATCATCAAACTGCACCTGCGTTGTGGGCTGCGCCTTCCAGCCCATTTTTTGCTCTAGCGCGCCGAAGGAAAGCCCATCGGTGCCCGCTTCCACCACCACACTCGAAATGCCCTTGGGGCCATCAACGCCCGTGCGGGCCATTACGAGGTAGGCGTCTGAATAGCCGCCGCCGGATATAAACGCCTTGGTGCCATTTAGGCTATAGCCCTCACTGGTGCGGGCGGCTTTGGTGCGAAGCGCGCTAGCGTCAGAGCCGCTGCCCGGCTCGGTGAGGGCATAGGAAAACACGGTTTCCATGCTGCACATTTTGGGCAGCCACTTTTGCTTGCTCTCTTCCGAGCCAAATTTATCAATCATCCCGCCACACATATTGTGGATGGACAGGAACGAGCCAACGGCGGGGCAGGCCATGGCGAGGGCCTCAAAAACCAGCGTGGCGTCAAGCCGCGAAAGCCCGCTGCCGCCATATTCTTCGCTCACGTAAAGCCCGCCAAAGCCAAGCGCGGCGATCTCAGGCCACAGCGCCTTGGGGATGGTGCCATCCTCCTCCCACTGCCGCGCATTGGGGGCAATTTCGGCCTGGCCGAAATCATAAGCCATATCAAAAATCATCTGTTGTTCGTCAGAAAGGGCGAAATCCATGGGAGCCTCGTGAAATGAATGCTTGTTCATTTTAATCAATGGCCGAAGTTTCGCAACTCCTTTTTGGTAAGGTGCGTGTTCACGCTGTTATCACGGCCCAAACTTAAGAAGGGGTACAGCTAAAAAACGGAGTGAGCATATGTCTGATAAAAAAATGGCGGTTTTGGTGGTGCATGGGATGGGGAGTCAAGGGCTGAAGGTGCAGCCTTCGTCGGATATCCCGACGTATTCAAAGCAACTGCGCCAACGGCTTCGAAAGCTGATTGGTGCGAAAAGGTTTGATGAAACAATTGCTTGGCGTGAGGTGGTGTGGGCCGATGTGTTGCAGGACCGGCAAAAAGCCTATTTGGGGCGCATTAAGCGAAAGACTCGCTCGGACGGTATTCGCGCTTTTATGCTGCGCAACTTTTCTGATGCGTCCTCCTACCGGAAAACCGGTGATGCGAAGGACAATACCTATGAGCTAATTCATGATCGCGTGCGCAAAACGCTTGGCGAGCTTGAAGGCGATGTGGAATCCGGCGCGCCGGTTTTGGTTCTAGCGCACTCGTTGGGCGGGCATATTATGTCCAACTACATTTACGATCATAAAAAAGATGACCATGGTGGATCGCCTTTTCAGAGCTTGAAAACAATGGGCGGGCTGGTGACTTTTGGCTGCAATATTCCGCTCTTTACCTTTGCTTACGCGCCGGAAGATATTTTCCCGATCAAATTTCCCGGTGTGGATTTGCCCGAAGACAAGCGCCTAAGCCCTTGGTGGCGCAACTTTTATGATAAAGACGATGTTTTGGGATATCCGTTACAGGACATTTCGCCGAGCTATAAGGCCATGATCACGCAAAAGGACCTGTTGGAAAAACCGATTGATGTCGGAAATCTTTTGACATCGTGGAACCCGCTTTCTCATAATGCCTACTGGCGTGATGCTGATTTTATTGAGCCAACGGCGACGATGATTAAGAAGCTGATTAGCTAAGCCAGAGCTTGCCAGCTTGGGCGGGTATTTCTGTGCTGAAATCCCGCCCTTGGCCCTTTTCATTTGCCCCCGTTTCCCATAGTTTGCCCGCAAACGCTGAACGGGGCATGTATTATGAAATTCACATTGAACTGGCTGAAAACGCACTTGGATACCGAGGCGAGCTTGGACGAGATTACCGAGGCCCTCACAGATTTGGGCCTTGAAGTGGAGGGGGTGGAAAACCCCGCCGATACGCTGGGCGCTTTCCGGATTTGCCGCGTGATCGAGGCCGTGCAGCACCCCAACGCCGATAGGCTGCGGCTTTGTCGCGTGGAGACCTTCCCCGATGGTGAGGGTGGCCGCACCGAAGAAGTGCAGGTGGTGTGTGGTGCGCCAAACGCGCGCACAGGCATGGTTGGCGTTTTTGCGCCCGTTGGCGCCTATGTGCCGGGGATTGACCTCACTTTAAAACCGGGGAAAATTCGCGATGTAGAGAGCAACGGCATGCTGTGCTCTGAGCGCGAGTTGATGATTTCGGACGAGCATGATGGGGTTGTTGACCTGCCAGCAGATGCCCCACTTGGTGCGCGGTTTATTGATTATCTGGATCGGAATGACCCTGTAATTGATATCGCCATTACGCCCAACCGCCCTGATGCGCTTGGCGTGCGCGGCGTGGCGCGCGACCTTGCAGCGCGCGGGCTTGGCACGCTAAAGCCTGCTAAAACGGCCAGCATTGAGGGCGGCTTTAAGAGCGACCTGAATGTGAGCATTGATGCTGATGTGCAAGCCAAAGATTGCCCCGTATTCGCGGGGCGCTTGATTAAAGGTGTTAAAAACGGACCTTCGCCGCAATGGTTGCAAGACCGTTTGCGCGCCATTGGGCTGCGGCCTATTTCTATGCTGGTTGATGTGACTAACTTCTTCACCTATGACCTAAACCGCCCGCTGCATGTATTTGATGCGGATAAGGTTTCTGGTGATTTGCGGGTGCATTATGCCGAGGGTGGCGAGACCATAATGGCGCTGGATGACAATGAATATACGCTGGATGCGGGCATGATGGTGATCACCGACAATAACGGCCCACAAAGCATTGCAGGCATTATGGGCGGAGCGTCTTCGGGCTGCTCTGAGGACACTGTGAATGTGTTTGTGGAAAGTGCGTATTGGGACCCGATCGCGATTGCCATGACGGGGCGGAAGCTAAAAATAAACTCTGATGCGCGCTATCGGTTTGAGCGCGGCGTGGACCCAGCCTTTACGCCGGTTGGGCTGGACCTTGCCACGCAAATGATCCTTGATCTTTGTGGCGGTGAGCCGTCCGAAAAGCTGATCGCTGGCGACGTGCCTGACACCTCCCGCAGCTATAAGCTGGACCCGTCGCGGGTGGTTTCGCTGGTCGGCATGGAGATTGCCGAAGCCGAGCAAATTCGCATTTTGACCGCGCTTGGCTTTGAGGTGAAGGACCTGATGGTCAGCGTGCCAAGCTGGCGGCCAGATGTGCACGGCGAGGCGGACCTTGTGGAGGAAATCGCCCGCGTGGCCAGCCTGACCAAGCTTAAGGGCATTCCTTTAGCGCGCCCCAGCGTGGGGGTGATGAAGCCCGTACTGACCCCAGCGCAAAAGCGGCTGATGACCCTGCGGCGGGCTTTGGCGCTGGGGCTGAATGAGTGCGTGACCTACAGCTTTATTGACGAAAAGTCTGCTGAGCTGTTTGGCGGCGGTGCTGATGAGGTGAAGCTGAGCAACCCGATTTCAAGCGAAATGAGCCACATGCGGCCCAATATCTTCCCGAGCCTGCTGATGGCCGCCGCGCGCAACCAAGCGCGGGGCGAGGCCGATATGGCGCTGTTTGAAATAGGGCAGGGCTTTAACGGGCCAGAGCCGGAGGACCAAGCCACGATGGCCTGTGGTATTCGCGTAGGGGCCACGGCCCCGCGCAATGCATTTGGCACCCGCCGGACTGTGGATATTTATGACGCTAAGGGCGATGCCGAGGCCGCACTAGCCGCCATTGGCGCGCCGGTGGGCAACCTGATGGTTATGCGAAATGCGCCCGCATGGTTCCACCCCGGGCGCTCGGCGGTGCTTTCGCTTGGGCCTAAAAACCCCCTCGCGGTTTTTGGCGAACTGCACCCGAAAGTGCTGAAGGGCATGGGCGTTAAGGGCACGGTTGTTGGCTTTTCAGTTTTCCCTGATAACGTGCCGCTTAAAAAGGCTAAAAGCAAAACGCGGCCCGCGCTACAGGCGCATGGCTTGCAAGCCGTCGAGCGCGATTTTGCCTTTGTGGTGGATGCCGAGCTTGAGGTTGAAAAGCTGGTAAAGGCGGCAAAGGGCGGCGACAAAAAACTGATCGAAAGCGTGAGCGTGTTTGACGTGTTTGGCGGGGCCAAGGCTGAGACTCAAATGGGGGAAGGCAAGAAATCTGTTGCGATTTCGGTGCGTATCCAACCCACTGCTGCCACGCTGACGGACAAAGAGATCGAAGCGATCTCATCAAAAATAGTGGCCTCAGTGGCCAAAGTAACAGGCGGGGAGCTAAGATCATGAAAGTATATTTGAGCGGGGAAATTCACACCGATTGGCGTGAAGGAATTATGACAGCATCAGAAGGGTTAGACGTAGAATTTAGCGGACCGGTGACGGATCACGCAACCTCTGATGATGCGGGCGTTATGATTTTGGGGTCGGAAGAAAAGAAATTTTGGCATGACCATAAGGGCGCCAAGTTAAATGCCATTCGCACCCGAAACGCTATCGAGGCGGCAGACGTTGTGGTGGTGCGCTTTGGCGAGAAATATAAGCAATGGAACGCCGCTTTCGATGCGGGTTATGCCGCCGCCAAAGGCAAAGCGCTTGTGATTATGCACGGTGAGGACCACCAGCATGCACTGAAAGAAGTAGATGCGGCGGCGCTGGCGGTTGTGGAAACGCCACAGCAAGTTGCGAAAATCCTGCATTATATCGTGCATGGCGAAGTCAAATAACCCATTTTATATAGCTGAGCGTGATTGAAGCATCAAAAATCGCGCAATAACCAGTGCTATTGCCTAAATTCGATTGACTGTCCGCCAGTTTTTTACAAAACTGGCGGACAGGGAATGCTGCAATCTGGGTGCTGAAACTATTTAATACAAAACTAACCACAAAAGCGTTACGGCGGCACGCTAAAACCCTGAATGAGCAGTCCTAAGGAAAGCTACCGAGGTATAGATTTTGGAGCAAGCTGATTGGCGCGGAATGCCGTATTATGACGTGTTGTGGCGCAAGCGACACTTGACGACACGTGAATTGCGCGCAGTTTATGCCAACTATTATTCATATGTTTTCTGGGCAATGGTCATTTCACTATTGATTTTGCTTGATCTACATGGGTTTGCGGGAAAAATATCACTTGTTGCCCTTACCGTTTACACACTTTCCATAATTGTAGTGACCTTTTCGCTCTATTTTCTTGTCACGCTCACGGGCATAAAAATTTCGCAAAGATTTGGTGGTTTTTTCCTCATTTTTCCTATAGTCGGCGTGTGTGTTACGACCATCGCCACTTATGTGGTTGAACTTGGTATGTCAGGGTATTTTGGCAATGCTTTGTCAGTTGAGCACGCTTTGGAGAAACTCCCGGCAAATATTATTCTTACGATCGTATTGGAAACGCTGTATTTGACGTTTGTCGTGCCGGTTGCCGTGAGCTCCAACGGTTCAAACCCGAAGATTATAAAAAACCATACCGACGATACGGGTGCAAGTTGTAAGTCGATCATTGTGTCAGGGCACACTTTTAAATGCGCCGAGCTGATCTCGGCGTCTTCGCAAGATCACTATATCATTGTTAAAATAAAAGATGACGAGACGCTTATTCGCGCACGCATGTCAGATCTTATTATGCAGCTAAACTGCCGAAACGGCATTCAGCCGCATCGGTCGCATTGGGTGGCGCGGGAAGCGGTAGTTGGTATGGACAGCGTTGACGGCCAAAAGCGCCTCAATTTGATTGATGGAACCTTTATCCCCGTTGCCCGTGGCCGCACTGCTGCTGTGCAGGAATGGCTTGAAAGCTGATATAAATAAGGCCATAACCTTTTGCAGAATGCAAAAACATGCTGTTTTTGTAAATTGCGAGGGGGCAGCAGAAAAATGCTTAAAGAATTTAAGGACTTCATTGCCAAAGGCAATGTCATGGACATGGCCGTTGGTATCATCATTGGGGCGGCTTTTACAGCGATCGTAAAATCGATGGTCACTGATTTGATCAATCCATTTATCAGCATCTTTACTGGCGGGATAGATTTTATCAATTTGTTTGTGGTTTTGGGGGAGGGTGAATTTGCATCGCTTGCTGCCGCACAAGAAGCCGGTGTTGCTGTTTTTGCATATGGCTCTTTTATTATGGCTGTGATCAACTTTTTGATCGTCGCCTTTGTAGTGTTTATGCTGGTTAAATCTGTAAACAAAGCCAAGGCAGCGGCTGAGGGACCAGAGGAAGAGGCTGCTCCGGAAGCGCCTAAAGGGCCTACGCAAGAAGAGCTTCTGGTCGATATTCGGGATTTGCTCAAAGCCAAAGCTTAAGCATATTCCAGCAAATGTAAAAGACCCGCCGGTTTGGCGGGTCTTTTTTTTCGTTACTTCGTGAGTGCCAGCTTGGGGCTGAGCACATCAATTTCCAACGCCTTACCAACGGCGGCATAGGTGAGGTGGCCCATGTGGGTGTTTAGCCCGCGCAGCAGGTGCTCGTCCTCCTCACAGGCTTGCTTCCAGCCTTTATCGGCCAACGCCAGCATGAAGGGCATGGTGGCGTTGCCAAGCGCCAGCGTGGAGGTGCGGGCCACGGCGCCAGGCATATTGGCCACGCAGTAATGCATGATGCCGTCAACCTCGTAAATCGGGTCGTCATGCGTGGTGGCGCGTGAGGTCTCAAAGCAGCCGCCTTGGTCGATCGCCACGTCTACCAGTGCAGCCGCTGGCTTCATGGTGCTCAGCATAGCGCGGCTTACCAGCTTGGGCGCAGCCGCCCCGGGGATGAGCACCGCGCCGATCACCATATCGGCCTCGGCCACCAGCTCAGCAAGGTTGCCAGCCGAGGAATAGCGGGTTTTGAACACGCCGCCGAACACGTCGTCAAGGTAGCGCATGCGCGGGAGCGACATATCCAGCACGGTTACATCAGCCCCCATGCCCGCTGCGATTTTGGCCGCGTGGGTGCCAACCACCCCGCCACCAATTACGGCGACTTTAGCAGGCTCAACGCCCGGCACACCGCCCATAAGCACGCCTCGGCCACCATTGGCCTTTTGCAGGGTCCACGCGCCCACTTGCGGCGCAAGGCGGCCCGCAACTTCAGACATAGGCGCTAGCAAGGGCAGGGCGCCCATGCGGTCGGTTACGGTTTCGTAAGCAATCGCCGTTACGCCGCTTTTCATCAGGTCTTCGGTTTGCGGGCGGTCCGGCGCGAGGTGCAAATACGTAAACAGGATTTGCCCTTCGCGCAGCATAGCGCGCTCAACGGGCTGAGGCTCCTTCACCTTCACGATCATATCGGCGGTGGCAAAAATCTCTTCGGCGGTATCAATAATCGCTGCCCCAGCCGCGATATAGTCCTCATCAGAGAAGCCAGCCCCTGCGCCGCCCCCCTTTTGGATGATGACCTTATGGCCATGTGCCACGGCCTCCTGCGCGGCGGCGGGGGTGACCCCGATCCGATATTCTTGGTTCTTAATTTCCTTTGGGCAACCGATCAACATGTGAGAATCTCCTTTGGGCCTTGTTGAATTGTTAAAGCCCTTGTGCGCCCCTCATTTCCGAATTGCTTTGCAAATATCTGTTGTGCAGTGCCGAAGGTTTGGCATACCCTGCGACAAAGTGGCACTTAATGAGGGGATTCTTGCAATGGCACGAATGGATGCGCTGGATATCAAGCTTTTGAAAGCTTTGCAGAAGGACGGTCGAATGTCGAACGCCGATTTGGCGGAGAGCGTGGCGCTTTCCCCGTCGGCCTGCCACCGCCGAGTGCAGCGGCTGGAGCGTGAAGGCGTTATCCGAAATTACGTGGCACTGCTGAACCCCCGCGCAGTTGATAAGCGCGCCACGGTGTTTGTGGAGATTACGCTAAAAGGGCAGGCAGATGAAATTTTGGAAGCCTTTGAGCGGCAAGTGGCGCTGATACCGGACGTGCTGGAATGCCACCTGATGGCCGGTGCGGCTGACTATTTGCTAAAAGTTGTGGCGCAAGACACCGACGATTTTGCGCGTATTCACAAGCAATATCTGGCGCGCTTGCCCGGTGTGGCGCAGATGCAAAGTAGCTTTGCGCTGCGAACGGTTTTTAAAACAACGGCGCTGCCGATATAGAATAAGCCCCGCACAAGGCGGGGCTTATTTGTATTCGCGTCAGAGCTTACCAAGAAAGCGTTTTTACGTTCGGGTTAAAAAGCAACCCGTTTACCAGATCAGGGCTGCCCATAACAACGCCGTCAATATAGTCGTCTAGCGTTAGGCCGGCTGCGGCTGAGCAGGCACCGCACATGATGACTTGGCCACCATCGGCAATGAAGGCTGCTAGCATATCTTGGATAGACATATTGGCTTCACGCATAAGCCCGTGCACGTGGGAAGGGCGGTCTTCTTCTGCCAAATAAACAGCGCGCACGTTTAGCCAAATCGCAACAGGTGAGTGGCCGGTATTAAGCACTTTTTGGTGGGCAAACGAGATGGCTTTAGCCGCGGCCCATGTATCATCTGTGGTGAGGTTTACGAATAGGCCCATGGTGGGCTCTTCGGCCTTGGCCGCGCTGAGTGGCGCAAAAATTGCGGCAAACATTACTAGGGCAACGGCGATGAGTTGTTTCGTGTTTTGCATAAAAAAATCCTTCGGTTTCATTGTATGCAATGTTTAGCATATATGAAATCCGAAGGATTGATTCAGGTCAAAAACTTAGCGTTATTCCATGGTTGGGATGCTAAATTCGGCCCCTTCTTTTGTGCCTGACGGCCAACGAGACGTCACGGTTTTGGTGCGCGTATAAAACTTAAACGCATCCGGTCCGTGCTGGTTCAAGTCACCAAACGCCGACTTTTTCCAGCCTCCGAAAGTGTGGTAAGCCAATGGCACGGGGATAGGCACGTTAATGCCCACCATGCCCACATTGATCCGGCTGGCGAAATCGCGCGCGGTGTCTCCATCGCGGGTGAAAATCGCGGTGCCGTTGCCGTATTCGTGGTCCATGGTGTGAGCCACGGCCTCTTCATAGGTGTCGGCGCGCACGGTGCAAAGGACAGGGCCGAAGATCTCGGTTTTGTAGATGTCCATATCGGTGGTGACGTTGTCAAACAGGCAGGCCCCAACAAAGTTACCGTTTTCATAGCCTTGCAGGCTGAAACCACGGCCATCGACCACAAGGTTTGCGCCTTGCTCAACGCCTGAGTCCACAAGCCCAAGGATTTTGCGCTTGGCTTCGGGAGTGATAACCGGACCAAAGTCCACGTCATTCTCCGAAGTGTAAGGGCCAATTTTGAGGCTCTCTACCCGTGGCGCAAGGGCCGCAATTAGGCGGTCAGCAGTGTCTTTACCCACAGGCACAGCCACCGAAATCGCCATGCAGCGCTCGCCAGCTGCGCCGTAGCCAGCGCCGATGAGGGCGTCAACCACTTGGTCCATATCCGCATCAGGCATAATGATAGCGTGGTTTTTCGCGCCACCAAAGGCCTGCACGCGCTTACCAGCCGCACAGCCGTTACCGTAGATATACTCAGCAATAGGCGTAGAGCCAACAAAGCCGATTGACTGGATGGTCGGGTGCTCGATGATCGCATCCACGGCCTCTTTATCGCCGTTCACCACTTGCAAAATGCCCTTAGGCAGGCCCGCTTCTTCAAACAGCTCGGTGAGCATAATTGGCACAGTCGGGTTGCGCTCGGAGGGCTTTAGGATGAAGGCGTTACCCGCGGCAACCGCCGGGGAAAACATCCACATCGGGATCATGGCAGGGAAGTTAAACGGGGTTACACCCGCCGTTACACCCAAAGGCTGCTTCATGGAATACATGTCAATGCCAGGGCCTGCGCCGTCGGTATATTCGCCCTTCAGTAGCTGGGGCGCGCCAATGCAATACTCAACCACTTCAAGGCCACGGATGATATCACCCTTGGCGTCTGGCAGGGTTTTGCCGTGCTCTTTGGAAAGCGCCTCGGCGAGCTTGTCCATATCACGGTGCAGCAAAGCCACCATTTTCATCATTACGCGCGCACGCTTTTGCGGGTTCATCGCGCCCCAAGCTGGCTGGGCCGCCTCGGCGAATTTCACCGCTTGGTCCATCTCGTCTTTTGACGCCAATGGCACCTTGGCGATCACATCACCAGTGGCCGGGTTATAAACATCGGCAAAGCGGCCGGACGTGCCGGCAACATGTTCACCATTAAGGTAGTGCTTGATCTCGTGCATCAGATTTCCTCCGTTAGTATCTGGGCGCAGCTTACATCCGTGTAAGGGCAAAGGGGAAGGGAAATATATGACCAGATGGTCAGTTTTATTGAGTCCAATGAATTAGAGAATTAAGGCCAGCACCGCTCACGAAAACTTGACAGAATGCCGCTAGGCTTGCACACTTCAAAAAGACCCAACCCATAGGAGAAGCGCGATGAATGTTAGCCAGATGCTGCAAGCCAAGCCGGTAAACAATATTTTGACGATCAAACCGGGGGATACGATTGAAAAAGCCGCCGGAATGCTTTCAGAGCACCGGATCGGCGCGCTTATTGTTTCGGAAAATGGTGAGCAGGTGGATGGCATTTTGTCGGAGCGGGATATTGTGCGGGAAATTGGCAAAAACGGGGTTGGCTGCATGAGCAATTGCACGCGCGATTTGATGACCTCGACCGTGGTTGCGGCACAGCCGAGCGATAGCGTGATTTCGCTGATGGCGAAAATGAGCAAGGGGCGGTTTCGGCACATGCCGGTGGTGAGCGAGGGTAAGCTCGTGGGCGTGGTCTCGATTGGCGACGTGGTGAAGGCGCGGATTGAGCTGATTGAGCAGGAAAACTCGGCGCTCACAGATATGCTGCACGGAAAAGTTTGATTTCAGCAAAATTTTGATTGACCCGCGCTAGGTTTCTGCGCAACTTGTTCGCAAGTGCAGCATAAATTCGGAGGTGACTATGCGCGTAGGGCTTTATCCGGGGACATTTGACCCCGTTACTGTTGGCCACTTGGATATCATCCAGCGGGCCTGCTCACTGGTCGATAAACTAGTGATCGGCATAGCGATTAACCGAGACAAAGGGCCGCTTTTCAGCCTTGAGGAGCGGGTCGAAATGATTGAAGCCGAGTGCGCTGAGATCTCTGCCAAGTGTGGCGTAGAGATCATTGCCCACCCGTTTGAGAACTTGTTAATACATTGCGCACAAGAAGTTGGCGCGCATATGATTATTCGAGGCCTGCGCGCCGTAGCTGATTTTGAGTATGAATATCAAATGGTTGGCATGAACCGTGCGATGAACGCCGAGATTGAAACCGTGTTTCTCATGGCCGAAGCCCAGCACCAAGCGATTGCTTCAAGGCTTGTGAAGGAAATCGCGCGGCTTGATGGCAATGTCTCAAAGTTTGTGACGCCGCGGATAGAGGCCGCCCTGAAAGCGAAGCTCGGGAAGGGCTAAGGCTTTTTCGCGATTTCCTCAAGCGCCGCAACTTGGCGGCGCATGAGGTCTAGATTTTCATTCGCTATTGTGTTGCTCAATTTCATGAATTCAGATTGTTTTTCAATTGAATCCAAAATTTTTTGGCTATGCTTTCGCGACCGCATAACATACCATATCAAAACGCCCATTATAAGAAAAAAGGGAAGTATGGCTTTAATCGTATCAGTCATTTTCTTCTTCCCCTTGCTCGGCAATCCACGCCACGGAAACAACTTCCTCACCCTTGGCGGTTTTAAACACCGTCACACCGGAGGAGCTGCGGCTTTGGCGGGAAATGCCAGCCACTGGGCAGCGGATGCTTTGGCCGGAATTTGTGGCCAGCATGATCTGGTCATCCTCATCCACGGGGAAGCTGGCGATGATGGTATCGCCGCGCCGCCCCAAATTAGCCGCCGCAATGCCAAGGCCACCACGGCCTGCAATCCGGTATTCGAGCGCTGAGGAGCGCTTACCGAAACCACCGGAAGTGATGGTCAAAATCCATTCCTCACGGGCTGAAAGCTCGGCGTAGCGCTCAGGGCTAATGGTGCTGTCACCAGCCTCCACCTCGGCCCCGTCTTCACCCGTAACCGCCTTGCGCATTTTGAAATACGCATTGCGCTCGTCCGGCGTGGCGACTACGTGGCGCAGGATGGACATGGAGACCACCTCATCACCCTCAGCCAGCTTAATGCCGCGTACACCCGTGCTATCTCGGCCTTTAAATACGCGCACGTCGGTTACAGGGAACCGGATAGCTTTACCCTGCGCCGTTGTTAGCATGAAGTCATTGTCTTCATTACATATTTGCGCCTTTATAAGCCGCATATCCTCGTCCAGCTTCATCGCAATTTTGCCGTTGCGCATCACGTTGGTGAAGTCTGAAAGGGCGTTTCTACGCACGCCGCCGGTATTGGTGGCAAACACGATTTGCAAGTCGGCCCATTCTTCCTCGGGGCGGTCCACTGGCATGATGGCGGCAATGCTCACGCCCTGCGGAATCGGCAGGATATTCACAATCGCCTTGCCGCGTGCATTGCGCCCGCCGCGTGGCAGCTTCCAGGTTTTTAGCTTATAAACCATGCCCTCGGAGGTGAAAACCAAGAGCGGCGTGTGGGTGTTGGCGACAAACAGCGTTGTCACAAAATCCTCGTCCTTGGTGTTCATGCCCTGCAGGCCTTTGCCACCGCGCTTTTGCTCGCGGAACTCCTCTAGCGGGGTGCGTTTGATGTAGCCCGAGTTCGTCACGGTCACCACCATGTCTTCACGCTCAATCAGGTCTTCGTCGTCCATATTGGCGGCGTATTCAATGATTTGAGAGCGGCGGGGCTTGGCAAACATATCCCGCACTTCGATCAGCTCGTCCGAGATAATCGCCATGATCCGCTTGCGCGAGCGCAAAATCTCTAGGAAATCCTTGATCATGCCTGCCAGTGCCACCAGCTCTTCGGTAACTTCATTAACGCCAATAGCGGTGAGCCGCTGAAGGCGTAGTTCCAGAATGGCACGCGCTTGGGTTTCCGACAGGTAATACGTGCCGTCATCGTTCATCTTATGGCTCGGGTCGTCGATCAGCTGGATGTAGCTGGCGATGTCTTGCGCCGGCCAACGGCGGGTCATCAGCTTTTCGCGGGCTTCGGCAGGGTTGGCCGAGGCACGAATGGTGGCGACGATCTCGTCTACGTTGCTTACAGCCACGGCGAGGCCACAGAGAATGTGGCTCCGGTCACGAGCTTTGCGCAGCTCAAACGCCGTGCGGCGTGCTACAACTTCCTCACGGAACTTAATGAATTCGCTTAGGAATTTCTTGAGCGTTAAGGTTTCAGGACGTCCGGCATTGAGGGCCAGCATGTTGCACCCAAAGCTTGTTTGCAGCGGGGTGAAACGGTAGAGCTGGTTTAGCACCACCTCGGCGGTCGCATCGCGCTTTAGCTCAATCACCACGCGCACGCCAAAACGGTCGCTTTCGTCCTGTACGTGGGCAATGCCCTCGATCTTTTTATCACGCGCGAGTTCGGCGATCTTCTCGATCATGGTGGATTTGTTCACCTGATACGGAATCTCGGTAACCACAATCGCGTAACGGTCCTTGCGGATTTCCTCAACACTGGATTTTGAGCGCATTAGGACAGAGCCACGCCCCTCACGATAAGCTTTATGCGCGCCTTCGCGGCCCAAAATTATGGCCCCTGTCGGGAAATCAGGGGCAGGGATGATCTCGATCAGGTCATCAATCGTCATGTCGGGGTTGGCCATCAGCGCCAAGGTGCCGTCGATAATTTCACCAAGGTTATGCGGTGGAATGTTGGTGGCCATGCCGACAGCAATGCCGCCCGCGCCGTTCACCAGCATATTCGGGAAGCGGGCAGGGAGCACGGTTGGCTCACGGTCTTTGCCGTCGTAGTTATCCTGAAAATCAACGGTGTCTTTATCAAGGTCAGAGGTCAGAAAGCTCGCAACCTTCTCCATCCGCGCTTCGGTATAACGGAAGGCGGCGGCCTTATCACCATCCATCGAGCCAAAGTTGCCTTGGCCGTCGATCAGCGGCACCGACATCGAGAAATCTTGGGTCATCCGCACCAAGGCATCATAGATCGAGGCATCGCCGTGCGGGTGGTATTTACCCATGGTATCGGCAACCGCACGGGCCGATTTACGATAGGATTTATCATGCGTATTGCCGGCTTCGTCCATGGCATACAAAATCCGACGGTGAACCGGCTTCAATCCATCACGCAAATCAGGAATTGCACGCGACACGATCACGCTCATTGCGTAATCGAGATAAGAAGTTTTCATCTCATCGACGATGGCAATTTTCGGCCCGCCATAAACGTATTTCGCTGGCTCTTCGCCGTCTTTTTTATCGTCTTTATCGCTCATGGTCACTCACCCTGTTTGGCCACAACATATTGTGGGTGAAGCTACCAAATTTGCAGGGTTAACGCAATCACTGGTTGGCCTTTGTCGCGAAGATTCAGATTTATTTATTTACTAAACGTCGGGTATTTGACAGTGTGTTGACTTGAGGTTAGCTAAAGTTTGTTTTTTTAGGAAATATTTGCTTAGAAAGTTATTTTATGAATGTTTTTTCGATCGTGCGCACCGCTTTGGTGTTTGGTATTTTTACCCTCACAGCGCAAAGCGCCTCTGCGTTGTCTTGTTCAGCAAGGGTCGGGGATCCTTTTGGCAACGACACAACCGAATATTTTTTGAATGCAACAAATGATACTTGCGGATCGGCCTCAATCGTTCCGGACCCTTCAAATGACGGGCACATCATTGTTGGTGGCTCGGCATCCGTTGAGGTTCAGTTCATTGAAGACGGGTTACCCTTCAACCCGGCAACCCGATCCCTTTCGTGCCCTGGTTCGACAGGATCACTTGCTTTGATCAATACGTCGCGGGTGTTTTTTAATGAAGGGTTTTCGACAATTTGTTCATTGTCATATACCGACCCAAACGGGCAGACCGTATCCCATAGCTTTGCGACGGCTAGTGTTCTTGATTCAGGGTTTTATGTCGGCTCCACGTCTGCCTTCTCGGTCAGCAGCGGCTGGTTTGAGCGGACCTCGCCAACGGTTGTGCTTTCCGGCCTTTCCGGCACCGTCGGGGCGGGCGCACACACAATAACGGCGAATTTTAGCGAAGATGTAAAAGATTTTGTTACAGATGATTTGAGCCTGAGCAACCTCACGGTTTCTGATTTTACAGTTGTAAACGCCTCAAGATACACCTTTGCCGTAACGCCTATAGCGGCGGGTGCGGTCTCGGTGCACATTCCGGCGGCCACGCTTACGGACCTCCCGAATAATGACAATATCGTCTCCAACACCCTGAGCGCTGCTGCGGATTTGGCTGACCCTAGCGTTGCCATTACAGGCGTGCCTGCCAGCATTTCCGGCCCGACTGTTTTTAACGCCACCATCACCTTTGACGAAAATGTGGTGGGGTTTGTTGCGGCGGATATTTCGATTTCTGGCGGCAGTGTTACGGCGCTCTTGGGCAGCGGGGCTGGTTATACGGCCTCGGTTACGGCCAATGGCAATGCTGATTTGGTTATGTCTATCCCTGCGGGCGCGGCGCAAGATCTGGCCGGAAATGACAATACCGCGTCAGCCACTGTGACCGCCACAAATGCAACGGGCGCTGAAACCAATGCTGCGGTTGCGCATTTTATGCAAACCCGCGCCAATGCGTTGCTAAGCAACCAGCCAGATTTGGCCGGCTTTCTGCGCGGCGGGGCAGGGCAGTTTGCGGCTGAAGTGACCCGAAGTGGCGGGCTTGTGGCCTTTGACAGCGGCTATAATGCCCCGGTGTGGGCGCGGCTGAATGCAAATTGGAGCACGGATTTAGGTGCGGAAAGCCAGTATATTTTTGGCGCCATTGGCGGCCATTCCAAACTATCAGAAAACCTGCTGATTGGCGGCATGGTGCAGTTTGACCATCTTTCAGAGGTTAACGGCGTGGCTGAAATTAGTGGTTCGGGCTGGCTTGCTGGCCCCTATTTCGCTGCCAAACTGGCAAACCAGCCGCTCTATTTTGAAGGCGCGCTGCTCTATGGTCAAACCGCCAACACGGTCTCGCCACTTGGCACCTATAGCGACAGTTTCACCACAGAGCGCTGGCTGGCAACGCTTGGGGTCTCGGGGCAAATTGAGAAAAACGGGTTTACCTTGCTGCCATTTTTGGACGCAAAATACACCAGCGACGCGCAAGCCGCTTATACGGATAGCCTAAATAACCCAATTGCAGCACAAACCATCGGCTTGGCACAAGTCTCTGCCGGGTTGGATTTTGAGGTGGCTTTAAGCGCGGCAACTACGCTGACAGGCGGGGCATCTGGCGTATGGAGCTATAGCTCGGGTGCGGCAACAGACCCAGGATTTGAGGGCGGCCGCGCGCGGGTTGATCTTGGGGTCACGCACCAGGTTAGCGGTTGTAACGGGCTTACACTCAAAAGCTTTTATGATGGCATTGGGGCCGTTGGGTTTGAGAGTTACGGCGCTGAGTTCATGTGGAAAACCTGTTTTTAACCGGCCTGCTAAGTCTATAATTGTGCGGTTCGCATAAAAAAAGGCACTGCAATCGCAGTGCCTTTTTTATTTATTACCAGAGCGGTTTAGCTTGATTTCTTTTTGCTCGCCAACGGGTCATCTTCGCGCTTTACAGAACCTTCAAAATGCGCGCCGCTTTCAATAGCGATGGTTTTGTGGATGATATCCCCCTCAACCCGTGCCGAAGCGGTTAGCCGCACCTTAAGCCCGCGCACGCAGCCGACAACGCGGCCATTAACCACTACGTCATCCGCAACACATTCGCCCTTAACCGTGGCCCCTTCGCCGACGGTCAGCAAGTGCGCACGAATATCGCCTTCAACTGTGCCTTCAATCAATACGTCACCAGAGGTGACAAGATTGCCAGTGATCGTTAGGTCAGAAGACAGCACCGAAGGGGCTGGTTTTGGTTTGGCCGCTGCCGCGGGTGCCGAAGATGCACCTGTGGGCTTTGCCGGAGCCGTGGTTGACGGCTTTGTCGCGCTTGATGCGCCTGTATCTTCATTTTTCTTAGTAAACATTTCGTCCTGCCTTTATGTAAGTCATTGGGTTAACTGCAACGCCATCCTTGCGGATTTCATAGTGAAGATGCACGCCGGTCGAGCGACCGGTATTTCCCATCAGCGCAATTCGGTCGCCGCGAGATATTGTTTGCCCGACGGTCACAAGCCGCCGGTTGAGATGGGCGTAATATGTCTCATATCCGCCCCCATGGTCAAGTATGACCACATTTCCATAGCCGCTTTGGGTGCCGGAAAACTGAACCGTGCCGTCGGCTGTGGCATAAATCGGGGTGTTAAGGCTAGACGCCATGTCTATCCCCTTATGCAAACGCCCGCCACG
>WTAL01000257.1 GCA_013139635.1 Paracoccaceae bacterium
GGATGAGGGCATGTACTTGATATTTTCCCTCACATCTCTTATTTCATCAATGCCCCGATTAGATGCCCCGTCAATCTCCTGGACATCTACCGAGGCACCGGTTGTTATTTCTGTACAGGAGTGGCACTTGTTGCAGGGGAGACCGGGCTCCCCCTCCTCACAGTTGATGGCCTTTGCCAGAATTCGGGCCACAGAGGTTTTCCCCACACCTCGTGCACCGCTAAAGAGATAGGCATGTGCCAGCCTGTCCCCTTTGATGGCATTTTGCAAAGTCTGGGTGATGTGTTCCTGACCAATAACGTCCTCAAAAGTCTGGGGCCGCCACTTTCTTGCTAAAACTTCGTAAACCATAAAAGACCTTTGCTCAGTTTGGGTGAAGAAGCCCCGACCTTTGGCCGGGATTCTTCACCTGGACAATTCCTAATGAGATCGACCGATTTTTTCGGATCCAACAGTCCAATCAAAAAGCTCCAAAAGATTCTTTCGAATATAGGAGGCCCTTGTCCCGCGGAAAGTGTGTTTTCGCATGAAACGACCTTGCCAGCTGAATCCCGCTTTTGGCCGAAAAGCAGATATTGCCCTCCCCGATTTTCGGGATCTTTGATTGCTATGTGACCATCAATCGAAACCGGGCGTCAGGAAGATGGAATTGATATGGCGGATTCGCCAATTTATAAAACGAATCGGCGAGATCTCGCCAAATTCTGCATCGCAAAATTTGGCGGAGAGAGAGGGATTCGAACCCTCGGTACCACGGTTAGCAGCACACGCGATTTCCAGTCGCGCTCCTTCAGCCAGCTCGGACATCTCTCCGCGAATTAGAAAAAGTAAAGAATCCCGACCTTTGGGTGGGGGTTTTCAGCAGAAAACGTGGACCCAAAACGCGGGGTTAAAAATGGCGGATCCGCTAATTTGAAAAACAAATTGACGAGATCTCGCCAAATTTTGCGATGTAAAATTTGGCGGAGAGGGTGGGATTCGAACCCACGTGCCCTGCTATTAACAGGACAAATCGATTTCGAGTCGACCCCGTTACGACCACTTCGGTACCTCTCCATGTCATCCAACTAAAATGATTATCTAAAAAGAGCTGAGAGTCGGATCAGTTTGCTTGAATCAGATTCCTTCTTCGATCCGAAACGTGGTTTTTTTCTCTACGATGACGGAAAAAGTTCTGTAATAAGTCACTGCACTCTTTTTCCATAATCCCTGATATGACTTCTATCCTGTGATTTAATCGGCTGTCCGCTGCAAGATTATAGAGAGAACCTGCAGCTCCGGCTTTGTGATCGAAGGCACCAAAGACTAACCGGGATATTCTGGCATTTATGGCTGCTCCCATGCACATAATACAGGGCTCAATAGTGACTACAAGGGTCGCCTCTTTAAGCAAATCCAGCTTTTTAAGCTTAAAAACCTTGGCCCGCCGCGCGCCATTCGCCTTCACAAACTCGATCACATAATCCACCATCAGCCGCTCGTCCTGCACGGCCTCAATGCTGACCTCCAGCACCCCAACCTCGCCAATTTCCACCGTTTCACTAAAGCGCATCTCCACCAAAACCTCCGGCGAGGCCCTATACCCCAGCCGCTCCAGCGCCCCCACATGCCCCTTTTTCACCAAGGTTCGCAGCGCATGCCGCTCCATCCAGTCCAGCTCCGCCGCCACCTGCTTGCCCTCCTTCCGCCAACGCCCCAAAGTGCGCAATACGAGGTCAGGGTCTTTCTTGGTAATGTCGTTCAGGTGGTTTGCCACCGAGCGCGTTACAAACCGCGTCCGGTCATAATAAAGCCTGTCCAGCAGCCCAATCGGCTCTTCCAGCGAAAGCCCGACCTTCACGCCCCAAGGCAGCACAGGCCGCGTGCCTTCGCTGGCCAGCCGCCGCACATGGTAATTCCCATCGCGCGCCCACTCCGCCAGCGCCGCCATCGTCACCTCAGGATGCGCATTCAAAAAATGCCGAATGTCATATTCCACCGTAAAGCGCTTGGTCAGCTCCCGCAAAACCGGCAGCGCAATATTAGGCTGGCCCAACCCGCGCGAAGCCACAAAAGCCCCCAAAGGCGCATGGATAAACTCGCCAAAATCATCGTCGCTCAAATCAGGGTCAAGCGGCGCTGGCAAAGCCGCCAGCATCACCTCAACCGCAGCGCCAAAATCCTCCGGCAAATGCCCCGCCAGCACCTCCGAAATATGCGTAATCCGCGCCTTCAGCTCCAGTTCCGGCAACTTCGCCATAACCTCAGCAATAAAACGCTCCTCCTCAATGGCATCGCCAAACAGCCCCGCCAAATACCGCACCTTGCCCTCGTTAAAAAGCTGGTCCTTCAGGCTAAACCCGCTCATAGCGCTACGATAAATTTATAAGCCGACCACCACAGCGCCAGCGTTGAGGCCACAGCCAATAAAATGCCAAACCAGCGCCAGCCGCCGATATCATTCGCTACCAATCCGGTTTTGAAAACCGCTGGCAGCGTGGCGCTAAAATAGAGCGCATACAGCACGGTCATCCCCGCAATCGCCACGCCCATCGTACCCGGTGCCACCGCCGCCAAAAACCCCGCAATCACCACGCCCACCGGAATAAACACAAACGCCGGACCAAACATCCCAACGAAAAACGTATCTCCAAACGAGAACCGCCCCGCCCAAAGCTGCTTCAGCCAGCCCACAGACATAAACGTCGGCTTACCCTCAGAGCGTTGCATTCACCGCGCCCCCATCAAGCAAAATATTCTGCCCGACAATGAACCCAGCACTCGTAGAGCACAAAAACGCACACATCGCGCCAAATTCTTCCCGCGTGCCATAACGCCCCGCCGGAATCGTAGCCGCCCGCTGCGCTTTGGCCTCATCCATGCTAATCCCCTGCGCGCTTGCCACGCCTTGGTCAAGGCTCACCGCGCGGTCTGTCGCGTGCAGCCCCGGCAACATATTGTTAATATTTACACCGCTGCCAGCCACTTGCCGCGATGTCCCCGCCACATAGCCCGTAAGCCCCGCGCGCGCCGAGTTAGAAAGCCCCAGCACCGCAATCGGAGATTTCACTGATTGCGAGGTGATATTCACCACCCGCCCCCAGCCCTTGTCCATCATGCTTGGCAGCACCGCCTTCATCATCGCAATCGGGGCCAGCATATTAGCGTCCAGCGCCTTTATAAAATCCTCACGCTCCCAGTCATGCCACATGCCCGGAGGCGGCCCACCAGCATTATTCACCAAAATATCAGGGTTTGGCATGGCCGCCAGCACCGCCGCCCGCCCTTCTTCGGTAGAAATATCCGCCGCCACAGCCGTAACCTTCACGCCGTATTTCGCCGCAATTTCCCGCGCCGTCTCCTCCAACGGCCCCGCACTACGCGCATTGATCACCAAATCAACCCCCGCCTCGGCCAAAGCCTCAGCGCAGCCGCGCCCCAAACCCTTAGACGCCGCACACACAATCGCGGTTTTACCTTTAATGCCTAAATCCATAACAAATCTCCTGATTCCATTTTCCCAAGCCTAGCCTAGCCCTTCCCCAAGCACCAGCGACGCGGCGCCCCACCTCCACCGTGTTTCGCAGCGCTGCTCTTGCGCCGCCCTCACCTCCTGTGCTTGCGGCCCCGAGCCAAAAAGGCGCGCCCAAATTCAGCCCCTAGTCCTCTAACACCTCGCGCAGCATTTCCTCGCTCGGCGTTTCCAGCAGCCCCGCCCGCCGAGACACCATATAATACCGCAGCACCGCATTCATCCGCGCTTGGTAGCCGCAGCCCATGCCCCGAAACCACTTGATCACATCCTCGTCCAGCCGCAAGGTCAGCCGTTGGCGCGGTGGATGTACCGGATTCTCCGCCTCCACCAGCGCCCAGCCCTCCGGTTGCGCCGCCACATCCTCCCGCTCATCTTCCTCAAAAAAATCCGCATTCATTTCCAGCGCCTCGCGGTAATACTCCATCTCGGCTTTTGTGCGTTTCATAATCATCTCCTTGCTCAACCCTCCGCTATTTTGCGGCAAAGGTCTTACCCCCGCCCTACCCCTGCGCGCGCTCCACAAATCCGACACATGTCCTACAGAAATAGCACCCTTTTCACGGCCCACCTTGCCCCCGCCCAACACCTCGCTTATACCCGCGCCATGACACAAAATTCCTCCCTCCCGCCCGAGATCGCGCGCCGTCGCACCTTTGCCATTATCTCGCATCCCGATGCCGGCAAAACCACGCTGACGGAAAAGTTTCTGCTCTTTGGCGGGGCCATCCAGATGGCCGGTCAAGTGCGCGCCAAGGGTGATGCCCGCCGCTCCCGCTCAGACTTTATGCAAATGGAAAAAGACCGTGGTATTTCCGTGTCCGCCTCTGCAATGTCCTTTGAATTCAAAGACTTCTGGTTCAATCTTGTAGACACCCCCGGCCACTCCGATTTTTCCGAGGACACCTACCGCACGCTCACCGCCGTAGACGCCGCCATCATGGTGATTGACGGCGCAAAGGGCGTGGAAAGCCAAACGCAAAAGCTGTTTGAAGTCTGCCGCCTGCGTGATCTGCCGATCCTGACCTTCTGTAATAAAATGGACCGTGAAAGCCGCGAAATCCTTGATATTATTGATGAAATTCAAGAAAACCTCGCCATTGATGTTGCCCCCATGAGCTGGCCCATCGGTGTGGGCCGTGATTTCATCGGCTGCTATGACATCATGAATGACCGCTTGCAGCTGATGGACCGCGTTGACCGCAACGTGGTGGCAGAAAGCATTAAAATCAACGGGTTAGACGACCCAGAGATCGAAAAACACGTTTCGCCGGAATTGCTAGAAAAACTCCGTGAAGACCTTGAAATGGTCCGCGAGCTGATGCCCGCATTTGACCGCGAGGCCTTCCTCGAGGGCACCCAAACCCCGATCTGGTTTGGCTCGGCGATTAACTCGTTTGGCGTGCAAGAACTGATGGACGGCATCGCCAATTACGGCCCCGAGCCGCAGGTGCGCCCCGGCACCCCGCGCAGCGTTTCTCCTTCAGAATCAAAGGTTTCCGGCTTTGTTTTCAAAGTTCAAGCCAACATGGACCCAAAGCACCGCGACCGCGTGGCCTTCGTGCGCCTGTGCTCAGGCCACTTCAAACGCGGCATGAAGCTCAAGCATATTCGCAGCGGCAAACAAATGGCCATTTCCAACCCAGTGCTGTTCCTCGCGAATGATCGCGAACTCGCCGAAGACGCCTGGGCCGGTGATATTATGGGTATTCCGAACCACGGCCAGCTGCGCATCGGCGATAGCCTGACCGAGGGCGAAGCCATCCGCTTCACCGGCATCCCCAGCTTTGCCCCCGAGCTACTGCAATCCGTCCGCGCGCTTGACCCGCTTAAGTCCAAGCATTTGGAAAAAGCACTGACGCAGTTTGCCGAAGAGGGCGCCAGCAAAGTCTTCAAACCTATGATCGGCTCCGGCTGGATTGTCGGCGTGGTCGGCGCGCTGCAATTTGAGGTGCTCGCCAGCCGAATAGAGCTAGAATACGGCCTGCCCGTGCGGTTTGAAGCCACGCAATATCAGTCCGCTCGCTGGATAAACGGGGCGCAGGATAAAGTAGATGCATTTGTAAATGCCAATAAAGGACAATGCTCCACCGACCATGACGGCGATCCGGTGTTTCTCACGCGTTTACAATGGGATATAGATCGTGTTGAGCGGGATTTTCCTGAGCTGAAGCTGACAGCAACCAAAGAAATGCAGGCGTAGTCTAGTCCGGCTGGCTTGCCCAGCCCGCGCCGACGAGGTGGCCCGAAGGGTCGCCGAGGAGGCGCGCGCTCGGGACTGTCCGGCAGTTCCGAGCTTGCTTTGACCTCTGCGGGGCTAAAGCCCCACTCGGCCAAAGCACATTTATCAGCAAGCTGAAAATGCCTGCCGCTGGCCGTGGCCTCGCTGCGCTCGGTGCGCCCTAGTCTACAAACGCCTTTTCAATCACAAACTGGCCCGGCTCGCTATTCGAGCCCTCAACCATGCCCGCCGCCTTACAAATCTCTTTGTGCTCCGCCAGCATTTCCATTGAGCCACAAATCATCACGCGGTCAGTCTCGGGGTTCAGCGCCAAGCCCGTCGCGGCTTCAAACCGGCCATCGTTTAGCCAATCTGTCATCCGCCCCATATCAGCGCATTCTTCGCGCGTGGTGGTGCAGATAAACCGCAGCTTATCACCCACGACTTCTTGCAGCAGCTCATCCTCGGCGATCTCCGCCATCAGGCTTTTGCCATAATCCAGCTCTTTTACCTCGCGGCAAGTCTGCGTCAGAATCACCTCGTCAAATTTGTCATAGGTCTCGGGGTCGCGCATCACCGATGCAAAGGGCGCTATCCCTGTGCCTGTCGAAAACATTATCAGCCGCTTGCCGGGAATCAGCGCGTCATGCACCAATGTCCCCACGGGCTTGGGTCGAATCAGGATGTCCTCGCCCACCTTCAGGTGTTGCAGCTTGCTAGTCAGCGGGCCATCTGGCACCTTGATTGAGTAAAACTCCAGCTCCTCAGCCCAGTTAGGCGAGGCAATGGAATAGGCCCGCAGCAGCGGTTTATCGCCATTTGGCAGCCCAATCATGGCAAATTCGCCCGAGCGAAACCTAAACGACGCCGGCCGCTCGCAGGTGAAGGAAAACGTCTTATCCGTCCAGTGATGCACCTTGCTCACCTTCAGCGATTCCAGCCCGCGATAGGCCTTTGGCAGTTCTTCAGTCATAATCATTCTCCTTCAAGGGGCGTATATCGCGCTTTCCCCCGAGGTAAAACCGCAATTTTGGGGCAACATAGCCGCAGTAGCCCATATGACATTGACCTATGTCACAGATCGGGTTAACAAAGCCCCGTAATGAAGGCGCAATTCGGTGCCTTTTTGCCGCGTTTATAGCGGCGCCCTTAACCGCCGCAATAAACGGATAATCATGACTAAATTCAGTGACTTGAACCTTGATGAAAAGGTTCTCAAAGCTATAGCCGAAACTGGCTATGAAACCCCAACGCCCATTCAGGCCGAGGCGATTCCGCACGCCATTATGGGCCGAGATGTGCTTGGTATCGCGCAAACCGGAACGGGCAAAACCGCCTCTTTCACCCTGCCGATGATCACTATTCTGGCCCAAGGCCGCGCACGGGCGCGCATGCCCCGTTCGCTTATCCTTTGCCCCACGCGGGAGCTAGCCGCACAGGTTGCCGAGAACTTTGAAAATTACGGCAAGTATCACAAGCTTTCCATGGCGCTGCTGATTGGCGGCGTTAGCTTCAAGGACCAAGACCGCCTGATTGATCGCGGCGTTGACGTGCTCATCGCCACTCCGGGCCGCTTGCTCGACCACCACGAGCGCGGCAAGCTAATGCTCACCGGCGTGCAAGTGATGGTGGTTGACGAGGCCGACCGGATGCTCGACATGGGGTTCATCCCCGACCTTGAGCGCATTTTCAAGCTTACACCCTTCACCCGCCAAACCCTGTTTTTCTCAGCCACTATGGCGCCGGAAATCACGCGGATTACCGAAGAGTTTTTGCATAACCCCGTGCGGGTTGAAGTGGCGCGCCAAGCGACGACCTCTGAAACCATTACACAAGTGGTGTGCGAGCATACGCCGTCTCGCCGAGACAGTGCTGCCAAAGAAAAGCGCGATCTGTTGCGCGCGATTATGAAGGGTGAGGGCGAGGCTCTGACCAACGCGATTATCTTTTGTAACCGCAAGGTTGATGTGGATATCGTTGCGAAATCCCTCAAAAAACACGGCTTGGATGCCAACCCGATTCATGGTGACCTAGAGCAATCCATGCGGATGAAAATCCTGACGGCCTTTCGCGATGGCGAGCTAAAATTCCTCGTGGCGTCTGATGTGGCTGCGCGCGGCCTTGATATCCCGAATGTGTCACACGTGTTTAACTTTGATGTGCCCATTCATGCGGAAGACTATGTGCACCGTATTGGCCGCACCGGCCGCGCGGGCCGCTCGGGTAAGGCGATTACGCTTTGCGTGCCGTCCAACAAAAAGCACCTCGATGCGATTGAAGAACTGGTGAAAACCAAGATCGACCGGATGGAAAACCCGCTGCAAAAGGCGAAAGCTGCCCCGGCTCCGGCCAAGGTCGAAGAAGCTCCGGCTCCTGAGAAAGCTGAAAAGCCACAGCGCACCCGCGCGCCTCGTAAAGAGCGCGAAGAGCAGCCCAAACGCGAGCATAACCGCCAAGAGGGTAACCGCCGCAACGAGCGCCGGAATAATGATAATCGTGGCGATAATCGGCAAAACAACCGGAATAACAACCGCAATGATAATCGCCGCGGCCCCATGGGCATGGGCGACCATATGCCAGCGTTTTTAACCCGCGAATTCCTGCCTATGCCGGACGAAGCGCCTGAAACCGTTCAGGAAAAACCAAAGCGGACCCGCAAGCCAAAGGCCGAGCCAGAGGTGGTTATTGAAGCCGTCGTAGAGGCGCCCGCCGTGGTGGAAGCCACGCCAGAGGCCGTGACTGAAGCCCCTGCGGAGAAGCCAAAGCGCAAGCCGCGTAAGTCGGCCACAGCCGTGGTGGAAGCCACACCAGAAGCACAGCCTGAGGAAAAGCCCAAAAAGCGCCGCACGCGCACCAAGGCCCCTGCCCCCGAGATGGTTGAAGAGCCGAAATCTGAGGAAGCACCCGCAAAGCCCAAGCGCAAACGCCGGACCAAAGCGCAGATCGAGGCGGATAAAGCCGCCGCAGAAGCCGCAGGTGAGCCAGTAAAGCCAAAGCGCAAGCCGCGCAAGAAGGCCGCACCGAAAACTAAAGAACCCGCTGTGGCGGAGGCCCCAAAGGTTGAAGAACCCGCACTTGCCGAGAAGCCAAAAAAACGTGCGCGCATTACCGCGCCTGCGCCTAGCGCGGAATAACTGTTCGACGCGTCGATTGAAATAAGATAGTATTACGTCACTTACGTAATACTATCTTATGGAAATCAAACCGATGTCGAAAAAACAGAACACCACCTCTGAAAAGAAGATCGCCAATGCTGCCTATGAGCGCGAACTTGAGCGCCTTCAGGTTGAGTTGGTTAAAATGCAGGAATGGATTAAAACCCAAGGCCTGAAAGTTGTGGTGATCTTTGAGGGCCGTGATGCGGCTGGCAAAGGCGGCACCATTAAGCGGATCACCGAGCCGCTCAACCCGCGCATTTGCCGCGTGGTCGCCCTGCCCGCCCCTACCGAGCGCGAACAAACCCAGTGGTATTTCCAGCGTTACGTTGCCCACCTGCCCTGTGCCGGTGAAATGGTTATTTTGGACCGTTCATGGTATAACCGCGGCGGCGTTGAGCGCGTGATGGGCTTTTGCTCCGACGAAGAGCACCAAGATTTCTTGCGCTCCTGCCCCGAGTTTGAACGCATGCTAGTGCGCTCGGGCATTCAGGTTATCAAATATTGGTTCTCAGTCAGTGATGACGAGCAAGAGCGCCGCTTCCAAAAGCGCCTGAAAACCCCGACAAAGCGCTGGAAGCTTTCCCCGATGGACCTAGAATCCCGCAAGCGCTCGGTTGATTACTCCAAAGCCAAAGACATTATGTTTGCCCATACGGACATCAAACAATCCCCATGGTTTGTGGTGCGTTCTGACGTCAAAAAGCACGCGCGGCTAAATTGCATCACGCATTTGCTTGGGCAAATCCCTTATGAGGATATCACCCCCGAGGAGATTGTGTTGGAAGAGCGCCCAATCCAGCAAGGATATGTGCGCCCTCCCATGGAAGATCAAACCTTCGTTGAGGAAATTCACCTCAAGCTTTAGGCAACCATCCGGTTAATCAAAACTGTGCAAACAGGCTTTTTCCCAATCGCCTTTTTGCACACCCGGTTGCACGCTTGTGCCACCATTTTTTCAACCGCCTCGTCATCGCCAAGCGCGCCGCGCCTGGCCTTTTCAAGGTCACGGTTCATCGCAGATTCCAGCGCCTCGTCAAGGGTGCCGTGCCTTGGCTCTGGCAGCCCGTGGCCCTCGGCCCACACGCCGTCACTCAAACGGTTGTTTTCGTCGATCATCACCGAAACCACCACATGCCCGCGCAGCGCAAATTGTAGCCGTTGGCGAACAACGCCGTCCATCGCGCCGATCAGTACGGTGCCGTCCAAATATGTCCGGCCTGTCTCAATATGCTCAGCCACTTTGGCTTCATTCGTGAGGTCAACCATCACACCATTTGGCGCAATGATAGACTTCCGCCCATTGGCCTCAGCCATCTCAGCATGCTCGCGCAAATGCCGATATTCGCCGTGCATCGGGATCACCAGATCAGGGTGCAGCAGGGTTTGCAGCCGGTCCAGATCAGGCCGGTTCGCGTGGCCAGACACGTGATAACGGTCATCCTCGGCCACTACAACCACACCCTTTTTCGCCAGCTGGTTATGAATTCGGCCCACGCCAATTTCATTGCCCGGAATGGTTTTGGATGAAAACAGGAAGGTGTCTCCGGCCTTCAGCTCCATGCCTTGGTATTTGCCAACAGAAAGCTGCGCACTCGCCGCGCGCCGCTCACCTTGTGAGCCCGTGGCCAAAACCATCAGCTTATCGCGCGGCTTGCCCTTGGCATCTTCAATGCTGATCACTGGCGGGAAATCCGTAAGCACACCCGTGCTCACAGCCGTTTGGGTCATCACGTTCATCGCGCGCCCGACCATAACCACTTCACGCCCTGCATCTACCGCCGCCTGCGCCAGCGTTTTCAGCCGTGCCACGTTTGATGCAAATGTCGTCGCCACCACCATGCCGGTGGCATGGGTCATCATCTCGGTAATCGCGCTTGGCAGGCTCGCTTCCGAGCGCCCCGCATTGTGGTTAAACACGTTCGTGCTATCACACACAAACGCCTTAATCCCGTCCTTGCCGATCTCTTTCATCAGCTCAGGGTCAAACGCCTCACCCACCTGCGGATCAGGGTCAATTTTGAAGTCACCCGAGTGGAAAATCCGCCCAGCCGGCGTATCAATCACCAATGCCGAAGCCTCAGGGATAGAGTGCGAAATTGGCGCAAAGCCAACCGTAAACGGCCCCGCCTCCACGGTTTCAGGCCACAGGCCCACTTCCACAATCGCGTTTGAATCAGCCCCTTGGCGCTCCATCTTGTTGCGCCCAATCGCGGCGGTAAAGGCACGGCAGTAAACCGGAGCTTGCAGCTGCGGGTAAAGCAGCCCAAGCGCGCCGATATGGTCCTCGTGCGCGTGGGTAATAAATATCCCCTCAAGCCGGTCAGCGCGCGCTATAATATAGCTCGCGTCCGCCATAATCAGGTCCA
>WTAL01000155.1 GCA_013139635.1 Paracoccaceae bacterium
GACACTTCATTTGCCTCTGGTCCCAATTCGGCTTCCAGCAGCTTTAGCGCGGCCATCGGGTCGTCGATCGTAAAGTTTTGCTCCCCCGATGTTGGAAACCGCGCTTGGCGATCCGCAACCAGCTCACGCAACCCCTTGCCCGATGTGGAAACAAGTTCGGCCATGAGCAGCCACGGGATCATCCCGCTATCGCAGCGCATAAAATCGGTGAAGTAATGGTGCGCACTCATTTCACCGCCATAAACCGCCCCGCTTTCCCGCATAAGCGCCTTGATAAACGAATGCCCAACGCGTGATTGCAGCGCAGTGCCGCCAGCCTGTTCAACAAGCTCGCGCGTATCCCAAATGAGGCGGGGGTCATGAATAATGGTGGCACCTGGATGGGCGGTTAGCGCTTGGCGGGCAAGCAGGCCAACAATATAATAGCCATCAATAAACTGGCCATTACTGTCAAAGAAAAAACAGCGGTCAAAATCGCCATCCCACGCCACCCCAAAATCGGCCCCTTGCGCCCGCACGGCCTCCGCTGTGCGGGGCTGGTTTTCGGGCAAAAGCGGGTTGGGAATGCCATTTGGGAAGCTCGGATCAGGCGTGTGATCCATTTCAATAAAGTCCAGCGGCGCCCCAGCCGCCAAAAGCTGCGCTTTAATCACGTCAAACGTAGGCCCCGCCGTGCCATTGCCTGCATTCACCAAAATTTTGAGCGGCTTTAGCTTTGCGATATCAACAAACGAAATCACTTTGGCAGCATAGGCCGCGCGCGGATTAACCTTTTCAACCTGCCCCGGATGCGCGGCCTTTTCAAAGCCTCCTGCCTCGGCCCGCTGCCGCAACGCCTCCATCTCCGTGAGTGGGTCAAGCGGGCGAGACCCCTGCCCAACAATTTTCATGCCATTATAATCTATCGGATTATGCGAGGCCGTCACCTCAATGCCAAGATCTGCTGCCAGATGCGTGGTTGCAAAATAAACCTCCTCGGTGCCGCACATGCCAAGGTCTTGCACATTCACCCCGTGATCAACAAACCCAGCGGTCAGGGCCGCCTTAAGGGCTTCACTGCTTGGCCGGCTATCTGCGCCCAAAACCACGGCTTTAGGCTTGCGAATATCGGCAATCGCCGCGGCAATAGCATAGGCAATGTCTTCATTTAGCTCCGCCCCCAATTTGCCGCGAATATCATAAGATTTGAAACAGGTCAGGGTGCGCATAGATAGCCTTTCAATAAAACTCACTTTTGCCATAGCGCCATTTTCTTGCCGACGCAAATTCCAAGCATGTGAAAACTTGATTTTTCACCGCCACGACTCTACCATTGGTAGAGGGATCGAAAATGGCAAAAAAGAAAATCGTTATCCTGATGGATGGCACATCCAACCAGATAAGCGCTAAACGCACCAACATCCTGCGGCTTTACGGCACGCTGGAAAAAAGCCCTGACCAAATCGTATATTATGATCCGGGCGTCGGTACGCTCGGGGCCACAAACAGGTGGGGGCTTTCAAAGCCGCTCGATATCCTCGGCCTGTTATTTGGCAAAGGCCTGCTCAAAAACGTGCTGGAGGCTTACCGGTTTATTGTCGAGCATTTCGAATATGAGGCAAAAACAGACGAGACCGAGGGCTGGCAAGACGAAATATATATCTTCGGCTTCAGCCGCGGGGCTTTTTCAGCCCGTATTTTGGCCGGCCTTTTGCGCGCCTTTGGCATTATCGAAAAGCGCAATCTCAACCTGCTAAATTATATCTTCCGCGCCTATATCCGCATTGGCAGCAACGCCGCTGAACGTGATGGCGAAACCGGAAAATTCGCAGAAATAGGCCTGTATCGCCGCATTTTGCAGCCCTACCAACCCGCCATTAAATTCCTTGGCATTTTTGATACGGTCTCTTCGGTGATCAAACCCAAAAACGGGTTGCTTGATATCAGGCGGCTCCTACCTAAACCCTTGGAAAGCTACGCCTATGTCAATAATAACGACTGCGTAGAAACCGTGCGCCATGCGGTCGCCCTGCATGAAAAACGGGTGATGTTTCGCCCCTGCCTTTGGCCCGAAAACCAGTCGTTTTCTGTGGCGGGTGTCCCCAAGCCGCAGGATCAACGCGAAGTCTGGTTTTCGGGGGTGCATTCTGATGTAGGCGGCGGCGAAATCAAAGCAGAAAGCGGGTTGGCCAAAATCCCCTTGCTGTGGATAATCGAAGAGGCCGCACATAACGGGCTGGAGTTCAACCAAGACCTCGTCAATATGCTCGTACGGGGCCAGCCGCGGGATGACGGCAAACCGCCTTACCGCGCGCCAGACCCTCTCGGGAAAATGCACAAAATGGCGTGGCCTTGGATGATTGCCGAATTTTTGCCAGTTTATCGCCCCAAAGCTAGCAGCCGCCCCACCATATTCGGCTTCACCATTTCCCTGTTTGATCTGCGCGTCATTCCCGAGGGCGCACGCATTCACGCAACAGCCCTTAAACGCGCTGAAATCCTTGGCGAACCGATAAAAAATCTGCCTGATACATGGCAAAAGGAACCCTAAGCCGAGCCAGCCACCGGCTGTGCTTGCACAGCCCGCGCCGACAAGGTGTCCCGCAGGGTCGCCGCGGAGGCGCGACGCCAGAGCTGCCCCGAGCCCTTAGTGCCTGAAGTGGCGCATGCCAGTATAAACCATGGCTAAACCAGCTTCATCCGCCGCATCTATCACCTCTTGGTCCCGCATCGAGCCGCCGGGCTGGATAACCGCTGTCGCCCCCGCCTCAGCCGCTGTAATCAGCCCATCGGCAAAGGGAAAAAACGCATCAGACGCCACCACAGAGCCAATGGTTGGCACTTCCGAAAGCCCCAGCACCTCAGCCATATCCTGCGCCTTGCGCGCGGCAATCCGTGTGCTATCCACACGGCTCATTTGCCCCGCGCCAATGCCCACCGTCGCACCGTTTTTCACATACACTATCGCGTTTGATTTCACGTGCTTCGCCACTTTCCAAGCAAACAGCATATCAGCCATTTCAGCGTCAGTTGGCGCGCGTTTTGTCACCACTTTCAGGTCTTCCGGCAGCACAAAACCGTTGTCTTTGTCCTGCACCAGCCAGCCGCCAGAAACCTTGCGCCACGTTTGCGCAGGCTCCGCCACATCGGGCAATCCACCCGTGACCAGCAGCCGCAGGTTTTTCTTCTTGGCAAAGATCTCGCGGGCCTCGTCAGAAACCTCGGGCGCAATCACAACCTCAGTAAAAATCTTGGTGATCTCCGCCGCCGTATCCGCTTCAAGCCGCTGATTAAGCGCGATAATGCCGCCAAAAGGCGAAACGTTATCGCAGTTAAAAGCGTTTTGGTACGCTTCAATCATGCTGCTGCCACGCGCCACGCCGCACGGGTTGGCATGTTTGATAATCGCACAGGCAGGGCCCTCGGAAGGGTCAAACTCGGCCACCAGCTCAATCGCTGCGTCGGTATCGTTGATATTATTGTAAGAAAGCTCTTTGCCCTGCAATTGCTCAGCCGTGGCCACACCGAGGCGGCTAGAGCCATCGGTATAAAACGACGCCGCCTGATGCGGGTTTTCACCATAGCGCAAAGTCTGCGCCAGCGTGCCTGCTACCGCGCGGCGGCGCGGCGTAAGCACACCAACAGCCTCGGCCATCCACGTGCTCACAGCCGCATCATAAGCCGCCGTGCGGGCATAGGCGATTTGGGCGCGTTTTTTGCGAAACTTCGGGCAAGTTGCCCCGTTATGCTCCACCATATCGCCCAGCAAAACATCATAGTCTTCCACGTCCACAATCGTGGTCACAAATCCGTGGTTTTTCGCCGCCGCGCGGATCATCGCGGGCCCGCCGATGTCTATATTCTCAATGCAGGTGTCATAATCCGCCCCAGCCGCCACGGTGGCCTCAAACGGGTAAAGGTTCACCACCAGCAGATCAATCGCGCCAATACCGTGGGTTTCCAGCGCTTCCACGTGCTCGGGGTTATCGCGCAGGGCCAGCAAGCCGCCATGCACCATTGGGTGCAGCGTTTTTACCCGCCCGTCCATCATTTCTGGAAATTGTGTGACGTCAGATACATCAATCACCGGCAGGCCGGCACCTCGCAGCGCTTTGGCAGTGCCGCCGGTAGACAGCAGCTCAACGCCAAAGTCGTGCAGTTTTTGCGCCAGCTCAACAAGCCCTGATTTATCAGAAACAGAGAGCAACGCGCGGCGGATAGGGAGGTTTTGGGAAGGCATTTACTTTTCCTTAAAAGGAGGTGGAAATGAGCTAGGTTTTTGTGAAACGCCAGCGAATGGCGCCTACATAGTCTAGCGTGCGGCCCATAACAACTATTTGTTTGGTCGCACGTGGCGCGGTGTGGGCGCGATCTAAATAAACCGAATCAAGCAAACAAGCGAGGCCGCCCTCTTGCTCGAAGCTCCATACTTCCGCGTTTGGCAAAGTGAGCACGATGCCCTGCTCATTTTTAATGGCCTCCACTTCGGGGTGGAGATGAAAATGAAGCATATAAGAATGGCCGCGCGCGGGGCCGGAAAGGATGTCAGCCGGGTGGGTATCATTTGCGGCAGGAGCCAGCGGAAAAAGCCTATCTTCACCGCTAAGCTGGCGGCCATTAGTCGCCACCAAAATGCGCCGCTCATGGCATAGGCCAAACGCCTCGCCAAAGCCTTCATGGCGGGCTGAAAGCCAAATGCTCTCCAAGTCTTGCGCCCGTTCAGCCTGCACATCTGCTAATGACGGGCCACGCCCCTCAACGGTAAGGGCGTTATGGGCAGCGGTTTGCGCACAGGCCTTGGCCCACGGGCCGCCTTGCCGCGCACCGGGGCCGCAATTGCTAAGCAGCGGCCAGCGGCCCGAGGCCATTTCAAAACCCAGCGCGCTTTTATGGGCATCGGGGGATTTGGCCGCATCCATTATCACGGTAATGCGCCCTGCAGAAAGCCGCTCATAGCCCATAAACTGGGGCAGCGTGGTGCTGGCCCGAAGCTGGGCGTCCGACAAGGCTTGGTCAAGCTGCCCCTCGGCCCCGCACCCGCCCCCGTGAAACCGCGCCAAGCCGCCATTGCCAAAGCGCAATGCGCGCAAACCGGGGGCCATGCGCTCCAACGCGTCGGCTATTGCGGGGTCGGCGGGGTGGCCGGTGTCTGCCAGCAATTTGGCCACCCATGTCAGCAGCGTGAAAACTTCAGCCAGCGTTTCAGGGTTGCGGGTTGGAATGCTGCCATCCTCGTCGATCCATGCAAAACAGGTGGCCGCCAGCCCCTTTAGAGCGGGCCGTAGCGCATATTCGCAGCCCTCAAGGCTCAGCCCCGCATAAATCATTCCGGTAAGCGCTTCAATTTTTTCCAGCCCGTTTGGCGTGGCTTTCCAGTTATTGGACAGGAAGTTCACATGCCGCCCGAGGCTCTTAAAAACCGCCGTAGATTGCTTGGGCGAAAGCCCTTTGAACAGAAACATTGCATGCGAACACCAGTGAACCACACGCCGCCCCGCCAGCCCGGGCTCCCAGCCGATGCTTGTGCCTTGCCCGAAGCTTTCAATCCATTCCAGCATCCATTTTTGCGCGTGCTTACGCGCCGCACCATCGCCAATGGCCGCTAGGTCATCTAGCCATAAAAAGCTATGGATGGCCTCCATAAAACCCGTGCTTGGGGGCAGCACGCTCCAAATTGAGGCATCAGGTGCTTCAACCAAATGCCCCGCAAAAACGAATTGCCCAGCAAGCGCCTGCTCCCCCTTAACAAACGAACCAATAGAGCGTTGTTCTGGGTGGTGCAAAAAACTGCGCGGGGCAGCACGCAAGCTTTTAAGGCTGGCAAAGCGCCAGCTTGGCTTCTTGGCGGGTTTGGTTTCAGGCATATGGGGTTCGCAAATTGTGCCAGTGAAGCCCTTCCTTAAGCCCTGCCTCAAGGAAAGTCACCCTTGATCTTCAGTCTGAGACCTTCATTTATTGGTTTGATTTATGCAATTTTCTCGGCAATTTTATTGAGGTCACTAAACTGGTTTAGTGACCTCAATAAGAAGAGAGTTTATAGGCGCAAAATCAACAGGTTATACGTCCATTAAGCTAAGGTTTTTGGCGGAGTATCGCGATGTAAAATCCGTCCATTCCGCCGCGTTCGCTCCAATAGTCAGGCCGCAACCGCAGCCCGCCATTGGTATCACGCCATGCGGCCTCCACGCCTTCAGCTTCTGCCTGAATCTGTTCAAAGCCTGGATGCGTGGCCAAAAATGCTTCCACTTGGTCTTCGCCTTCTTCAGGAAACAGCGAGCACGTGCAATACACAATCGCACCCTCCGGCGCGAGCCATTTAGACGCCTCGGCCAGCATATCTTTTTGCAGGTTCAAAAGCGTATTAAGCGCCAATTCTTTCTTAGCGTAAGGCAAATCTGGGTGGCGGCGAATGGTGCCGGTAGCTGAGCAAGGCGCATCCAGCAGAATGGCATCAAATTTCTTTGATGGCGCATAGTCCAGCACATCAGACACAACAACTTTGGCTTTCAATTCAACCCGCGCGAGGTTTTCGCGCACTCGCTCCATGCGGTGCGGGGAAAGGTCCAGCGCGGTTACATCGCCACCAGCCGCCGCCAGCTGCATGGTTTTGCCGCCCGGCGCAGCACACAGGTCAAGCACAGTTTTGCCGGTGAGGTCTCCGAGTAGCTTAGCCGGAATGGCGGCCGCAGCATCTTGCACCCACCATGCGCCCTCGTCAAAGCCCGGCATGGCCGAAACTTGGCCCCAATCTTTTAGCCGCAGGCTGCCCGTGGGCAAAAGCTCGGCTTCCAAGGCCTCCCGCAGGGCCTCCACATCCACGCTGGGATGCAGCGTAATATCCAGCGGTGCGCCCGCTTCATGCGCGGCTTCAAAACCCGCCACCGCTTTACGGCCATAGGTTTTGGCAAACGGCTTGGCGAGGTTGGCGGGCAGCGGTGTTGGGTCCAAGTCAGGCCACATTTCGGGGCCATGCTCTGCCACACGCCGCGCCACCGCATTGGCCAACCCTGAAAGATGCTGGGTTTGGCGGTTGTTTTTCACCAAACGCACAGCAGCATCTACGGCCGCATGCGGGGCAATCCCATCTACCAGCATTTCGCAGGCCGCCAGCCGCAACGCATTGCGCGCATAAATCGGCGGCTCTTTTTGCAGGAACTGATCCAGCACCGTGTCTATGCGGCCCAGATGGCGCAAAGTATGGCTGGCAAGGCTCTGGGCGCGGGCCTTGCCTTGGGGTGGCAAGCTGGCCAGCGGGCCACTTTCAGATTGGATCAGATCCGACAAAAGCCGCCCTTCTTCCAACACACCTTTAAGCAAATTAGCCGCCGCAAGGCGCGGCGCAAATCCGGGAACAGCCATTCAAATCTCCTATTTCACTCTGCCCTTAGCTCAATCCAGCCCAAACGCAAAGCCGATTCTCCTTGCGCCGCCCTGCCTTGCCCCGTTATTTAGCTCTATGGATAAAGAAACCCGCATTAAAGAAGCCGCCGCGCGTGCGCTGAAAGAGGCAAAGGCCCGCAAAGCCAAAGCCAAACCGCTTGATCTTGACGCAGAGCTGGGCGGCCGCGACGGGCCAGAGCCAATAAGATTTGGCGACTGGGAAAAAAAGGGCATTGCCAGCGATTTTTAGGCACCTCCAATCCATTGATTACCCTAACCAAAATTTAAAGGACTATACTTCATGAGATTTATATTAGCATTTTTGACACTTTTTTCGCTTCCCCTGCACGCGCAAGAGCTGCTGCCTAAATATCAAGTTTTAGGTTATATAGATATGGTCATGGAGGGCGAAGAGCGGCGATACCCTGTTATAGCAATGGAAGACCGGTCTTTTGCGAATAAATACGAGCTTCACCGGGAAGACGGGATATATAAATATAGGCTAACGGGCGTGAGTGTGCGCGACGATGGCGAGTGGGGCTTTCCGATGGTTTCGGTTGATATTACCACACATGACGAAGCCATGTTTCGCTCGGTATATATTACCTATGCAACAGAAACCTTTCGTAATGACTATGTTTTCAAGGCGGCGACCGGAGACCAAACAGCGTTTTATGGCGAATTGGTCGAGGGGGATAACGGCTTGGTCGCGTTTGAGTTTCGTGGCCAGTTGATACATTATGATGTGGACCCAGAGGCTGGCCTCTTCACACCCCAAGCGGGCAAAGCTCCCGTTGAAATTTCGGGCCGAGTTAGTGTGACCATTCCTGCAGAATATCGCGAAGATTAAGTTGTGTTGTATGAGGAATATTGCTTGTAAGCAAATTTGACTTCCAAAACATATTACAGTCTACAGCTTTATATTTTTTACACTATGTCTATATTTAGTCATAGTGTAAATTATGGAGCTAAAAATGACAAACCACGAAACTACAGACCACGGCAATAACGTTTTCGTATTTACGGAAATAATCACCCCAAAAGAGGGGCATGCAGAGGATGTGCTCGCGGTCTCAAAGCGCAGTATGGAACCGCTGAAGGGCCAGCCCGGCTTGATTCAGGTGATGCTAACCACCTCAGAAAAGAAAGCTGGAGAAATCTCCACCGTTACGGTTTGGGAGTCAAAAGCCGATTTTCAGAACTTCATGAAGTCGGATGCTGTTGCGGACCTCCTGAAATCTGACGATATGAAAAATATCAAAGGCTGGATGGATGATTACCAAATGTTGATGTCAAATCTTGTTGAGGGGTGGCATGGCTGATAAGCTAGGCAGCAAGTGCAATCGGATTTGAAAGGCGAGGCCTATGTCAAAACACAAGGCCCGCCAGCAAGCTCGGATTGTGAGCGCGGCGATGGAGGTCATTCAAAATGAAGGCCTGAGCCGCGTTAACATGTCAAAGCTGGCCGAGGCTGCGGGGATGACCCGCCAAACGCTTTATAACCACTTTCCCGATGTTGAAAGTATCATCACAGCCACGCTGCAAATGCATGGCGAGGCAATGCAGAAACATCTGGCTGAAACGACAGATGCCGCCGAGGGCGCGATTGCTAAGCTGCTCGCCTTTGCGGCTTTTCACATTGAAGCGGCGGCGTTTGGGCATGAGAATATTTCCTTGGAGGCGGGCCTTTCGGCCAAGGGCCGCGCGCATGTTGCGGACTATGAGCGCGCCGCTTTCAGCCTGTTAGAAAGTTTCGTCCTTGACGGGGTTAGTGAGAGCGGAGATGCTGTGATTATAACCCACTTGGTGCAAGGCGTTATAAATGGCGGCGTAACCGCAACCACGCAGAACCCCGCGCAAAAAGCCGAAATCTTGCGTGCGCTTGAAAAAGCGATTCTTGCTATCCTTAGTTAGGGTAGCCGCTTGGCGTAAGGTTTGCCCTTGCATTTTCCACAAGGCCCTTCTATATAGCCCTTAACAGCGGTTGATGAGGTCCAAACTCAGCTTCCACCGAATTTTCAACGGGCCGCGCGCCCGTTTTTTTGTGCCTGAAAGGTTCAACATGTCAGACCTTATTGCCTCTTCCGCCATTGATCGGCGACTGGCTAGCATTGTAACCCCCGTGATCGAGGGGCTTGGCTATGAGCTGGTGCGCATTCGCTTGATGAGCGGTAAGCGCATTAGTTTGCAGATCATGGCCGACAAACCCGAAGGCGGGATTGTGGTCGATGATTGTGCGAAAATCTCCACCGCCGTTTCCGCGGTGCTGGATGTGGAAGACCCGATTGAGGACGAATACGCGCTGGAGGTTTCCAGCCCCGGCATTGACCGTCCGCTGACACGCCTGAAAGATTTTGAGACGTTTAGCGGCTATCAGGTTAAACTGATGACGCATGACCTTATTGAGGGGCGCAAGCGCTTTGCCGGCGAGCTTCGCGGCGTTGAAAACGGCGAGATTTTGATCGAAATTGCCGAGGGCACCATTGGCCTGCAATTTGACTGGCTGTCTGAGGCCAAGCTGCTGCTCACCGATGAGCTGGTGGCCCAAAGCCTGAAGGCGCGCAAAGAAGCCGGCGTGATTAAAGAAGAATTTGACGAGGTAGATACCTCGGAAACGACAGAGGATTAATAAAATGGCAATTACCAGTGCAAACCGCCTAGAGCTATTGCAAATCGCCGAGGCCGTGGCCCGCGAAAAGCTTATTGAGCCAAACCTCGTGATTGAGGCGATGGAAGACAGCTTGGGCAAAGCTGCCAAATCCCGCTATGGCGCTGAGTATGACATTCGCGCCCATATCGACCGTAAAACCGGCGAGCTGAGCATGGAGCGCTGCCGCACCGTGGTTTATGATGACGAGTATGAGAATACTTTCACCGAGCTGACGCTGGAAGAAGCCCGCGAGATTGATGCGGATGCCGAGGTTGGCACTGTTTTGAGTGACGCGCTGCCGCCAATGGATTTTGGCCGGATCGCGGCGCAATCTGCCAAGCAGGTTATTATGCAAAAAGTGCGCGAAGCCGAGCGCGAGCGCCAGTTTGACGAATTTAAAGACCGCGTGGGCGAGATCATCAACGGTGTTGTTAAGCGCGTTGAGTATGGCAACGTGATTGTGGACGTAGGCCGCGGCGAAGCGATTTTGCGCCGTGACCAGCTGATCAACCGCGAGCCTTTCCGCACCGGTGATCGTGTGCGCGCGTTTATCCGTGATGTGCGCGCCGAAGTGCGTGGCCCACAGATTTTCCTGAGCCGCACCGCGCCTGAGTTTCTCGCGGAGCTGTTCAAAATGGAAGTGCCTGAAATTTATGACGGCATTATCGAGATTAAAGCTGTGGCCCGTGACCCTGGCTCGCGCGCTAAAATCGGTGTTATCTCTAATGATAACTCGATTGACCCCGTGGGCGCCTGTGTTGGTATGCGCGGCTCTCGCGTGCAAGCTGTTGTTTCCGAGCTTCAGGGCGAAAAAATCGACATTATTCCGTGGAATGAGGACGCGCCAACCTTCTTGGTAAACGCGCTTCAGCCCGCCGAGGTTTCCAAGGTTATCTTGGATGACGACGCCGAGCGCATCGAGGTGATTGTGCCGGATGAGCAGCTCAGCCTCGCGATTGGCCGCCGTGGCCAAAACGTGCGGCTTGCGTCGCAGCTTACCGGATATGATATTGATATCATGACCGAAAGCGACGAAAGCGAGCGCCGCCAAGCCGAATTTGCCGCCAACACCAAAGTGTTTATGGATGCGCTTAATGTGGACGAGCTGGTCGCACAACTTCTGGCCTCTGAGGGCTTCACCTCGCTAGAAGAAGTGGCTTATGTGGAAGCCGACGAACTGATGACGATTGACGGGTTTGACGAAGCCACCGTAGAAGAGCTGCAAGCCCGTGCGCGCGAAAGCATTGAAGAGCAAAATGCTAAGTTCATCGAAAAAGCACGTGAGCTGGGCGTTGAGCAGAGCTTGTTTGACTATGAAGGCCTGACCCCGCAAATGTTTGCAGCGCTGGCCGAAGATGGCATCAAAACGCTGGAAGACTTCGCGCAATGTGCAGACTGGGAGCTGGCTGGTGGCTACACCACTGTTGATGGCCAGCGGGTAAAAGACGACGGCTTGCTGGAGACGTTTGACGTTGGTTTGGAAGAAGCTCAAGCCATGATCATGAATGCTCGCGTAATGCTCGGCTGGCTAACCCAAGAAGAGCTGGACGCGCAAAACGCGCCTGAAGAAGAAGAGACTGACGAAGAAGCTGCACCGGAGGCCGAAGCTTAATGGCTTCGGAACTTGGATATGACGCGCGGTGGGCAGCAAAAAGACCGAAGTGATACCAGACGCAAGTGTATTGTGTCTGGTGAGGTCTGTGCGACTGATGAGCTAATCCGGTTTGTGGTTGGCCCTGAAGCCAAAATCTATCCTGATCTCGGGCAAAATCTGCCCGGGCGCGGGATTTGGGTGAAGGCTGATCGGGAGTCGATTGAGAAAGCCGTGCAAAAGGGCTTGTTTTCGCGCGGGGCTAAAATGAAAGTCTCGGCGGATGACGGGCTGGCGGACCAAGTGGAATCACTGGTGCGCCACCGGCTTTTGCAGGCGGTTTCCATGGCGCGCAAAACAGGTCGCGCGATTTGTGGGCTTGAAAAGGTAAAAGCCGCGCTAGTTTCGGGTGAGGCCGACGTGCTTTTGCAGGCGTCTGACGGCTCTGAGCGCGGAAAATCAGCGCTTAGGCCGCCAAATGGTGAAGATTCTCGAATTGAGGCCCTTTCAGGTGACGAATTGGGTTTGGCTTTTGGGCGAGATAATGTGATACATGCCGCGATATTGTCTGGTGGGTTCACAGATCGAGTCCTTTTTGAAGCGGGGCGCCTTAGGGCGCTCGGCAAAATGGTATGATTGACCCTCGGGTCAGACAGGTATAAATGCCACGCAAGGGCGCGGCGTTGAAAGGTGAATAATGAGCGATACGACAAATAACGACGGCAAAAAGCCATTGGGCTTAGCGGGCGGCACTGTGCGGCAGAAGTTCTCGCATGGGCGGACCAAAAACGTCGTTGTCGAGACCAAGCGCAAGCGGGTTTTTGTGCCAAAAGCTGGCGGTGCTGGTGGCGGCGGAAAGCCGGGTGGTAAAAAACCAGCGGGCAGCTACCTTTCTGATGCCGAAATGGCTCGCCGTAAAAAGGCACTCGATGCCGCGCGGGCCATGGAAACAGAACGCGCCGCGAAAGAGCTAGCGCAATCGGAAGCCCGTGAAGGCGAGCGCACTAAGCGTCGTGCCGAAAAAGATGCCGTTGAGCGCGAGGCCGCTGAAGCCAAAATTCGTGCCGAGCGCGAGGCTGAAGAAGCCAAAGCCAAGGCAGAAGCAGAAGCTGCTGAAGCCAAAGCCAATAAGCGCACCATTAGCGGGGCCGCACAGCCCAAGCTGCGCACCCCAGCCCAAACCGAAGACCCAGCCGCCGCACAAGTTGCTGGCGCGCGGGCTGAGGCAGGCCGCTCCGTTCCTAATAAAAACCTCAAGCCAGCGCTCAAGCCAGCCGATGACCGCAAGCAGCAGCAAGCGCGCCCTGCCAAAGGCGGAGGCGGCAATGACCGCCGCCGTTCTGGCAAGCTGACCATCAACCAAGCCCTCGGTGGCGGTGGCAATCGCCAGCGCTCCATGGCTGCAATCAAGCGCCGCCAAGCGCGCGATAAGCGCAAAATGATGGGCGGCCCCGTAGAGCACGAAAAGGTTTTCCGCGATGTACAGGTGCCTGATGCCATTACGGTGCAGGAACTCGCCAACCGGATGACCGAGCGTGTGGCTGATGTGGTGAAAGCCCTGATGAACAACGGCATTATGGCGACGCAAAACCAAACGATTGACCACGAAACAGCGCAACTGCTGGTCGAAGAATTTGGCCACAAAGTGGTGCGGGTATCTGACGCCGCGGTTGAGGATATTCTGGTTTCGGAAGATGATTCTGACGAGACAAACCTGCTCACACGCCCCCCTGTGATCACCATCATGGGCCACGTGGACCACGGTAAAACCTCATTGCTCGACGCGATTCGCAAAACCAACGTGGTAAAGGGTGAGGCCGGTGGCATTACCCAGCATATTGGCGCTTACCAAATCACGCTCGACAGTGGAGAAGTGATGAGCTTCCTCGACACCCCCGGCCACGCCGCCTTTACCTCCATGCGCTCTCGCGGCGCGCAGGTAACCGATATCGTGGTGCTGGTTGTGGCCGCTGATGATAGCGTAATGCCACAAACCATTGAGGCGATTAACCACGCGCACGCGGCTGATGTGCCAATTATTATTGCGATCAACAAGATGGACCGCGAAGGCGCTGACCCAACTAAGGTGCGCACCGAGCTCTTGCAACACAACGTGGTTGTGGAAGCGATGTCTGGTGATGTGCTTGACGTTGAAGTTTCGGCTATCACCGGCCTTGGCCTTGATAAGCTGCTAGAAAACATAGCGCTGCAAGCTGAACTGCTAGAACTAAAAGCCAACCCTGATCGCCCTGCCGAAGGCGCAGTGATCGAGGCTAAGCTTGACGTTGGCCGTGGCCCTGTGGCCACGGTGCTAATCCAAAAAGGCACGCTGAAGCGTGGCGATATTTTTGTGGTTGGCGAGCAATGGGGCAAAGTGCGGGCACTGATCGATGATCAAGGCAACCGCGTTGAAGAAGCTGGCCCCTCGGTGCCGGTGGAAGTGTTAGGCCTGAACGGCTCTCCCGAAGCTGGTGACGTACTGAACGTGGTGCCAGACGAGGCGCGGGCGCGTGAGATTGCCGAATACCGTGCGCAGGTTGCTAAAGATAAGAAGGCTGCGGCTGGCGCGGGCGTTTCGCTCGATCAGCTTTTGGCCAATGCCAAAGCCGACGAAAGCGTTTCCGAGCTGCCGATCGTGCTTAAGGCCGACGTGCAAGGCTCTGCCGAGGCGATCGTGCAAGCCTGTGAGAAAATCGGCAATGACGAGGTGCGGGTAAAAGTGCTGCACTCCGGCGTTGGCGCGATCACCGAATCGGATGTAACGCTGGCGGAAGCTTCTGGCGCGCCGATTATCGGCTTTAACGTGCGGGCAAACTCGCAAGCGCGTAATACCGCCAACCAAAAGGGTGTTGAAATCCGCTATTACTCGATCATTTATGATCTGGTGGACGACATCAAGGCGGCCGCTTCTGGCCTGCTTTCCCCTGAGGTTAAGGAAACCTTCATCGGTTATGCCAAGATCAAAGAGGTGTTTAAAATCACCGGCACAGGCAAAATCGCGGGTTGCGAGGTTACCGAAGGTGTGGCCCGCCGTGCGGCTGGTGTGCGCTTGCTGCGTGATAACGTGGTTATCCACGAGGGCAAGCTGAAGACACTGAAGCGGCATAAAGACGAAGTGAAAGAAGTTCAGTCCGGCCAAGAATGTGGCATGGCATTTGAGAATTACGAAGACATTCGTGCAGACGATGTTATCGAGATTTTCACCACCGAAGAGCTTGAGCGCACGCTTTAAGAGCCCGAACAATCCCGCCAAGGCTGTGATGAATTCATAGCCTTGGCGCCCGATTATCCCCATCATTCACAGCCCGCACCCACCGAGGCGAAGCCGAGGCCACGGCCAGCGGCAGGCGATTTTCAGCTCTGCTGAAAACGTGCCTTTGCTGAGCGGGGGGATAAGGGCTTACTCACCCCAAGCACCGGGGGTTCTGGCCTCCCCGAAGCAAAGGCACACTTGGCTGGGTGCTATACTTCGGCATTGCGCTAAATTCAAAGAAAGCCCTCCCGCCCGCCGTATGCTGTTTGCTGCGCAAACGACCCCGACAGTTGGGCGTGACCTCGGCTTCGCATCGGCAGGGGCGACACGCCCCTTCGCGTAAACACGCTCGCCCCTGAGAAGAGCCCCGCATTGCCTTCAACACCCTATCTCGACGTAAGCTGTTGAACCCTCGCCAAAATCGGGTAAACTTTGCCCATGTCTTTATGGGTCACCCTTATCATCGTAACCGTCGGCATTGCCGGCATCGTCGCCTTGGTGCATTTCACCGGCGGCTCGGCACGTGTGCGACTTGAAAGCAAAGCCGAAGTGCTGGCGATGTGGAGCAACGAATTTCCGGACTCGCCAGCATCGGGCGCACTGCTGGAGCCCTCGGGCTTTGCCGCGCTGATTGACCTCGAAGATGGCGGCACTGGCCTGCTTTGGGCCATGGGCGACGAGGCCGTGGGGCGGGTGCTGAAAGCGGGCGTTTTGGAGCAGCACGGGGATGTGTTGCGGATAGATCTACCGGATATAACCGCGCCGCATGTTGATATTGAAATCAGTGATAAAATGGTGCGTCGGATCTGGGCCGAAACCCTGAAAACCGTGCTTGAAAAGAGGGTTTGAAATGAACTTCCCCGATATCGTCATGCTCTCTATCCCGCTTTTTGTCGGCCTTATGGTTGCCGAAATCGCTTGGATCAAACTTAAGGGCAAAGGTGGCAGCTATGAAACCCGAGATACCGCGACATCGCTCCTGATGGGCGCAGGAAGTGTGGTGGCAGGCATCGCGCTTGGCTTTGTGGCCTACGGGCTTTTTACGTTCCTGTGGGAGTTTCGGCTGTTTAATCTTGGCGCCTCGGTGGCTATTATCGCGCTCTGCTTTGTGCTGGATGATCTGCGGTATTATTGGGTGCACCGCTTTGGCCACCGCGTGCGCTGGGTTTGGGCCAGCCACGTAAATCACCATTCCAGCCAGCATTATAACCTTAGCACGGCCCTCCGGCAAACTTGGACCGCCACCTTCACCCTAATGATGGTGCTGCGCGCGCCGCTTATTCTGCTCGGGTTCAGCCCCGAAATGGTGCTGTTTGTCGGCGGGGTTAACCTTGTGTACCAATTCTGGATTCATACCGAAGCCATTGGCAAAATGCCCCGCTGGTTTGAGGCCGTTATGAACACCCCGAGCCACCACCGCGTGCATCATGGCCGCAATCCAAAATACCTCGACACCAATTACGCCGGCGTTTTTATTATCTGGGACAAGATGTTTGGCACCTTCCAGCCCGAGGAGGAAACGCCGGATTATGGCTTGGTGCAAAACCTCGGCACCTTTAATCCGTTGCGGGTGGCGTTTCATGAGTGGGCGGGGATGCTGCGCGATATTTTCGCGCCCAATCTCACCCTGCGGCAGCGGCTTGCTTACGCGCTAAAGCCCCCAGGTTGGAGCCATGACGACTCTCGCAAAACCAGTGACCAAATCAAAGCTGACCATGCGCCTTGATCAGGCCTTAGTGGCGGCGGGCCTCACCGAGAGCCGCGCCCGCGCGCAAGAGCTCATTGCCGCTGGCGTGGTGCGGGTGGCGGGAAAGCCCGCCAAAAAGCCCTCACAAAAGGTGACCGATGAATCGCTGAGCCTCACCGAAAACCCGAACCCGTATGTATCGCGTGCCGCTCTAAAACTGGCCCACGCGCTTGAGGCTTTTCAGCTTTCTCCAGAGGGGGCCATAGCTTTGGATGTCGGGGCGTCTACGGGTGGCTTTACGCAAGTGTTGCTAGAGGCTGGGGCCTCAAAAATTTACGCGCTGGATGTTGGCCATGGCCAGCTGCACCCCAAGCTATTAAGCGATGCCCGCGTGGTGAACCTCGAAGGGGTAAACGCAAAAAACATCCCTGAAGGCGCCGTGCCGACCGTGGGTTTCATTGTGACAGATGTGTCGTTTATCTCCCTGACCAAAGCCCTGCCAATGGCGCTTGGCTTGGGCAAACAGGGCGCTAAATTTATTGGCCTTATCAAGCCTCAATTCGAGGTGGGACGCGCCAAAATCGGCAAAAGCGGGATTGTGAAGGATGACACGGCCAAAGCGCAGGCGCGGGCAGATGTGCGAGGCTTTCTGGAGGCCGAGGGCTGGCGCATCACCCATGAGGATGAAAGCCCGATATTGGGGCAACACGGCAATCAGGAGTTCCTGATCGCCGCAGAAAAATCCTGTCTCCCCAACTAGCCTAGGCGGTATATTCCCATTACATACATAGCCCTGTAGACATGTCATATATGACATGTCTACAGGGCTATGTATAAAGCTGCTATCCAAAGCCTCCACAAAACGGGAGGTTTCGGCTTTTCATCAGAAAACTTTAAGCCGAGGCGCTTTCGCTGGCTTTTGCCAAAGCCCGCTTCATGGCAGGGCGGGCGCGCAGGCGTTTAAGGTAATCACCCACTTTGCCCTTGGGCAGCTCAAATTTCGCGCCAAGCGCCCAGCCAGCACAATGGCTGATCAACAAGTCCGGCACCGTAATCTCGCTCCCCATCACAAATTCATTGTCCCCCAGCCGCGTTTCCAGCGTTTTCATCGCGCGGGCAAAATCCCACTCGGCAGAGGGGCGAATAGCGGGCACGCGCAGCTCTTCGGGGTAATAAAACGTGTGTTTCGTTGCGACCCAAAGCACCGCGTCCATTTCATCATTGGCAAAATGCACAAAGCTATCCTGAATAGCCCGCTCGATGGTGCCACAGGGGGCCGTCATCGCGCCGTGTTTGTCGGCCAAGTATTGCATAATCGCGACCGAATCAAAAATAGCGGTGCCGTTATCAATGAGGGCCGGAACTTTCCCCGATGGATTAACCTTTTGCGCGGCTTCACTGCGCGGGCCAGCTTCCAGAATTTCATAATCCTGCCCCAACTCTTCCAACATCCAAAAAACCCGCATGGCGCGGGAGCGGGCGGTGCCGATAACCTGATACATTTGCTTCTCCTTGGTTGTGGGTATCAAATATCGGGCGGGCAAGATTGTCAAACCCTGCACGCTAGATGTCCGACACAAATCATACAAAAATCCGACAGAAAGACGATCGCGGTTTTGGGTCTAACGCGGGTGCATCATCGCAATGCGAATAAAAGCGCGCTCGGTCAGGGCCATGGCAGGGTATGGCTTGGAGGAGCGCAGGTTCAGATCGGTTTCCATCAACACCCCGAGCGCCGCTTCCAGCCGTGGCAGCCCCCAGTTTCGGACTTGCCTCGCCATTTGGTCTCGGCGCGGGCCAAAAACCGGCGGGCGCAGGCGGCTGAGGGCTTGGTCGACGCCTTGGTTACTGGCCGCCGCCGCATGAAGCTGGCGAAAATGGCGGGTAGTGGTGATCGTGAGCGTGGTCGGGTTAGCGCCTTGGGAAGCTAGCCGCGCCATATGCGGGCCAATCTCAGCCGAGCGCCCTTCGGCGATATGGCGGACCAGCACATCAAGGCCAGCCTCATGGGTGGCGGGCACACAGTTTAGCAGGTCTTCAGGGCTGGCGGGCGTGGTATCACTCAGCTTATAAAGGGAAAGCTTTTCAAGGGTTTGTGCAAAGTCCCCCGGGTCCAGCTCGCGCGCCAGCGTTTGGATATCGCGCATGGTATCTGGCGGCATGTTTTGCAGGCCTTTGGTGGCAAGCTGGCTCTCGATCTCCTCACGGGTTGGCGGGTCGGTATAGATCCCGATGGCCACACTACTCCGCCCGCCCTCAACGAGCTTTCGCAGACTAGAGCGGGCGTTAAGCTGGCCAGCCGTGATCACGATCACCGCATCGCCTGCCTGCCAGTCTTCCAGCGCGGCTTTTACGGCTTTGGTGGTGGTATCCGTGGCGGATTCCACATGCACAACGCGCAAGCCCGGAAAGAAGCCCACAGCTTTGGTGGCATCAGCCAACGCAGCAGGGTCTTTGCGCAGAACGGCGGCGTCTAGCCTTGTGAGCCGCATTTCCTCGTCCGCATTCGGGCCGGTCAGCGCATCAATCAGCGCCTTGCGTTTAAGGGAAATTCGCATGGCGTCTGGCCCATGCAGCAGCACGGCTGCTTTGGCTTTATCCGGCTTTTCAAAAAACCGGATAGCATCGCGGGCGCTGAGCTTCATAGCCCAATATTCTCGGCACTCGAAACAATTCGAATGGCGATTTGGTCAGCAAGGGAAACCGCCAGCCGCCGTTTGGCGTCGCGCTCGGAAATGAAGGTCGCGTAAGCGTTGGCCGTCGCGCTATAGGCGGTAAAGGCGCGGAGTTTGTCTTGCAGCACCACTTCGCCACGCGCGATATCTATGAGGGAGAAACTGGCGATGCCCGTGAGATTGTAGCGCGTAATCGCGTTGTCTTGCGTGATGGCGAGACCTTGGGACTCAACATTCAGTGTGATCTCAAGCTGAAAAACCGGCGTTTCGGCGCGACCAAGTCTATTTTCGAGCTGCTCATAAAACTCAAAGCTCAGGCGGTCATCTACCGGCCCAAGGGCGATTTTGCCGTGCAGCGCTTCGGCGGCAGAGCCGCGGCCATAGATCGGCCTAAACCCGCAGGCGGCGAGCGCCAGCGGGGCTAATAATATGGTTCGACGGCTAAACGACGACATTCACAATCCTACCCGGCACTACGATCAGCTTTTTCGGGGTGCCCCCATCCAAAGCTCTGATCACAGCATCATGCGCCAGCGCCAGCTTTTCAACCTCTTCTTTAGAGGCATCTTTGCTTACGCTGATTTCCGCCCGTCGCTTGCCGTTGATCTGAATCGGCATCGTGATGGTATCTTCCACCAGTTTTGCGGGGTCAAATTCGGGAAAAGCGGCTTGCACGGCCATGCCTTCACCACCGAGCAACTCCCAGCATTCCTCGGCAATATGCGGCGTGATCGGCTGCATAAGCAGGGCCATGGTGCGCATGGCTTCGCGACGGTCACCCTTGGATTTGGCAATCGCAGCGGTGAACTGGTAGAGGTGCGCGATGGATTTGTTAAAGGCGAAGCCCTCATAGCCCTCGGTCACATCCTGAATGGCGCGGTGGGTGGCTTTGGTCAGTGCAATGTCCTCGCCATCGCGGTTTTCTTCCGCGATCTCAACCGCCATCCGCCAAATGCGCTGCATGTGTTTCCATGAAGCCTCGGCGCCGGAAGTCGTCCACTCCACATCGCGCTCGGGGGGGCTGTCTGACAGCACAAACCAGCGCGAGGTATCGGCTCCAAATTGCTCGATCTGCTCGACAGGGTCGATCACGTTGAGCTTGGATTTCGACATTTTTATTGATGGACCAACGGTAATGGCCTCGCCGGTTTCCCGCAGCTTATAACCATCGCCATCAGCCACCAGCTCGTCGGGGGCATGCCAAACGTCACGGCCATTTTCGTCTTTGGTGGAATAGGTTTCGTGGCACACCATGCCTTGGTTAAACAGCGCATTAAATGGCTCGATGCAGCGCTCGGGCAGGTGGCCGGTTCTTACCATCGCACGGGCGAAGAAGCGTGAATAAAGCAAGTGCAGAATCGCGTGCTCTACGCCGCCGATATATTGGTCGACGTTCATCCAGTAATCGGCATCAGCCAAATTGGTGGGCGTGTCGGCGTTGGAAGACGTAAAGCGGGCGTAATACCATGAGCTATCGACGAAGGTATCCATGGTGTCGGTTTCGCGGAGGGCCTCGCCGCCGCAGCTAGGGCAAGTGGTGTTGCGCCATGTCGGGTGGCGGTCCAGCGGGTTGCCCGGCTTGTCGAAGTTGATGTCTTCGGGCAGCTCAATCGGGAGGTTTTCCTTTTTCTCAGGCACCACGCCACAGCTTTCGCAATGCACAACGGGGATGGGGCAGCCCCAATAGCGCTGCCTTGAAATGCCCCAATCGCGCAGGCGAAATACGGTTTTACCCTCGCCCATATTGGCCGCCTCAACCCGCTTGGTGGCCTCGGCTTTGGCGGATTCAATATCCATGCCATCCATAAAACGAGAGTTTATGAGCGTGCCGGAGTCGATAAAGGCTTCGTTTTCAACGGCAAAGTCATTGCCATCCGGCGAAACAACCGCCGTGACGGCCAGCCCGTATTTACGAGCGAAATCAAGGTCGCGTTGGTCATGCGCGGGGCAGCCGAAAATGGCACCCGTGCCGTAATCCATCAGGATGAAATTGGCGATGTATACTGGCAGCTCAATCGAGCTATCAAAGGGGTGTACTACTTTAATGCCAGTATCATAGCCCAGCTTTTCGGCCTTTTCCAAGGCTTCGGCACTGGTGCCGGTGCGGCGGCACTCTGCATTAAAGGCGGCAACCTCTGGATTGCTTTCCAGCGCCTTGGCCAACGGGTGGTCAGCTGAAATGCCCGCGAAACTCGCGCCAAAAAGCGTATCGGGGCGAGTGGTATAAACTTCCAACTCGTCAAAACCCTCAGGTGCGCCTTTGGTTTCAAACTTGAATTGCAGGCCTTTGGATTTGCCAATCCAGTTGGCTTGCATCAGCTGCACTTTATCTGGCCAGTTTTTCAGCCCGTCCAGCGCTTCCAGCAAATCATCGGCATATTCCGAGATCTTAAAGAACCACTGCGTCAGCTCTTTACGCTCCACCGCCGCGCCCGAGCGCCAGCCCTTACCGTCAATCACTTGCTCATTGGCGAGCACGGTCATATCAACCGGATCCCAATTCACAGAGGCATTTTTGCGGTAAGCCAGCCCCGCCTCAAGCATATCAAGGAAAAGCGCCTGCTGCTGGCCGTAATACTCCACATCACAGGTGGCAAACTCGTGCGACCAATCGAGCGACAGGCCCAGAGCGGCAAACTGCTCTTTCATCTCGGCTATATTCTTATAGGTCCACTTACCGGGGTGGGTATTGTGCTTCATCGCTGCGTTTTCAGCGGGCATACCAAAGGCATCCCAGCCCATGGGGTGAAACACGTTGAAGCCCTTGGCGGCCTTATAACGCGCTACCAGATCACCCATAGTATAGTTGCGCACATGGCCAATATGGAGCTTGCCCGAAGGGTAGGGAAACATCTCCAACACATAATACTTAGGGCGCGACTCATCCCGCTCGGCCTTAAAAACCTCCGAATCCCGCCATTTGGCTTGCCATTTGGGCTCGGTAACTTGGGCATTATAACGTGACACTGGCAGGCTCCTATTAAGCTTTTCCTTGGTTTATCGGCTGATATCAGCCGAAACAAGCAGATTCCAAAGAGTGCCGCGCTGAATGTGTGCCAAAAATGCAACGGCTCTCAAAACAATCGCTTTTGGCTTGGCGGCTTGCTTGACCTGAAAGCACAGATGCGTGAATAAAGGCTTACTCCTGCTGGGCAATCCAGTTGAGGTATTATTTTAACACAAACGGAGAATAACGATGAAAAACGTTCTCTTTGCAACTACTGCACTGGTTGCCATGTCTGGTTCCGCATTCGCTGCTGGCCACGGTGGCGGCGTAGACTTCGGCGGCACAGCCGGCTTCGAATATAACGACATTAACGGTTTCGCCTGGAACCTGTCTGTTGATCTCAGCTCTGCTGTATCAATCGGCGACGGCATCACTGCTGGTTTTGAAACAACTGTAAATCTTGACGACCTTGGTGGCGCTGTTGCAAGCGACAACACTGCTCTGATTTACATCAAATCCGACAATGCCAAGCTTTCTTTCGGCAGCATTGGCTCAACAGCCATGGATCACGTTTCTTCCACGTCCGGCATGGACTGGGACGTAATGGGCTATGACGACCTAGCTGAAAACTATGACATGAACGGTCCTGGTGGCTTCTACTG
>WTAL01000197.1 GCA_013139635.1 Paracoccaceae bacterium
TTGGACTCGGTGGCGCCGCGTCGACTTTCAGCGTGTGCTGTTGATGTGGTTTTGCGCGGCGCGCGGCCAGCGGTGGTGCTTGCTGGGGTGGACGTGAACTTTGTGCCCGCCTTGAATCGTGAGAAAAAACTGCTGATTGCCGATATGGACAGCACGATTATTCCGGTGGAATGCATTGACGAGCTGGCGGATTTTGCCGGAGTCAAAGCTGAGATTTCTGAAATTACCGAAGTGGCGATGCGCGGCGAAATGGGCTTTGAGGAAAGCCTTGAAGCGCGGGTGGCCTTGCTGGCGGGCTTAGGCGAGGGCGCTTTAGAGTGTGCGTATGAAGAGCGAATTTCGATAAACCCTGGCGCGTGCGCTTTGGTGGAAACCATGAATGTACGCGGGGCCTATACGGCGCTGGTGTCGGGTGGGTTCACTTATTTTACGGGAAAAGTAGCCGCCAAGGTTGGCTTCCAGCATAACCGCGCTAATGTGCTGAATATGGCGGGCGGCGTGCTGGATGGCACGGTCACCAAGCCGATTTTGGGCCGCGAATCCAAGCTGGAAGCGATGGACGAGCTTTGCGCCGCGCGCGGCATTACCCGCGCAGATGTGATTGCGGTGGGTGATGGCGCCAATGATTTGGCGATGATCGAAGGCGCGGGGCTGGGCGTGGCTTACCACGCCAAAGCCGCGCTAAAGGCCAAGGCTGATGTGGTGCTAGATCACTCCGACCTCAGCGCTTTGCTGGCGCTTCAGGGACTCTAGTCGTCTTTTACCAGCTTCAGGTGTCCGCTTTTTTTAGGTGATGGCACCGGGTTTTCATTTTCTGATACGGACCTAAACCCCTGCGGGCGAAACGGCTCTATGCGTTCTGAAAACCCGACGGCAATTTCTTCGGAATTGCTGCCAAGCGCGCTAAGCGGCGTTATTTTTTTGGATTTTATTGCAAAGCGTAGCGGGGCGTTAAACGGCTTTTGCGGATAAGAAATGCAGCCGATCACGCGGTTAACCTCGCCCATATCGCTGCGCAAGGGCAGCAAGATCATGTTCACCTCATAGCAGACGCCGGAAAGATCGCGGCCCGTTAGCATCAGCTCCCCAATGGCGGGGCGTTGCAGGATTTGCTCAAGCACTTTTTGGATATGGTCGCGCTCGTCATGCTGCATAAAGCTGGCGGCAGATTGGCCACGCACTTCCATGCCCATCATGTCACACAGGTTCATCCCTGCCAGTCGCGCCCGAAAATCACCTTTGGCAATGCGCTCAAAGATGAAGGTGTTTTCCAGCGCGTCCGGGAAAACGCGAGGGTCAATCTCACAACGATTAGGCACGCTATTGCCCTCGCGCAACGCGCTCCAGTGATCAAATAAATTGTTAAAAATCGGGTTTTGCATTTTTCTTACTTTTTGTTGTGCGCTCATAATGTCCTGCCTGTTTTGGCTTTTATCGTAACTTCACCAATAAGAATAATAGAATTTTAACGGTATGTAACCGTTTGTGGTCATGTATCGTTAATATTAGCGAGAAATGGGTGGATTACCCTGTCGCCTATGTGACAGAAATTTTTGAATTGTTAAGGAAATCAAGGGGGTTATTTTAGGCGCGCGATATCTTGCCTATAAGCGCGCGATTTTAATAAAACTGGCGGTTTTTCGCCTTAGGGCTAGACAACGAGGCGCCGCTTTGGGCAAATACGGCGTAAATATTTAGGAGAACACCATGAAACTGGACCGGCGCGGGCTGTTGTTTATTTTGTCGTCCCCCTCGGGGGCGGGCAAATCTACGCTCTCAAAACGAGTGTTAGAGAATGACCCGGGGGTGGTTTTTTCGGTGTCGGCCACAACGCGCAAGCCGAGGGAAGGCGAAGTGGATGGGCGGGAATATTACTTTAAAACCCGCGCAGAGTTTGAAGCCTTGCTGGAAAGCGGCGGCATGCTGGAGCATGCTGAGGTGTTTGGTAATTTTTACGGCACGCCAGTAGCGCCGGTAGAAACAGCCATTGCCGGTGGGCAAGATGTGCTGTTTGATGTGGACTGGCAAGGCGGGCAGCAGATCAGGAATTCGCCTTTAAGCGAGGCCGTGGTTTCGGTGTTTGTGTTGCCGCCCAGCATTGCCGAGCTTGAGGCGCGGCTCACTAAGCGCGGGCAGGATAGTGCAGACGTGGTTGCGGGCCGGATGGCGCAATCGCGCTCCGAGATCAGCCATTGGGCGGAATATGATTATGTGCTGGTGAATGATGACGTGGACAAAGCCGAGGCTGATTTACGCGCCATTGTGCAGGCCGAGCGGCTGAAGCGGGCGCGGGTAACGGGGCTAAACGGCTTTGTGGCGGGGCTAAATGCTGAGTATGAGGCGCTGCAATGATATATGAGCTGGACGGCGTTCGGCCAGTGCTGCCCTTGGGCGCGCATTGGATAGCCGATGAAGCCGTGCTGATTGGTGATGTGCTGATTGAAGAGATGGTGTCTATTTGGTTTGGCGCGGTGCTGCGTGGGGATAATGAGCGGATAACCATTGGTGCGGGCAGCAATGTGCAGGAAAACACGGTGATGCACACCGATCCGGGCCATCCGCTAACCATTGGTGCCGGCTGCACGATTGGGCATAAGGCCATGCTGCATGGCTGCGAAATTGGCGATAATTCCCTGATTGGTATGGGGGCGATTGTGCTGAACGGCGCCAAAATCGGGCGAGATTGCCTGATTGGGGCAGGGGCGCTCGTGACGGAGGGTAAGGTGATCCCCGATGGGTCGCTTGTGGTGGGCTCGCCGGCCAAAGTGGTGCGCGCGCTGGATGCGGAAAGCATCGAAAAGCTTAAGGGCTCGGCGCTGAGCTATCAGGCGAAAATGGCGCGGTATTGTAATGGCTTGCGGAAGGTGTGAAGCATATGTTGGCCATTGGGCACCGCGTGTGTGGAATTCTGGCTAAAACTGTTGGGTGACTGTTTGAACCTTGAACGTCGTTGACCTTACGCCAGAAACAAACTAGGCGGATACTGTAGTGCATTTTAACATGGTCGGGATAGCCGACAAAAAATAATGAAAAAAAAGCTTCAAGCGCCCACTGCCATCGTCAATCAATTCGCTAATTGGTGTGCTCCCAGAAGGGGCGAAACAAACCCTGAAAGTCAAACAAACGCTGTTTGGTCTTGGTTAGTTCAAACACAGGCTTGGCCCGGTGCGGCCCATAAAGCAGCAGGCACGGGTGAGAAAAAATCTCCTGGTTGGTGCTTTAGCCGATATGGCCAATCAAAAACACAGCTTTCCGATGGTACAATCGTCTACATTGGGGGGGAGCATGAGGATCATTACGATCCGGACTTTTACATCTACAACGATGTTGTTGTCGTGCGACCAGATTCATCCATCGAAATTTATGGGTATCCGACCGATGTATTTCCGCCGACAGACTTTCACAGCGCCACTCAGATTGGCGATGATATAATTATCATCGGCGGATTGCGGTATCCGGAAGACCGCTGTGACACCGAAACGCGGGTCTATCGCTTGCAGCTATCTGACTTTTCTATCCATCGTGTAGCAACGCAAAAACAGGCGCCGCCATGGCTGTATGACCATAGGGCAGAGCTAGATGTAGGCCGCTCTAAGATAGTTTGCACTGGTGGGCAAGTCACACACCACCCTTCGAAAACGACGGTTGAAAACCTAACGGTTTGGGAATTCGATCTTGTGGAGAAATCTTGGCATAGCCTAGCCGGAAAGCCTTTCAAAAGATGGTTGTTGGTGCGTGAAGATGAAAGCTTAAATGAGTTGTGGCAAATTGAGCAGGTGGCGCGCGCCAGCCGCTTATCACGCCAAGACAGTTTTGCTGAGAAGTATCGTGCGGAGTTTGAAGCGCGTGGTCATATTGTTAACGCGGATTTATTCTACTCACGGTTTTCGCCACCAATTCCGCATAGCGTTGTTGAACGTGATCCTAACAGTGATGAATACCGAGTTCACCGCGTTCTCATCGATGGCGTGGTCGTTCGGTATGTAGAAGATATGCATGCCATAACCGTTACCGTAGAAGGGGCTTTGAGCTTAGAAAAACGCAAAGCTCTTAAGTGCCACGGTCTCGAAACCTTTAGCGGGTTGGAGGGCGTTGCATACAAGATTGTACAGCTTTAGCTTCAGCTTTGAAAGCGCGGTCTTGAATGGATAGGCGGTGTGGCGAAAGCGCCCTGTGCAGGTTTGAGCCAACCCTCGGCATAAAAGTGTGGACGACCCAGCAGTTCTGGCGTCGCGCCTCCGCGGCGACCCTTCGGGCCACCTTGTCGGCGCGTGCGGCGCTTCGCTTGCAAAGAGGGGCGTTAGAATTCTAGCAGCAATGAGGTTTCTGAAAATTCGGATTTCAGGGAGATGGATTGCTCAACCATCGCTTGTCGAACAAGCAAAAACTGGATGGTTTTGGCGCTTAGGTCAATGCCGTTATGCCCTTCGGACACATAGCGCCACAGGTCAGTTGGCG
>WTAL01000054.1 GCA_013139635.1 Paracoccaceae bacterium
GCGAACGCGGCGAATACAGTTGGCCAGCGTTTCGCCCGTGACCCCGTAAAAAACCCGATGCCAATGAAAGGGCGACATGCAAGCAACGCGTGAAAGGGTCTCTAAGCTCAAGTCCCCATCAAGGTTATCATGTATGTGGCTAAGCACGCGCAAAATACGGCGCTCATAGCTTTGGTTCTTGCTGCTCACCTTTTTCCCCTTGTTTGGCTCACCTTAAGCATCGCGGAAAGTTGCTGCAAGGGGGGATTGGGGCGTTGCAATCTGCCCCGCTGCCCGCCATATATAAAGGATAATTGCACGGGGTTGATATGCGAAACTATCTGGAATTTGAAAAAGGGCTGGCCGAAATTGAGGGCAAAGCCGAGGAATTGCGGGCCATGGCGCGGCAAAACCCCGAGATGGATGTGGATAGCGAGGCCGCGGCACTGGACGCCAAAGCCGAGGTTCTGCTGGCCGAGCTTTATGCTGGGCTGACGCCCTGGCGCAAATGCCAAGTGGCGCGCCACCCCGACCGCCCTCATTGCAAAGACTATATTGAAGCCCTGTTTCAGGAATATACGCCTCTAGCAGGGGACCGGAACTTTGCCGATGACCACGCCATTATGGGTGGCTTGGCTCGGTTTAATGACCGCCCCGTGGTGGTGATAGGCCATGAAAAAGGCCATGATACCAACAGCCGCATTGAGCGGAATTTTGGCATGGCGCGGCCTGAGGGCTACCGCAAAGCCACCCGTTTGATGGACCTTGCCGACCGTTTTAAGCTGCCAGTGATTACGATTGTGGACACCCAAGGCGCCTACCCCGGCAAAGGGGCTGAGGAGCGGGGGCAGTCGGAAGCGATTGCGCGCGCCACAGAAAAATGCCTGCAAATCGGTGTGCCGCTGATAGCGGTTATTATTGGCGAAGGTGGCTCTGGCGGGGCCGTGGCCTTTGCGGCGGCGGATAAGCTGGCGATGCTGGAGCACTCGGTTTACTCAGTAATTTCGCCCGAGGGCTGCGCGGCGATTTTGTGGAAAGATTCCGAGAAAATGCGTGAGGCGGCTGAAGCCTTGCGGCTTACGGCGCAGGATTTAGAGAAGCTTTCTGTGGCTGATCTGGTGATCCCCGAGCCTATGGGCGGGGCGCATCGCGCGCGGGAAGACACGATAAAATCTGTGGGAGATGCTATTGAGGAGCTGCTTACAGGGTTGGAAAACGAAGACGGTGCAGCGCTTATAGCGGCGCGGCGCAAGCGCTTTCTGGACCTCGGGCGCTCGGCTATTTCGCTGTAACCGCGCCTAAAACACCGCTGAGCAGCTCAACCACGCCCGCCACAACGGGTTTGCTGGCGATCACATCGCATTGTGCTTTTACCGAATCCGTTGCATTGGCGGGGCACATCGGCACCTCGACATAATCCAGAATTTTGCGGTCATTTTCGCTGTCGCCAATGGCATATGCGTTTTCCGCGCTCATCCCGTAGCGCTTAAGAATAAACGACGCCCCGCTGCGCTTGGAATGGCCGCTAACCAGAATATCAATCGAGGTGCTGGAGTTGGTCCACTTAAACCCAAAGGCGCGGTAAAGCTCGTCCATCATGTCGCGGTGGTCGGCAATTTCAGCGGGCGTCATGTCCCACATGCCTTTCCAAGACACACTGAGCGAGCCTTCATTGCCCATTTCGATGGTGTAATTCGCCTCTGAAAGCAGCTTGCGCAGCTTAAGCAGCTTTCGGCGCTTGCTATCGCGCACCTTCAAAATGGGCTTGTCGTACTTCGGATGAAACACAAAAGCGCCGTTTTCGCAGATAAATGGCAGGTGCAGGCCCAGCACTTGGCCCATGGCCTCGGCATAGGGCTGCGGGCGGCCGGTGCTGAGGCAAAATCCGATATCTTGCTCTGCTAACTGGCCCACCAGATGCCGAACCTGCGCCAAGCCTGAAAGATTGAGCGGCGCGTGTTTGCCCTCAACCAAGCAGCCGTCAATATCGCAAAATATGATTTGGTCCATTTAGCCCTCTACCAGCCTTATTTCTGCGGCATCAAAGCTGATGCGCACATTCTGGCCCATCTTAAACGGGTTTGCGGTGGTGTCTGCAATGGCAAAAAGCGGGCCAAGCTCGCCGTCGAGGGTATATTGGATTTGGTTGCCGAGGTAGGCGGCATAGGTGATGTTGCCCTCAAAGCCCTCGCCCTTTTCCGCCAGCCGGATATGGTGCGGGCGCAGCACCATTTTGGCCGTGCCTTTGTGGCCCGCCTCGTTTGGCACCATCAGCTTTTGCCCCGCCACGGCGATCTCGGCCCCACCATCGGCGCTGTTCAGCACATCACAATCCACGAGATTGGCATCACCAATAAAATCAGCAATAAAGGCCGAGCTGGGCCGCTCATAAAGATCATGCGGCGAGCCTTCCTGCGCGATTTCCGCGTCCTTCATCACAATAATCCGGTCAGACACCGCCATGGCTTCCTCTTGATCATGGGTCACGTAAACCGCCGTTAGCCCCAAATCTTGCTGGATTTGCCGAATTTCTTCGCGCACATGGCGACGGAGTTTTGCGTCTAGGTTGGAAAGGGGTTCGTCCAACAGCAGCACTTCTGGCTCCAGCACAATGGCGCGGGCCACGGCCACGCGCTGTTGCTGCCCGCCCGAAAGTTCGCTCGGGAGGCGGTCTCCAAAGCCCTTTAGCCCCACCATTTCAAGGCCTTGGTCCGCTTTGGCATGGGCCTCGTTTTTAGGCATGTTTTTCACCGTTAGCCCGTAAGCCACATTTTGGCGCACCGTCATATGCGGAAAAAGCGCGTAGCTTTGGAACACCATGGAAACGGCGCGGTAAGTGGCGGAAAGGTGGGTTACATCTTTGCCGCCAATAAAAACCTTGCCCTCGGTGGCCGGTTCAAGCCCCGCGATTAGCCGTAGCGTGGTGGTTTTGCCACAGCCCGAGGGGCCGAGCAGCGTCACCAAAGTGCCGGGTTCAATGGTGATATTCAGCGCCTTTAGCGCCGTCACATTGCCGTATTTCTTCACTACGTTTTCAAAGGTAACCGAGCCGGGCGTGTTCATATTCATAATAAAATCCTATTGTTCGACACGGTCAGACGCGCGCAATTTGCGCCGCCCGATCAGGAGTTGCAGCAGCATAATAACGGTGATCATGGTGACGATCAGCACGGCGGAATAAGCGATGGCAATGCCAAACTCGCCATTTTCTACCCGCCCAACGATAAACGACGTGGCCATATTGTGCTTGGCAGAGACCAAGAAAATAACCGCGCTGACCGAGGTAATGGCCCGCACAAAACTATAGGTGAGGGCGGCCAGAATGGCGGGGCCAAGCAGGGGCGCAATCACCCTTCGGGCAGTGGTAAAGCTGTTGGCCCCGAGGGTAATGCTCGCCTCGTCGAGGCTCTTATCAAGCTGGCTCATGGCGGCAATACCGCCGCGCACGCCCACGGGCATGTTGCGGAACACAAACACGATCACGAGGATAATGCTGGTGCCCGTTAGCTCAATGGGTGGGAAGTTAAAGGCCAGAATGTAGCTCACGCCTATTACCGTGCCGGGGATGGCAAAGCTTAACATGGTGCTGAATTCAAACACGTCTTTGCCCGCAAATTTTTGCCGCACCAGCAGGTAGGCGGTGGCAAGGCCCAAGAGCGCGGTGAGCGGGGCGGCGATAGACGCGATGGTGAGGGTGGTGAAAAAGCTATCCCACGCCACACCGGAAAACCGCCAGCCGTGCTCGGTGATTTTGATGCCAAAGGCGCGGATGTAGTGGAAGAACGTAAAGCTGTTATCAACGCCCCAGAGCTTAACAAAGCTGCCGTAAATGATCATGCCATATACGATGGCGGTGAAGGCCGCCCAAGGCAGAGCGGTGAGGTAGCAGGCCCATTTTACGCTTTTGCTGAGCGCCGCGTGGCGACCTGAATCGCCCTTGCCGGTAACGGTAGCGTAAGATTTTTTACCAACCCAGCGCCGCTGGATCAGGAAGGCCCCGAGGGTGAGCATAAGGAGCGCGATAGAGAGGATAGCGGTGCCTGAGGAATCCGCCACCGTGCCAACAATCGAGAAATATATCTCGGTGGAGAGCACATCATAGTTGCCGCCCAGTACCAGCGGGTTGCCAAAATCGGCTAGGCTTTCAATGAAGCCGAGCAGGAAGGCATTGGCCAAGCCGGGGCGCATGAGAGGCAGCGAAACAAAGCGGAAGGTTTGCCAGCGGTCGGCGTTTAGGGTTTGCGAGGCCTCTTCCATGGAGGGGGAAACACCCTCAACCACGCCGATGAGAACCAGAAATGCGATGGGGGTGAAGGAGAGCACCTGCGCCAAGTAAACCCCGCCAAAACCATAAATCCAGCGGGTTTTTTCAACGCCGAACAGCTCGGCAAACATCTCGGTTACGGCGCCGGTGCGGCCAAAGAGCAGGATGAGCGCGAGGCCGATAACAAAGGGCGGGGTGACGATGGGGATGACGGTGAGAAGCCGCAGCACGCGTTTGGCGAAGAACTGCGTGCGCGTGAAAATGAGGGCGAAGGCGAGGCCAAGCAGGGTGGTTGTGCCGCCGGTCATTATGGCCAGCACCACGGAATTTATGCCCGGGCCGCAAGAACCGCCGCTTAGGCAGCCAAGGCCCCAGATTTTTGCGGAAAACAGGCGCGGTAGGAAGGCGGTGAGGGAAAAACCATCGGGGGTATCAAAGGCGCGGACAAGGATATGCAGCACGGGGAAGAATACAAACACGCCGACGAGCGCGATTATGAGGCCGATCAGGCCAACCACAAAGGCGTCTCCGCGGCCTTTGCCCATGCCGGATATGGCGGTGGTGAGCACGAAAAGCAGAGAGATAAGCAGTACAAATGCGCCTGCGCCAAAGCCGAGTTGGCCGTCTTCCATGCCGCCAAAGGCAAAGAGGTCTCCAAAGACGCGCGGGCCGCCGCGCACGATTATAAGCCCTTGAATCGCGGTCATAAATAGCCCGACGAGGGCTGCGAGGGCGGTAAAACGAGCGCGCTTTACGGGGTTGTTCATGAGTAGCAGTAGCGCGGCCACCAGCAATGCCAGCCCAGCGGGCGCGAGCCAAAAACTGCCGAAATTCAGCACTTCAAACAGGGCGGGGGCCGAGAGGGCTTCGCCAAATTTTGCGACCCATTCAAACGACCAAAAGCCGCGTTTTAAGGCATACCAAGGCAAAATAGTGTAGCCAAAAAGCCCGGATAGCAGCCAAAGGGCGGTGGTGCGTTTCATGAGGAAATCCTAAAAAGTGGCGCGCGGGAAAGCCCCGCGCGCCCTGTGGTTTTAGCCTTGTGGCTTCACTTCTGCATCCCAACGAGCCAGTAGGCGCGCGCGGGTGTCAGAGGAGCCGTAGGTTGCGAAATCATAATCAATCAGCTTGATGGATTCCACCGCAGGGGCCTCAGCTGGCAAAATGGCGTTGCTGTTGGAAGGCACGTTATAAACGCCCACTTCCGGCCCAGCGGATTGCGCATCGGCGCTGATCACGAAGTTAACCCATTGCACGGCTTCGTCAAAGTTATCTGCGCCGGCAATAATGCTCACGCCCCCAACTTCATAACCGGTGCCTTCACAAGGCGATACGATTTCCAGTGGGAAACCAGCCAGCTTTAGCTTAACCATATCGTGCTCAAAACCGATCGAAATGCCGGTTTCGCCACGAGCGGCGGCCTTAGATGGGGCCGAGCCAGATTTGGTGTAGCTGTTCACATTCGCGCCGATTTCTTGCAGCAGCGTGAAGGCATCATCTTCGCCAAACACCTGCACTAATGTGGCCAGCTCAGTATAAGCCGTGCCGGAGGAATTCGGGTTTGCCACCTGAATTTCGCCCGCATAGGCTGGGTTTGCGAGATCACGCCAGCAGGCGGGGGCCTCAATGCCTTTTTCAGCCAAAATCTCGGAGTTATATGCAACGCCGAGCACACCGAGGTGGATGCCAATGGCACGGCCATCTGAGATTTCAGCAAGGTTTACGGCCCAGCCGAGCAGCTCGCTGGTGTCAGCACCCGAGGCTTGGGTCAGGTCTTCTGACGCCGCGATCAGGTGCGGGTCACCTGTGCCGCCCCACCAAACGTCAAACGTTGGGTTGCCTGCTTCTGCGCGCACCTGCGCCAGCGTTTCGCCGGTAGATTTGCGCACCATGGAAACATCAATGCCCGTGGCATCCTCGAAGTTTCCGGCCATCAGGTCACACCAATCTTGCTCATTTGAGCAGATCACGTTTAGCTCTTGCGCGCTGGCTTGGCCCGCTAGTGCTGTGGTGGCCAGCATCGCCGCACCGATAATGGATAGTTTTTTCATATCTTCCTCCGTTGGTTAACTTTGGGCCAGCCCTTTTGCCGAGCTGCGCCTTTATGCTTAAAGCCTACGCCCGCACCGTGTGGCTTGGCGAGTCACCCCGCATTAATAAACCTACAAACCCGCCACCTTTATGTTAACAATATTTCACGACCTTTGATTTTTGTAAGTTAAAAACCGTTAGGCAATTGTGGCAAAGCGTGTGAAAATGCATCAATTAAGGGGTAGGAGGCGTAGGGCTATTTTGAACAATCCAACATCAGAGTATAGAGCAAAAATCGCAGTTATTGATGATGATGCCGACATGCGCCTTGCGTTGGAGGCGTTACTTTTTGAAAACGGATTTGACCCAATCCTCCTGAAAGGCAGCCATGATTTCCATGCGCTTGGCCCTGCCCCGGCGGTAGATCTCACACTGATTGACCTCAAGCTCAAGGGGGAATCCGGCCTTGCCTTGGCCATGCATATTCGCAAGCGCTTTGATTTGCCAATTGTTATGCTCACTGGCGTTGGCGACGAGGTTGATAAAATCGTCGGGCTGGAAACCGGTGCCGATGACTATTTAATGAAGCCGTTTAACCCGCGTGAGCTTATCGCCCGCATCCGCGCCGTGCTGCGCCGCTATGGGCGCGCCACGCCGCATATGCCCATGCCCGTACAAGATGGCCTTGTTTTTGGTGATAAAATTCTAAATACCGATGGGCGCCAGCTTACCACGCGGGAGGGTGACGAGATTCCGCTCACCAATGCTGAATACCGCCTTTTGGAGTATTTCCTGCGCCATCCTGATACCATAATTCCGCGGCCCCAGCTGCTGACCGAGCTCGGCTCAGACCTTTCGCAATATGTAGACCGCACGATTGACGTGCTGATCCTGCGCCTGCGCCGCAAAATTGAGGCGGTGCCTTCCAAGCCTGTGCATCTGCAAACCCGCCGCGGGCAGGGGTATATTTTTGTGCTGGGCAACGGGGCATGAGCTGGCGCTGGCGGCGCCCCGATATTCGATCGCGGCTTTGGTTGGCGCTGGCCTTACTGGCGCTTTCCACGCTCTTTGTTGGCGGCATTGGCTGGTATGCGCTTGATCGTGCCGATACCCGCCTACAAGCCCTGCATTCCCGCACGCTTGAAGAGGTTGCCCGCTCGCTCCGGCTTTCCAAGCAATCCTCTGATCTCGCCACCTCGGCCCCTTATTTGCTTAACCTGCAATCCTCATACCTGATCCAAAAAGAGGGGCAAGCGCTGGTAGACGCCCTTGGCCCCGTTTTGGCAGAGTGGCCCACCCGCGAAAGCCAGCAACTTCTTGAAGTATATGCCTTTGATGGTGAAATTTCATTGGCTGTGCGTCGCATGCAGGCGGCTATTTCAGACCTTGTGGCCGCCGCGCAAAACCTGAGTGTTGAGCGCGACAAAACCCGCACTCTGAATGCTCGGCTTTTTGTGCTGGAAAACAGGTTTTTCCAGAAAATGGCAAATGAAAGCACCTCAAGCATTAACCAGCGCCTATGGCTGGCCCTGCAAACCGAAACCAATGAGTTGGTGGGCGCGGGCCATGCGGCCAGCTTGGTGGGGGTTGGCGAGCGGCGGCGGCGCTTTCAGCAATTGCGCCGCGATTTTTCCTTTCTTGAGGCCTCGCCCCCCCATTTGGAGTGGGCACAAAAGCTGGATAGCTTAGCTTACGGTGAAAACGGGCTTTTTGTGGTGCGGCGTCGCGAGCTAACCCACCAGGTTGATAGCCAAAACGCCTTGTTTCGCATTCGCCATAATGCGTCGCTTATTTCTAATCTTGCTGCACAATTCGCAACCAATGCAGAGGATTTCCTCTCCAATGAGCGCAGCGCCACGGCGACCTCGATCAGCTATGCTAAGGTGCTGATTTTAGGCGCTTTACTGGCCAGTATCGCCATCGCACTCATCGCCGCGCTCTATGTTTCTGGCTACGTAACCCGCAATATCCACGCCATTTCTGATGCAATGCAACGGCTGGCGGCAGGGGATCGCGGCACAAAACTGCGCCTTAAAGTGCGCGATGATGATGAGATCGGCAAGCTCCACGCCGCTTTTCGGATTTTTCGCGCCAATGCCTTGCGGCTAGACCGGAGCCACCGCCAACTCCACCAACAAAACGCACTTTTTGAAAAGATATTTGCCAATATTTCTGACGGTGTTGCGATCACCGATGCCCAAGGCCAGCTCACCGCCACCAACCCACATTTGGCTGATGTCCTCCGCCCGCAAGATAGACTGCCCGAAAAGCCGGATATTGCCAGCTTTCTAGCACACACAACCTTTGCTGATGAGGCGAAAAAGGCGGGCCTGAATGCTGGTTTTCGAGGATTTACCGAGATCATGGGTGCCGATGGCCGGACGCTTGAGGTGCGCTGCTCACGGCTGCCTGATGGCGGCGGGATTTGGCTATTTGCGGACGCCACCGAGCGCCGGAAAATGGATGATCGCTTGCGTCAAATTCGCCACATCGAAAGCCTCGGCAAAGTTACGGGCGAAGTGGCGCACGACTTTGGCAACATCCTCGCTGCCGTTAATTCTAACGTGCATTTACTGCAAACCGGCAGCAAGACCGTGAGCGCCGAGGTGCTGCTTCAGCGCATTTCAAATGCGGTGGAGCTTGGCACATCGCTCACCCAACGGCTGCTGGCCTTTGCCCGCCAACAGGCACTCGCCCCCGAGGTCGTAGAATTAAACGAGCTTATTGAAGGGCTTACAGAGCTGGTGAGCATAGGGTTAAATGACGAAGTAACGCTGGAAACACTGCCAGCCAAAGAGCCCTTATTTGTGCGGGTGGACCCGGGGCAGCTAGAAAGTGCGATTCTGAACCTGTGTCTTAACAGCAATCAAGCTATTTTGGGGGCAGGTAAAATAAGTGTCGCTATAAAGAAAGCATCATCGGAAACGGTGCAAATTACGGTGTCCGACACGGGCTGCGGCATGGAAGATGCCGTGCTTTCCCAAGCACTTGAACCATTTTTTACCGCGCGTGCCGATGGTGAAGGCACGGGGCTTGGGCTTTCAATGGTTTACGGGTTTATCAAGCAAACCGGCGGCGATATTCAAATTTCGAGCCAGCCCGGCAAAGGCACTGACGTGCGCCTCACGCTGCCCCGCTTTATGGGTAAAGCGGCCCAGCCTGAGTTGCTTCACCGCGCGCTATTGGTGGAGGATGACCCCGAAGCACTGGCCTCGGTGGCAGCGCAGCTAAAGTCCATAGGATATCATGTGGTGCGAGCGGGCACTTTTGAAGAGGGCCAAGCCGCGCTGGATGCCAAATGCCGGTTTGATGTGCTGGTAACCGACCTGCACTTGAACGAGGGGCAAATGGGCTGGGCGCTTGCGGAACAATGCCTTGATATGTGTAGTAATGCCAAGGTGATTATCACCTCCGGCCGCCTACCCAAGCGGCATCGCTATACAGATGCGCCCCACCCCAGAGTAGCCTGCATCGCCAAGCCCCTAAGCCCCGAGCTATTGCAGGAAAACATGTAGCGTAAACAAAAAAGAGCACCCACATGGGGTGCTCTCAAATTTCAGGTCGACCAATTGTCGCTTAAAGATTTAGCAAAGCGGCTTCATGTGGGCGCAGTGTTTCACGCACTGATGGGCCGTAACCCTTTAGGCCGTGCTCTAGCTCTGGGAACAGGCGGAGAATTTCGGCGCGTGTTTCTTGCGCCATGTTTCCGGCATGCACATCACCAGGATGGAAGCTTTCGGTTGCAGCGCCGTCCGAGAAGATAATCTCGTGTTTGTCGAACAATATGTGGAAATACTCCACATCGCCGTCTGATTCCTGGCGGATAATGCTGTTGTCATTAACGAGCGATTTGGCAGAAGCCAAAAGTTCGTCTGTGCCAAACAGCACTTCGGCTTGCCAATCTTTCAGCATAACGCGGTGCGCAGGTGAAAGCAGAAGGTCGCGCGTGTTGCCAATGGCACCTTTGCGGAAAAGAATGGGGGCTTTACGCCCTTTAGCCGCAACAGATGTCGAGCCGATCCAACGGATAGGCTGGAAGCCATTGTCCGCTGTGCGGATCAGATCATCTGCCTTCAAATCTTCCACCGCGATTTCGCCGCGATTTGTTTCGATCATTGTGCCACGCACAAAGCATGGGGGGATGTATTCGTCAAAGCTGATATCGCCAATGCCGACCCAACCAGCATTATCATCTTCTGGGCCATTAGTATAGACGATGCGCAAAGTAGCGACCTGACCATTAATGGTAACACCAACCGGCACTTGCCCAGTACTGTTGGTTTCGCCTTCAATGGTATAACCCGTGGTTGTTTGCGTGGTGACACCAGAGAATGTGACCGTTAGCCGGACACCGTTGATGTCATAAGCGAATATCTCAACGATATCGTCCCAATCAGAGGAGTTACTGTTATCCCCATCTTGGTCAACATCTATTAGATTGAAGGTAACGTTGTTAACTTCGGTAGGGTCACCCGCGCCATCCGTGAAGTCCATCGAGACTTCGGTAGAGGTGCCCGCAGTCGGGTAAATTGAAATTAGCCCGTCAATGCCCGAATGATAAGTGAACTCACCGCCAGTAGAGGTATTATCCGGAGTGGATACGGTAACCGTTACAGGATCTACACCGGTACCCGTTATTACATTAACGCCACTTCCAACGCCATCTTCTTCATCGACGTTTGCAGTCGCCCAATCGATTACATAATCAGCCATTTCATTTTACCCTTCACCAATATTCGGCACCAATTACCAAATTGAAATATTCAAATAGAGTTTCACTCATATGTGTTTTGCTATTCTAGAAATATGCTCGCTAAACGAAGAGGTCAAACGATTAATTCTAAATAGATTAATAATGACTAATAGGCGGCCAATGTGTCCGAAATGTGACATTTTCTCCTAAAATGCATATAAAATATTCGCAATTCAAGAATTTTGTGGGCTTTTAAGTGGTTATGCGGGAGTGCGGGTGAGCGTTTTTTCACTTTAGAGTGGCAGAACAGATCGAATCCCGAATCACCGAGATAACCATTGCTTGCCCAAAGGTTATGAAATTCATGTATCTGCCAGATCAACTGGTTTGAACTTTCACGTTGCGCCACCTGATAATACTGCTAAAACGCCTGTGCGGATGGCTGGATGACTGCGTGAAAGCGAGGAAAGTCCGGACTCCAGGAAGGCATGGCGCCGGTTAAGGACCGGCTGGGGTAACCCAAGGGATAGCGCCACAGAAAATAGACCGCCAGCTAATGTCGTTGGTTCGCCTACGGCAAAACGCAGGTAAGGGTGAAACGGTGGGGTAAGAGCCCACCGCCTTGGGGGTAACTCTGAGGGCACGGCAAGCCCCGCCAGGAGCAAAGCCAAATAGGGGTCTCGCGAGCGTTCGCGCTCGGGTGCTTCCACCCAGAGACCCGGGTTGGCTGCTAGAGCGCATTGGTAACAATGCGCGCAGATGAATGGTCATCGACGGGCTTAGCGCCCTGAACAAAATCCGGCTTATAGGCCATCCGCATATTTCCTTAACGTCGCATTTTTGCCGAGGCCGGCAAAAATGGCCTGCGGCGCCGTGGCCTCGCTTCGCTCGGCGCGGCCTTGCAGGCAAGGGCCTTTATGGGGTTGTGTCGGGGTAGGCGCGGGTGAAGATTAGCTTTGTGGGGGTAGAGTCTGCGGGTTGGAAGCAATAGCCGCCGTGGGTGAAGCTTTTGATGTCTTCGGCGGTGTCGATCTGGTTTTGCACGACGTAGCGCGCCATCATGCCCCGTGCTTTTTTGGCAAAGAAGCTGACGATTTTGGCTTTGCCGTCGCGTAGCTCCATGAATACTGGTGTGATCACTTGGGGGGTGAGCGCCTCGGGCTTTACCGCGCTGAAATACTCGACGGAGGCGCAGTTGAGCAGGGTGTTGCTTTCGACTTCGTTAATGGCCTCTGCGATGCGGGTGCCCCAGTATTGATACAGGGTTTTGCCGCGCCGTGTGGCGAGGCGGCTGCCCATTTCAAGGCGGTAGGGTTGGATATTATCCATCGGGCGTAGTAGGCCGTAAAGGCCGGAGAGAATGCGGAGGTGGTTTTGCGCATAAGCGAGGTCATCCGCACTTAGGGTATCGGCGTGTAGGCCCGTATAAGTGTCACCATTGAAGGCCAGCGCGGCGGGTTTTACCTGCTCGGGCGTGGGGGCCTCGGCGAAATCCTTGAAGCGGGCTTGGTTGAGCTTGGCCAGCGCAGGGCTGATGCTCATGAGTTTTTGCAGCTTGGCCACGCTGAGCCGGCGCGCGGTGCGGCTGAGGCTATAGGCATCGGCCTGATAGGCAGGCTCTGTGGCATCATGTTTTAGCGGCACGCCTTCAAAGTCGAGCTTTTTGGCGGGGGAAATTACGGTGAGCATGGCGGTCTCCTTTAGGTAATTTCTAGCGGGTTGCGGGGGGCGCGGCAAGCGCGCAGTGCTGGCCATATCCGCGCAGAGCCGCTAGGCTTGTGGCATGATAGATTCCCTCGCCCTCCCCGCCGCCGCTGTTGTGATTTTCACCTCTGCCGCCATCTATGGCTTTGGTGTTCTCAACGCTGAAATCAGCCATTGGCGCAGCTTCTGGAAGACTCTTCCGGTGGCGATTATGGCGCTTTTTGTGGCCGTGTTTGGCGGCTGGCTGCTGGCCTTGGCCCTCGCGCTGAGCGCCATCGGGGATTATTTGCTCTCTCGCGACGAGGATAAATTCACCATTGGGTTGGTTTCGTTCCTGAGCGCGCATTTGATTTATATTTGGCTTTTCCAACAGTTGGTCGAGACTGTTAGCTTTGGTTGGGGGCAAGCAGCAATGGTAGTCTATGCCCTTGTTTATGGGTCATATTTATGGCCGAGAGCTGGCGATTTTCGCATTCCGGTGCTGGCTTACGTTTTTGTGATCACAGTTATGGTTGCCAGCGCGCTCATGCTACCATCTGGCTATTTACTAGTGGTTTTCGGCAGCCTCTCCTTTGCAGTTTCAGACAGCGTGTTGGCGCTTGAAATGTTTGTGATCACAAAAAAGGAAGTGCGCGTGGCGCTGAGCAAGGTCGTATGGGTGAGCTATATCGCGGCGCAGGGGTTGCTGGTGATCGGCCTGTATGAAATTCCGTAGTAATTTTTTTGTTCCATGAAATTTTCTTTGACAATTTCACAGAATCATCTCTAACTGAAGGCGCAACAACAAGGTGTGCGCCATGCCTAACCTCGCAGAAACCATAGATACCACGCCCGGTGCTCTTGGCCGCAACTTGCGCGGGCTACGCAAAGCGCGCGGGATTACGCTGAAAGAATTGGCGTTAAAAATTGGCCGCTCGGTGGGGTTTATCAGCCAGATAGAGCGCGGCATTTCTGAGCCTTCCATGACCGACCTGCGGCGCATTGCCGGCGCTTTTGATGTGCCGACCAGCTGGTTTTTCCTACTTGAGGACGAGGACTCCCCCGAGCAAAAATTCATTGTCCGCACCGGCGCGCGGCGGGCTTTGGGCACCTCGGAAGAGGGCATTCTGGAGGAGCTACTTTCGCCTGATCTGGGCGGGGCCTTCGAGATGTTTCGCACGGTGATTGAGCCGGGGGCGGCGTCGTCAGAATTGCTGAAGCGCGACACCGAGGAGGCGGGTTATATCGCCGCCGGTGAAATTGATTTCTGGATTGACGAAACGCGTTTTAGCCTGAAGGCAGGCGACAGCTTTAGGTTCGACCATAAATCCCACCGTTGGCACAACAAAGGCCAAGTCCAATGCATTATTATCTGGGTGGTTAGCCCGCCGGTTTATTAGGAGAAAGCCATGAGCCTTCCAAGTCAAGCGCGGGTTGTGATTATCGGTGGCGGGGCTGTGGGGGCCTCTTGCCTTTACCACCTTGCCAAAGCGGGATGGACAGACGCCCTGCTGCTGGAGAAAAACGAACTGACCAGTGGCAGCACGTGGCATGCTGCCGGTAATGTGCCCACGTTTTCAATGTCTTGGTC
>WTAL01000221.1 GCA_013139635.1 Paracoccaceae bacterium
CACTCAGGCTCGCACACGCCGCAGTCAATGCACTCGTCAGGGTGAATCACCAGCATGTTTTCGCCTTCATAGAAGCAGTCCACCGGGCATACTTCTACGCAGTCGGTATATTTGCAGGCGATGCACGCATCGTTGACGATATAGGTCATGTCTTTGCCTCGTTGCTGTGGTTTTGGGATATCGCCCAAACCTGAATAAAAGCTTAGGGCTTATTAGGCCCCGAATGGCGAGGATTCAAGAGCTAGGATTCAACTATCCGTGTGCCGAAGCGAGTCCAGCGCGCGGCGGTCCTTTTTTGTGGGCCGAATTCCGACCCGCTCAATCGGTGCAGCCGCCGCTTCGCGCTCCGGCGTCAGGTCTTCATAAAGCGCTTGCGCCTCGGCGGCTGGCCCGCGCCGATCCCCGAGCGCAGTAATGCGCACAATCCGAATATGCCGCCCCTGCATAAAGCTCAGGCCATCCCCCGCCTTAATATTGGACGATGGCTTTTTAACCCGCTCCGAATTTACCCGCACATGCCCCGCCGAAACGACCTTGGCCGCCAGCGTGCGGGTTTTGAAAAACCGCGCATGCCAGAGCCATTTGTCTATTCGTTGGTTTTCGCTCAATCTTTGGCCTTAAGGGCCGCGAGGGCTGCGAAGGGGTTGTCAGGGTCAAAAGGTTTATCTTTGCGCGGCGGGCGCGCCTGTTGCGTAGGCTTACCCTGCGGTTTCCCGCGCTTGCCTTTGGCAGGCTTTTTGCCCCGAGGCTCGCCTTTGTTTTGCCGCTGCCCTTGGGCGCGAGGCTTTGTGGCCCAGCGGAAAGTGTAAAACACTTCGGCTTCTTCCGCAGGCTCTGATTCGGCCTCTTTTCCCTCTTCAACCTTGGGCGCCTCTTCTGCGCCCTCAACTTTTGCCTCTGGCTCCGGTTGCGGCTCGGCAACCTCCGGCGTGGGCTTCACCTTTGGCCGCTCGCCGCGCTCAGCCGCATAGCCTAGACCCGCCATTAGGTTTGCGAATTGCTCAAGCGTTAGCCCTGTAATAGAAAGCATATCGGCGTTGGCCTCAAAGCCGCCACGGCTATCCATGCCGCGCAGCATATCTGCCAGCCGCTCCAGCATATCAATGCGAATAGAGCGCTCACCAGCCAGCCGATAGCCCGCGCGGGCGTAATAACCCTCAGGGGCGTCCGGCACCGCTGGCACCGTTACCAGCCCAGGAGGCGGAGCTTCGGGGAATACATCGAGGCCCTTTTGCAGAGACCACAGCACCAGCCGCATCCGCGTAGGGGCTGGCTTTAGCATCAGGTGCTGAAAGATTGTAAACTGCCCAAAGCGCACGCCGTGTTTACGCAAAGTCGCCCGCGCATCTTGGTCCAGCTCTTTGATATCTTTGGCGATTTCACCGCGCGGGATAACGCCGAGCGCCTCAACAATCTGAAAGCCAACGCCCCGCGCCAGCCCTGCAAGCGCCTCGTCATTCTTGATCGCCAGCAGCGGCTCAAACAAAGCCGCGATTTTGCGCTCCATCCAGTGGCCCAAACGGCGGCGCACCTTCTCGGCCACCTCAGGCCCCGCTTCTTCATCGACAAACACGTCAATCTGCGGGCTAAGCGCATCAGCGCCTGCCACCAGCTTGCCCACAGCGCTGTCGCCCCACATCAGGCCGCCCTGCTCGGTGAAATCAAATTCCGTATCCGGCGCATTATACATTTTGTCTGAGCGCAAGTTAAACACCGGCTGCAACGCCGCCAGCGCGGTTGCGCGCAATGTTTTGGCCTCTTGGTCACTGGCTTTCGGGTCCAAAATAAACCGGAAACCATCCAGCTTACCTATAAACTGGTCTTCAACGGTCACATCGCCGTTTTCACTTACTTGGGCCAAGAGCCTCTCCTTTTGCTTCAACCGCCGCATCAAAACACTGGTGCGGCGATCAACGAATCGCTGAGTCAGGCGCGCGTGCAGCGCATCTGAAAGGCTATCTTCTACCTTGCGGGTGGCGCTTCGCCAATAAGAAACATCGCGCAGCCAGTCTTTGCGCTGGGCAACGTATGTCCATGTGCGTATAAACGCCAATCGTTTGGAGAGCTGGTCGATGCCGCCATCCACGCGATCAATGGATTTAACCTGCTGCGCCATCCAGTCCTCGCTGATATGCCCTTCACTTAGCTGGGCATGCACTTTGGCGAGCAAGCCCACGTGCTCGCCGCCGCTCAGCTTCCTGAAATCAGGTATCTGGCACACTTCCCAAAGCCGCCGAACTTCCGGCGCAAAGCGCACTTGGTCGATCACATCGGGCATGCTCGCCAGCCCCTTCAGGCTGCGCAAATCATCCGCCTCCCGCGCCCGCAAAAGCTCAGGGTCATCCGGCCCCCGCTCCAGCGAGGCCACCAGCCCCTTCAGGCTGCCAAAATCAAGCTTCGGGTTACGCCATTCCAGCTTTTTAATAGATGAAAACCGGTGATTCTCAATCGCCTCTACCCACTCAGGCTCAAGGTCATGCGCCTCGCCCGTCACCCCAAAGGTGCCGTTCTCCATATAGCGCCCCGCCCTGCCCGCGATCTGCGCCAGCTCGTTGGGCATCAGGTAGCGCATACGGCGGCCATCAAATTTTGAAAGGCCCGCAAAGGCGACGTGGGAAATATCCAGATTCAGCCCCATGCCAATCGCATCGGTGGCCACAAGGTAATCCACCTCGCCATTCTGATACATCTCGACCTGCGCATTACGCGTGCGCGGGCTAAGCGCCCCCATCACCACCGCCGCGCCGCCCTTTTGGCGGCGAATAAGCTCGGCAATCTGGTAAACATTCTCAACCGAAAACGCCACAATCGCCGCCCGTGCGGGCATCCGGCTGATTTTCTTGGGGCCACTATATGTCAGCTCAGAAAACCGCTCACGGTAAAGAAACCTCGCGTCTGGCACCAAACTCTCGATCCGCGCCCGCATAGACGACGCGCCCATAAACAACGTTTCCTTGCTACCACGGCTGTGCAGCAGGCGCTGAGTGAAAATGTGACCGCGATCAGGGTCGGCACACAGTTGGATCTCGTCCACCGCCACAAAATCCGCCGCCATCCCCAGCGGCATCGCCTCCACCGTGCACACGTAATACCGCGCTTTCGGCGGCACAATCCGCTCCTCCCCCGTGAGCAGCGCAACTGCCCCCAGCCCACGCAAATCCACCAGTTTTTCATAAACTTCCCGCGCCAACAGCCGCAGCGGCAGGCCGATCACACCTGTTGCGTGCCCAAGCATCCGCTCGATGGCATAATGGGTTTTGCCAGTGTTGGTGGGGCCTAAAACAGCCGTAATTTCACGCATAATCTAACTCGGCTATTTCACTCTATGGATAGTGGCACAATGGCGGGCGCGGCGTGCCTTTGTTGCTCAAGCTTAGCCCCTCGTACCAACCGGCGCCCATCGCAATAATTTGAATTTCAAACCATAACCACTCATTTTTATTCATGCTATCAGTGAGGTTATTTGCAATATCGTGGAATTCTGAGGAAAAAAGGCTGGCCCCCGCCTCACAAACAACATGTTGCGCATTTGCCCTGACCAGAGCGTCAAAGTGCCTAACCAACAGTTCATGATTTTGCTTAATTCGGGTCATATTCGGCACCTCCGCACAGGCCCCTCGGGTCAACATAAACCCATAAGGAGTTTCCAGTGGGTTTTCACTATAAAATGCTAAATCACCAGATATCAGCGCCGCTCCAAGCATGCCGATATATTCCCGATTTGCTGTGCTTCGATCCCAAGCACGCGATAAGGCAAGATGGTCCAAAAGGTAGTCTACCGAAAGGAAACAGCCATGGCTCCCTTCTGCCGCATACTCATCCACCGCAGAAAACCTCTCGGCAACTTCCGGATCCTTTATGTGCAACCGGCTGTTAATACGGGGCATTTCAATTTCGCAAACCTCCGCCGAGAGCACCAGCCATTCGCCTGTTTCTATCATGCCAGGGTCAGCCTGCGCGGCTTCCTTAAGGTGGTCAATGTCTTGCTCACCAAAACCAGCAGCGCGCGCGGCCACTATTGTTGACGGGCCAATGGCGCAGCCCTGCCCCGCGAAAAACTGAATCAAAGCCTCATTTTGGTTCGCCGCTTGAGCAGAGGCCGAAAAGATCGGCCAAAATAACAACGCACCTGTTAAGCTAATAACTTTATTCATGAACCTTAGCTTTTCACCACACATGGCCGCCAATACCCCTGTTCGCTATCTAATGCAGAATGCTAAGGCTGTCCTCAACCCGCTTCACCGTATCAACCAGCTCTTGCGAATGCGGGTTAAGCGCCAGCGCGGCCTTATACGCCTTCAACGCATTTTCGGGGTGGTCAAGCTGCTCCTGAATCACCCCCATGCCGCCCAAAGCGCCAAAATGGCGGGGGTTCAGCACCAGCGCCATTTCGATATCCACCATCGCCTCGCCATATTTATCCAGCAAGAAAAACGCCGCCGCCCGCCCATTATAGGCCTCTGCAAAATCGGGCGCATGGTCAACAAGTGCCGAGAAATGCCACACCGCCATTTCAAAGTCCTCAGCCTCCATCGCCACATATCCGCGCTCCAAAAGCAGGTCCATCGCTGCCGAGCCAGACTGCCGGAACATCCGAAGCGCCGCACGCTCAGCATTGGCCGCGCCCTCGCCCGCTTCGCTCTGCATTTCCGTAAAAAGCTCGTCCAAGCGGTCGTTCTCACCAAAGCCTAGCCCCGGCTGCACCGCCGAGGCGGGTCCACCAAGCACCAGCGCCATTATCAAAATCAAATATCTCATAGCTAAAACCTAAGCGCTCCGCCCCCAAAACCCAAGCCAAAATGACATATCTTGCGCAATTCACTGTGTCTGACGCGAGGGCAACCGCAAGAAACAGTTTTGAATTCCCCGCGAATCCCTTACCATAAGGGAAACCAACCAATGGAGACTCCCATGAGCGAAATTCTAGACGCCGCCGTAAAAGCCCTTTCAGACAAGCTCGGAGGGGACGGCATCGAAGGCTCGATCAAGTTCGA
>WTAL01000087.1 GCA_013139635.1 Paracoccaceae bacterium
ACCGAGGAGCGGCATTTGCCGCTGAACCATATCAAAGATGGGCAAGCGGAGTATGAGGTTATCGACTCGATGCTCTCGGAATACGCGGTGCTGGGCTTTGAATATGGCTACTCACTGGCCGAGCCGGATACGCTGACCCTGTGGGAAGCGCAATTTGGTGACTTTGCCAATGGCGCGCAGATCATGATCGACCAGTTTATCAGCTCTGGTGAGGCGAAATGGCTGCGGATGTCGGGCCTTGTGATGCTTTTGCCACACGGCTATGAGGGCCAGGGGCCCGAGCACAGCTCAGCCCGCCCCGAGCGGTTTTTGCAGATGTGTGCCGAGGATAACTGGACGGTGGCGAACTGCACCACTCCGGCGAATTATTACCACATTTTGCGCCGCCAGATGCACCGCTCATTCAGGCGGCCACTGGTGCTGTTTACGCCGAAATCTTTGCTGCGCCACAAAGGGGCCACATCGGACATTGCTGATTTTGCCGAGGGTTCCAGCTTCCACCGTATGCTGTGGGATGACGCCCAGCTTGGCAAATCTGAAACCAAATTGCTGGCGGACGATAAAATCCGCCGCGTAGTGCTGTGCTCGGGTAAGGTTTATTATGACCTGCTGGCCGAGCGTGATGCGCGCGGGCTGGAGGATGTTTACCTGATGCGGGTTGAGCAGCTTTACCCCTTCCCCAATAAATCTATGGTGGAAGAGCTGGCGCGCTTTAAGGGTGCTGAATTTATTTGGTGCCAAGAAGAGCCAAAAAACCAGGGGTACTGGACTCATGTTGAGCCCAATATCGAATGGGTGCTGAACCAGATTGAAGCCAAAAATAACCGGCCGATTTATGCTGGGCGTAAAGCGGCGGCCTCTCCGGCCACGGGCCACGGGGCCTCTCACAAACACCAACTTGAAGCCTTCCTGAACGATGCGCTGACCATTGATAAAGGACTAGACCAATGACCGATATTCGCGTGCCTACCCTAGGCGAATCTGTAACTGAAGCGACTGTGGCAACATGGTTTAAAAAGCCCGGTGATGCCGTAGCGGTGGATGAAATGCTCTGTGAGCTTGAAACCGATAAAGTGACGGTTGAAGTGCCTTCGCCAGTGGCTGGCGTGATGGGCGAGATTGTAGCGGGTGAGGGTGAAACCGTGGGCGTAGATGCTTTGCTTGCCACGCTGGTTGCTGGTGACGGCGCGGTGGCAGCGGCTCCAGCGAAAGCGCCTGCCGCAGCTCCGGCACCCGCCGCTGCGCCAACGGCAGCGAAAGACGTGGAAGATGCACCGTCTGCCAAGAAGATCATGGCAGAAAAGGGGATTGATGCGGCGAGTGTAAAAGGCTCTGGCCGTGATGGCCGGATAATGAAGGAAGATGTGGCGAAGGTTTCTGCTGCGCCTGTTGCCGCCGCCCCACGGCCAGCCACAGATGCCGTGCGCGAGGAGCGGGTGAAGATGACGCGCTTGCGCCAGACCATTGCGCGCCGCCTGAAAGAAGCGCAGAATTCAGCCGCGATGCTGACCACCTATAACGAGGTGGACATGACGGAGATCATGGCGCTTCGGAACGAATACAAAGACCTGTTTTTGAAGAAGCACGGTGTGAAGCTCGGCTTTATGAGCTTCTTTACCAAGGCTTGCGTGCATGCGTTGCATGAGGTGCCTGAAGTAAATGCCGAGATTGATGGCACTGATATTGTTTATAAAAACTACGTGAATATGGGCGTGGCGGCGGGCACGCCAACGGGCCTCGTGGTGCCTGTTATTCGCGATGCGCATGAGATGTCATTTGCTGACATCGAAAAGAAAATCGCCGAGCTGGGCGGACGGGCGCGTGATGGCAAGCTTTCCATGGCTGAAATGCAGGGCGGTAGCTTTACCATTTCCAATGGCGGGGTTTATGGCTCGCTGATGAGCTCGCCAATTTTGAACCCGCCGCAATCTGGCATTTTGGGTATGCACAAAATTCAGGACCGCCCCATGGCGATTGGCGGTGAAGTGGTTATTCGCCCGATGATGTATCTGGCGCTTTCCTACGATCACCGCGTGGTAGACGGCAAAGGCGCCGTGACCTTCCTTGTGCGCGTGAAAGAAGCGCTGGAAGACCCACGGCGGCTGTTGATGGATTTGTAGGAATGGCATTGGATAACATCCAAAAAAGCGAGCTTGTCATCGCCAAAATTCTTGCTCTGTTAATGGAGTGGGGTGTGAACAGCACTCAGCTCAAATTTGAAGAATTAGAGCTGGACGATGAATATGTAAGCTATTTTATTCCGTGCATAAATTGGCTAGTAGCAGAAAGCGTAATCCGCACGGGTAGTATTAAGCAATTTACCTCGCTTGATGGTATAGTAATGAATCCTGTTTTAAGTTCTTATGGGATGCGTATCTTAGGACTGGAAGTCTCTCTTGATGGCAACAGTATGACGCTCGCAAAAGCCGTTAAGGATGTGCAGTCCGGAGAGCGATTATACTCACAACTTGGGAATTTTTCCGGCGGGTTTCTTGGAAGCCTCATTAAATCTGTAAGTTCTTAATTTAACATTTCGAGGGAGAGGAAATCCCAATGGCAGACTATGACGTAATTATCATCGGCGGTGGCCCGGGTGGCTATGTGTGTGCAATTCGCTGTGCGCAGCTTGGGCTTAAAACGGCTTGTGTTGAGGGGCGCGGGGCGCTGGGGGGGACGTGCTTGAATGTTGGGTGTATCCCGTCAAAAGCTTTGCTGCATGCCTCGCATAGCTACCACGAGGCCCATACCAATTTTGAGAAAATGGGGCTGATGGGCGGCAATGTGACCGTCGATATGGGCAAGATGATTGATTATAAGCAGTCGGTTATTGATGCCAATGTGAACGGAATCGAGTTTTTGTTTAAGAAAAACAAGGTCGATTATCTGCGCGGCTGGGGGAAGATCAGCGGCAAGGGTGAGGTGAGCGTGGATGGTGAGGTTCACAAAGCCAAGAGCATTGTGATTGCGACAGGCTCGGAAGTGGCGCCGCTTAAGGGTGTTGAGATTGACGAGAAAACCGTGGTTAGCTCTACGGGTGCGCTGGCGCTTACCGAGGTGCCAAAGCGGATGGTGGTGATTGGGGCTGGGGTTATCGGCTTAGAGATAGGCTCGGTTTATAGCCGCCTTGGGGCGGAGGTCACGGTTGTGGAATTCCTTGATCATGTCACGCCTGGGATGGATGCTGAAATTCAGAAAACCTTGTTGCGGAGCCTGAAAAAGCAGGGGATCAAGTTTGTTCTGAAAGCTGCTGTGCAAAGTGTCGAGGCCAAAGATGGTGTGGCGACGGTGAACTATAAGCTGCGCAAAGATGATAGCGATGCCAGCCTTGAGGCCGATATCGTGCTGCTGGCCACGGGGCGGAGGCCGTTTACCGAGGGCCTCGGGCTTGAGGAGATGGGCATTGCGACCAGCCCGCGTGGGCAGGTGGTGACAGATGGCCATTGGCGCACCAATGTTGAGGACATTTATGCGCTGGGCGATGTAATTGACGGCCCAATGCTGGCGCATAAGGCCGAGGATGAAGGCATGGCGGTGGCGGAAAGCATTGCTGGGCAGGCTGGGCACGTGAATTATGACGTAATTCCGGGGGTGATTTACACCACGCCGGAAGTGGCATCGGTGGGTAAAACCGAGGCCCAGCTTAAGGACGAGGGCCGCGCCTACAAAGTTGGCAAGTTCAGCTTTATGGGTAATGGGCGCGCCAAGGCCGTGTTTGGCAGCGAGGGTTTTGTGAAAATTCTGGCTGACAAAGACACCGACCGGATTTTGGGTTGCCACCTGATGGGGCCAATGGCCGGTGAGCTTATTCACGAGATTTGTGTGGCGATGGAATTTGGTGCGAGCGCTGAAGATCTTGCCCGCACTTGTCACGCCCATCCGACCTTCTCAGAGGCCGTGCGTGAAGCGGCGCTGGCCTGCGGTGATGGTGCTATTCACGCCTAAACTGTCCCCCCGCCTTAAACGGCGGGGGACATAACCCTAAACCAGCCATAAAAGCAGTGGGATCGTGGCAAACGAAACCACGGTTTGCACCGTTGAAATGGTGGCATAAAGCTCGGCGTCTCCGCCCATTTTGCGGGCCAGCACAAAGCCGTTCATCGCCGTGGGCACGGCGGCGGCAATCAACATCACGTCTCGCTCCAGCCCTGTAACGCCAAAGGCATAGGCGGCGGTCATCATCACCAAAGGCGTGAAAAGCAGCTTTCCGATAATACCGATTAGCATTTCCTTTGAGGGGCGCAGTGCGGCTTGCAGGCTTAGCCCCGCCCCGAGCGCCAGCAAAGACATGCCCAGCGCCGAGCGACCCAACAGATCAAGCGTATCCATTACGGCGGGCCAAGGTTGCACACCGATAGCATTCACCAAAAGCCCAAGCCCGATGCCCCAGATTAGCGGGTTCTTCAGAACCGTCAGCGCCACTTTCCCTAGGTCGGCCTTTTTATCAGAAAATGCCGCCAGCACCGCGATATTGCTGACCTGTAATATAGGCACCATAATCGCAAACATAATCGCTATCAGCGCCGCGCCGTCGGGGCCATAAAGATTAAGCACAATCGTCAGCGCAATAAACCCGTGCCAGCGGGTAATGGTTTGATAAATCGTGGAAAACTGTGCGGGTTTGGTACCTAAAACTCCGCGCAAGAGCGGCCAAAGCGCCAGGACTGTGCCGCCAATTATAGCGAGGCTCACGACGATCGTCAGCGTAAACGCCCCAGCCTCAATATTGCTTAAATCCGCCTCGATCATGGTTTTTGCCAAGATCGCCGGAAATAGCACATAAAAACACAGGTCTTCCACCGCGCTCCACTTTTCCGCCGCTATAAAGCCCGATTTGCGCAGGCCAAAGCCAAGCACAATAATGGCAAAAACAGGAATCGTGGCTTGAAGCACAGGCAGCATAAATTGTCCTCTGAGGTTTAGGCAATTATGTCAGCTTTGCTGCCTCATGCCAAGCCCTTGCCACCATGCATCCTGCGCCAGCGCTGCCCTGAGGGGCGTGGCCGTTTGGGTGGGGGCGTTTTGGATATAGTTATATGCCTCTTCAAGGCTTTCCCCACACAACGTTTTCAAATACCGGATGCCCTCATCCACAGTAAACCCGCGCGTGGTATGGGCTTCAAAGTTCGGCTCCAGGTCGGTCCACACCGCCCCGCTCCAGCCCTTGGCCTCGCACCATGCTTGCACCCGCGCCACTACCTCCGGCATCCGCCCGTGCTGAAAATCGGTGTGATACGCGCCGATCCGGCCATCGGGCGCACGCTCTCGCGCCTGCAAATCCTGAATGGCTTCCTGAATATCAACGCGCTTCGAGCGGATGATATGGGTTTGGCATGGCACACCCGCATGCGGGTCAAGGCAAACTGCCAAGCCCAATTTCCGCTTGGGCGACACACGGCTAAACTCCATCGGCAGCTGCGGCCCCGCCTCCATATGCCAGTCCCCAGCTACATGCGGGGTCAGGATTTCTAGGTCCCAAATTAGCGACCCCCAACCGATGATAGCGATTTGGCTCAAGGCCACTTGCACTCTGGCGGGAGAGACATCAGCACCGCCTCGGGGTTATGCCCCGTTTGTAGGCCAAACTGGGTGCCACGGTCATAAACGAGGTTAAACTCGGCGTAGCGGCCCCGCTTGATGAGTTGCACCTCACGGTCTTCCTCCGTCCACGGGGTAAACATGTGTTTTTCGGTTAGCGGCGTAAAAGCCTTGAGGAAGGCGCGGCCTACGTCTTGGGTGAAGGCGAAATCGGCGTCCCAATCTTCGGTGTTGAGGTCGTCATAAAAAATGCCGCCTACGCCGCGGGGCTCGTTCCAATGCTTGATCATGAAATACTCGTCGGCCCATTCTTTAAAGCGCGGATAATATTCCGGGCTGTGGGCGTCGCAGGCCTCGCGCAGGCGGGCGTGGAAAAACGCGGTGTCCTCAACGTTTTCCACCATTGGGTTCAGGTCAGCCCCGCCGCCAAACCACCAGCCAAATGGCGTCCAAAACATCCGCGTGTTCATGTGCACGGCAGGGGTTTTTGGGGAGCGCATATGCGCCACCAATGAAATGCCAGCGGCCCAGAATTGTGGGTTTTCGGCAATGCGGCTCATGCCTTTGCGCGCCGTCATCGAGCGCTGGGCGGCCTCGCCAAGGGTGCCGTAAACGGTGGAAATGTTCACGCCCACCTTTTCAAAAACGCGGCCCTGCCGCATAACAGACATCTCGCCGCCACCGGCATCGGTGCCGTCGCCGTTATCTCGCTTGGTGGGTTTTACCTCAAAGCGGCCAGCGGGCAGGTGGGCAAACGGGCCTTTATCCTGCGCGTCTTCAATCGCCTCAAAGGCGCTGCAAATCTGGTTGCGTAGCTCACGAAACCACGCCGAGGCGCGGGCTTTTTGCGGGGTCATATCGTCAATTTTTTCCATGCAGCCTTCCTAGCTTTTCTGGCCCGCCACCGCCATATAAAAGTTTTTGGGCAATCGGGGGTTGACTGCGACATTTTGGCCCCGTATAAGCGCCGGAACATTCATTGGACAGGAATACGAAAATGATTCAAGCAAAGCCCCTCTCAGCGATCTGACGAGCCTTTGCTTTTTGCGTGGCTCATTGCCCCGCACCTTCATTTTCCAGTATTCCGATTTGCCCCAAGGAGGGCGTTCCAATGTTACCCCCACATTTTGTTGGCGACCCGCGCCACCGTATAAGTAATGACTCGCACCCCGATTGGTTTACCCGTGATATGGGCGAGCGGATTCATGAAATTATCCCCAAGCGCCGCTGGCGTTTGCCCATCTGGCCGGGCTTTCGGCTGGAGCTAAAGTTGATCTCTGTAAAAGGCGCTGAGCATGTTTAAGAAGTTCGAAAACCTGGTCAACCCATTTGCGGATTATGACGAGAAAACCCCTTCAGCCACCCTTTGGCCCTATATCAAAGCCCAGCTTGTGCCGTTTAAAAAGTGGCTACCACTGATGGCGTTTCTCGGTGTGCTGACGGCCCTGATGGAAAGCGGGCTAATCTTTTATTCTGGCCGGATCATCGACATGATGAACAGCGCCGGGGCGGCAAATTTGTGGGCTGAACACGGGGTTGAGCTGCTGCTTGCGGGCCTGTTCATCCTCTTGCTACGCCCGCTGGTCATTACCTCTAACCACTTGTTTTTAGAGCAAACATTAGCCGGAAATATGCAAGAGCAAGCCCGCTGGCGGGC
>WTAL01000070.1 GCA_013139635.1 Paracoccaceae bacterium
ATTTGCCCACCTCAAACGTATTCACGGCTTAGACCGGCTCCGATTACGTGGGCCATGCGGCGCTCACGACGAATTCATCTTCGCTGCAACCGCCCAAAACCTCAAAAAACTGGCCAAACTAGCCCCAAAAATCAGCTTGCTGTCGACCCGAAGGGTCGGCGGTCGAACACCACGGGCGTAAGCGGTGATCAACATACTGGCTTTAGCCAGTAATACGAATGCCCGAGGCGCAGCCCGAGTGGTATTCGGCCTTTAAGATACAAATGTATTTTGGGAGGCATTCCACTCCTCAGCATCGTCATAGTATCCCCCAGCCTCGACCATAACATCCAGAACTTGGTCGATTCTAGTATATCTTGAAACACGAATTTCTTCACTATAGGCATCTTCTTCATCACGTGTTTTGATAAGGCGGTTCATTGTTGATTTGTTTCGATTGTGGGATGTATCACGACGCTTCTTGGCGTCGGCAACAGCAGTAAATCCATATCTGGAGTATTCCATCAGGGTTGGCCATAACTCGTCCCACAAGCCATATGACACGATTAAATGATGCTCCAATCCCCCATGGGCTTCTCTAAACCCCAAATTCCGGCCAATGACCTGATTGATCAAGTCAACCTGATGAAGCTGGGTAGCACATTCCATGCTGTAGATTTTGTTAATGATCTGGCTGGAAGCATATTCGTCAGGGGTGGTATAGTTGATAATCTGAAGAAGATTTTCTCCGACGAACTTATTCGACCCCAACGCTTTGGTGTAATTCGTTACATTTGCTGAATTTGAAATAGAATTACACACGGCGTGAATATCAGGTTGATTTATATATCCCCGGATTGACTTGAGTGTGCGTTCGTTTTCGCCAGCCTTCACGCTGTTTAATCGATGCACATCTACAGGTGAAGACGGTGCGGATATTTGTTGTATTCGCCGCCAAACGTTAGGTTGACGATTTTGTATCGCAGTCAGTTTTGATTGAAATCGATCTTGTGCAGCGTTTGTTCTGGTGATTTGTTTTTCACTTTTACCGCTGACAGTGTTTTCTTCTGATAGGGCCAATTCATAAACCTTTGAAAAAGACATCACGAGCACGCCAATACAATTCTCAATATTACAATTATTGTTAAATTCGTTACATTTTTCGATGGCCATATCGTAATTACTGAATGCCATCATGCTGGGGCGTTTCAATATTTTTCACGAATAGATGGATGGGAATCTTCTTCAAGAACAAACAGTTCTTCTCTTATCAATTCGAATACCCGCTTGGATATCAACTCCATCATCGCTGTTGTTTTTCCGATACCCTCTGGGGCGTGAGCCATAATGATAGATGTGGTTCGAAGTAGTTGGCCAAATACAGATTTGAGTTCGAAGCGCGCTTCTGCAACAGACATACTGCCCTTTGCGACACAAGCAAGCAGGACCTCCATGTCGCTATCTAAGTCGACGGAACCATGGGGAACCATATCTTCGATGTCCCGCACGGTGAGACAATCCCGCAGGTGACGATATTTGAGGAGTTGACGGCCAAGGCCCCAAAGGGGGCTAAAAAGCGTTTCATCGATGAGTTGGAAGTTGAACAGCGCATTGAGGCCGAAAAGACTAGCCGCAGCAACAAAGGGTCACGGGGCCTTGAGAGCACGACTCTCCATCCAGCGTGGATAACCCCAATGTCGTCCACTACAAGGGTCAGCGCATCAGGGAGATCAAGAAGGGGATCGCTGGGGCAGCGGAGCGTGCTGGACTAGAGGGTGTAACGCCACATGTTTTGAAACATACGGCAATAACGTGGGCATTTGTCACTGGGATGAGCCTAGACGATGCTGTGGATTATTTTGCCACTTCGCGCCACACCATTGAAAAGGTTTATCGAGCATATCACCCTGATTTCCAATCACGTGCTGTTGAGGCGATGGAGCGGAAGGCTCGGTAGTTTTCGTGTATAGCGCAGGGTGTTTGTTACCGACATATACACCGTTGATGTAAGAAATGCCGACATTTCTGGGGCCCAAAACAGCGGGCCTTGCCAGCAATTGCGGATATGAGTGCTAATCGGTTTACAAATCTACTTGGGATAAAGGTCGAAAAATCATAGTAGCGTCCAGTTCAATGTTATGCCCCACTCCTCCGCCGCAGCAATTTCATCGAGGACGGGGGCACCATAGTTTCGAGGAATCCATTTCTCACCGTTAAAGTTTTTCCATTCCGTCTGCTCCTCAGCCCACTGGTGCAATTGGGTTTCACAGGCATATCTAAGTTCGTCTTCTTGCAAACGAGGGTCGGTCGAAAGCGTGAATGTCTCTACCCCTAAATCCCCCCAATCTTTTGCATGATCAGCCAGTGGACCAGAGCGATTGGCGCGTGAGCCCGTCCCTTTCTTCATGCTGCGCATCCAACTAACATGCCCCCCATGCCGTCCCCAGATATTTTTCGAAATCCCAATTCGAATTCCGCGAACCGGCCAGACAACTTCACAGTATATCCCGTAAACTCGCGGAAGGGTTTCACGTGGGCTTGTTCCCTTTCGCCATTCCATGTCGAATTCAATACCGTTGATAATCACTGGCTGCTCTATCCTGTAATTTGAACATACACGAGTGGTTCCACATTGATCTCGTTTGCGTCAAGAGAAAGGTTCAATGTGCGCTCAACTTTTCAATTAATTATGTCGATTGACAGCGTCTTGTCGGTTTATGAGATAGGATAAAGGCACGTGCAAAAAAATGAGTTATTTTTTCTACTGCTTCACGGGGAATCCGAACAAATATTGAACAAACTCACAACCAATCGTTGCAGAAGCATTGCGGAATATGATCCGCCAAATCCATAGAATACTGTAAGTCATTGTTTTTATTGGTGCACCCGACTGGATTCGAACCAGTGACCCCTGCCTTCGGAGTAAATCGAGTTTCCCTTAGTCTTTGATTTTGTTGTATTTCGCATTTCTTGCCGAACCTTCATTTCCCAACCTTTCCCTTGTTTTGCTGTATATGTCATTTCGTTGTGTGAACCTTCTGCGTACGCCCAAGTCGCCTAGCCATATCTTGCAGATCGGTGTTGGAATGATGGCCATAGACCTTGTCGATGGTAGGCTGCGAAACCTTCACATAATTCGAGACGTTGATCTGCCTCTCTCCGCTTTGCAGCAGCAAGCTAATCCGGGTGTGGCGGAGCGTATGAGGGGTAACATCCGTAAATCCTGCGAGTTTCACCGCCGCCCGAAATCCCTTGTCGATGTGCTTTACACGAATATTTGGCTTTTTCTTTTGATGAAAAACGAACTGAGTGAGATGACCATACCGCTCATGTCGGCGCAATAAAAACCGCCTTACCTCCGGTGGCATGGGAATAAACGCGCGTTGCTTGTTTGACTGCTCTACGCCATGCTTATTGAAATTCATCGTATTGCTAGCGAAGTCGATTTGATCCCATTCAAGTTCCATGATGGCCGATTTTCGTGCGCCAGTATAAAACGCGATGATCAGGAATATGCGCAGAGTAAATTTGGCTCGGTAATTTCCACCCGCAGCCCGAAGCAGTTTGGCAAATTCACCCTCATTGAGCCATCGTGTTCGTGGTTCTGCATCTTTTGGGAGTTTGGGGAACTTGATCGGCACAACACGGTTCATGTTCGCTGCATGATTTATTGCAGATCGTAGATCAATCAGTTCCCGCCGAATAGTTGACTGTGCTCTGCTTGAGCTGATCCCCTTCTGGCGATAAAGCTCGACCGTCTCGATATTGACATGATCAATGGTTTCATCGTGCCAAAACCCCAGAAGATGTTCAATCGAGTAACTAAGGCGCTCTGCTGACTTAGATCCCATTTTAAAGTGGGCGTAGTCGTCTAAAGCTTGGGCAACGGAGAATTGGTTATGCATCACAGCGAGGCCAATACGTTTTGTTCGCCGCTCTCTTAGGAAGCCTTCGAGCTTTTCCTCAGCATCTTCGCGGTTTTTAAAGCCTGTTGAGATGTCTTTTTGTTGTCCTGACTTCTCGTCAATGTACCGGATGAACCAATTTGGGCGGTTTTTGCGTTTGGCGAGTCTTGGTCCTTGTGATTGTTTTGGCATGGTTCAAACATATTTCTTTCAATGTAATCTTGGACTGCATTTTTGGGGAGCAAGAAATTGGCCCCATTTTTTAGAAAGCGAATGCTTTTTGTGGCAATTAGATTTCTGATCCTTTTCTCAGGCCAGCCTGTTTCGGCAGCCAACTCTCGCGGGGTCAAAAGGGAGTAATCGTCCATAGTTCTTTCCTTTTTGTTGAATTATGGTATGTTGCACAAGAATGCGCCACTAATGGTGACGTAAGTGAACAATGGGGAACGTACGTCCGCATGTCAAGCGTATTAATTGGAGTTGGCCAAAGAATGCTTAGTGTTCGTACTAAGCTTGGATACCCGCAGAGAAAAATTGCGGCAATATTGGGTATCGCTGACAAGTCATATAAAAATTACGAGCATGAGAAGCGGGAA
>WTAL01000246.1 GCA_013139635.1 Paracoccaceae bacterium
GCAGCAAGCGCGGCAAGCGCCCCCACAATTACGCCCGCAAGGGCTTGGCCATAGACCACGCCCTCTGCTCCCAGCCATCCAGCCATAAGCCAGCACAAGGGGAACATCATAACGCCATCTCGCAGCCAGTTAAATCCGGTAGACCATAACGGCCTGCCAAGGTTATTAAACGCGGCGTTGCTCACAAACAATACACCGGTAAACACAAAGCCGCCAGCGGCGAGGTTTGTGAAGGCCCGCACCACCTCGGCCCCTTCAGGCCCGAGCTGGAAAGTGCTGATCGCCACATCGCGCAACAGCCAAAGCACCAGCCATGCAAAGCCGATATAGGCGATATTGTAAAGCAGCGCATCGCGGTAGGTACTGCGCACGCGGTCCATATTGCCAGCGCCGTAATTTTGGCCAAAAATACCGCCCACCGCGCCAGAAAGCGCAAATACCCCGCCAAAGGCCAACACCGTAAGCCGGCCGACCACAGCCCAGCCCGCCACCGCGCCATCGCCGAATTGCGCGATAAATCCGGTGGCAATGTAGTTGCCAAAGGGTGTTGAAAGCTGGGTGGCCACGGCGGGCGCAGCGATCACTGCAAAAGCAGGCGCCACCTTACGCACATTGGCCACGCTCGGTTTTGCCGCGAGGTCATGCACCTTTATCACATACCACAGCGCCAAAAACGTTGTGAAAATGCGGGCAATGTCCATCACGAAGGCCGCGCCATCTACCCCGAGGCCAAAGCCGAAAATAAACAGCGGGTCCAGCGCCATGGCGATAAGCCCCGCAAAAATCGTGATCAGCATGGCGCGCTTGGCATCACCCTCGGCCCGCAAAATGCCCGAGCCGACGATGCCCAGCGCCATAAACGGCAGGCTGGGCACCGAGAACAGCAGGAAGCGGCTGGCGATGGCGAGGGTTTCCCCCTTGGCCCCCGCCAGCGCCAAAATGTCCTCGCGGAGGTACAACACCAGCGCCGCCATAAAGGTTTGCACCACCACGGTTATAACCATTGCCGAGCTGGCATGGCGGCGGGCCTGTGCGCGGTCTCCCCGCCCAATGGCGCGGCTCACCAGTGCTACGGTGGCGATCATCAGGCCAATGCCAACTGACAGGGTGAAAAACTGGATCGTCCACGCGAAGCCCAGCGCGGCCATGTTTTGCTCCACGCCCATGCGGGAGATCCAGAACAGCGTGGCGGCGTCGATTAAAAACATGAACGTCAGCCCGATGGTCGAGCTGAGGGTCATTTTTATGACATGCGACATGGTAGAGCCGGTTAGAAACCGGCCTTGGGGGGCGCTCATGCGGCCCTCATCGCAAAAATCGTTTCGCGGCCTTTTTCAGGGTGGCGCGGGATCATGAGGGATAGCCCGAGGGAAACCGCCGCCATGCAAACCGCCGTGATAAACACTGCCATAGGCGACCATAGCCACATGTAGCCAAGCAGCGCGGGCAGAACCACCGCCGCAATATGGTTGATCGAAAACGCCACCGCCGCCGTGGGAGCGATATCTGCCGGATCTGCGATTTTCTGAAAATAGGTTTTCAGCGCAAAGGCCAGCGCGAAGAACAGGTGATCAATGATGTAAAGCGCGGCGGCCAGCACAGCCCCCCAGCCAAACAGATAAATCCCGCCATAAGCGAGGAAAACCAGCATCAGCCCGGCATACTCAACCAGCAGCGCGCGGCGCTCGCCAAAGCGCTGCACAAAGCCGCCCATCAGCGGGGCAAACACCATGTTGGCGGTAAAATTGATCAAGAAAAGCGCTGTCACCTCATGCACGGCGAAGCCAAAGCGCTCCACCATCATAAAGGCCGCAAACACGATGAAGATCTGCCGCCGCGCGCCTGACATGAATTGCAGCGCATAATAAAGCCAGTAGCGCTTGCGTAGAATCAGCCGCGTGTGTTGCTTGGTGTGGGATATGAATTGCGGATAGGCCACATAGCCAATCGCCGCAATAAACACCGCCGTCATACCGCCCGTCATATAAACAAAGTTAAAGCTCAGCTCCATGGTTTGCCAAAAGATCACCAGCAGCACATAAACCACTAACGAGGCCGCCGACCCCGCCGCAATGATCCAGCCCAGAATGCGGGGGGCGTTGGCTTTATCAATCCATTGCAGCTGGAGCGACTGGTTGACGGTTTCATAATAATGAAACCCCAGCGAGGACAGCATGGTCGTCAGCAATAGCCCTTCAAAGCTCGGAAACCACGCCACCACCGCCGTGGCCAGCCCCGAGAGCATGATCATCAATAGCCCTAGCCGCTGCTCGCGGATAAACACCAGCAAACCAAGCACGCCAATGGCGGCCAAGCCCGGAATTTCACGCACTGATTGCAGCCAGCCGATATCTGAGCCGTTAAACCCCGCCTCCTCAATCACAAAGTTATTGAGTAAGGCCATCCAGGTAGAATGGGCAAACGGCAGCGCCGCCGCCATGAGCACCAGCAGCGCCACAGGCCGTCGCCAGCGGGGCAGGTTTTGGGCTTCGGTGAGGGTCACAAAATGTCGCATTCGATCAGGCATACGCGCATCTGGCCTGAATGGCCAGAGCGCGCGTAAACCTTTCGTAATTTTGGATTATGCGGCGGTTTATACGTTTACATCCACGACCACACGGCCCTTCACTTGCCCCTTCAGGATTGCGCGCCCAAGCTCTGGCAGGTCAGCCATTGTCGCGGGTTGGACCATCGCTTCCAACTTGTCCATCGGCAGGTCTGCCGCTATCCGCTCCCACGCCCGCAGGCGGTTTTCGTAGGGTTGCATCACGCTATCAATGCCGAGCAGGTTTACGCCGCGCAGCAAAAACGGAATTACTGTCGCCGGAAGGCCCATGCCTCCCGCAAGGCCCACCGCCGCCACGCTGCCACCATATTTCATTTGCCCCAGCACGCGCGCCAGCATATCACCGCCCACGGCATCAATGCAGCCCGCCCAAGTCTCGGCCTCCAGCGGGCGCTTGGTGACCTCGTTAATTTCTTCACGCGCCACGATCTGGCTGGCCCCGAGGCTTTTCAGATAATCCGCGGCCTCAGGTCGGCCAGTAACCGCTGCCACTTCATAGCCCCGCGCGGCCAATATTGCCGTAGCCACAGAGCCAACGCCCCCCGCAGCCCCGGTTACCAAAACCGGACCATTGCCCGGCTTCAGCCCGTGGTCTTCCAGCGCCATAACGGCCAGCATGGCGGTAAAGCCCGCCGTGCCGACGGCCATAGCTTGGCGTGTATCCAGCCCCGCAGGCAGTGGCACCAGCCAATCAGCTTTCACCCGCGCTTTTTGCGCATAGCCGCCCCAATGGGCCTCACCCACACGCCAGCCGGTTAGCACAACTTTGTCACCGGCCTTATAGCGAGAGTCGGTGCTCTCCTCGACAACGCCCGCAAAATCAATGCCAGGCACATGCGGGTAATTGCGCACCAAGCCGCCGCCGGGGCCAACGCAAAGGCCGTCTTTATAGTTCACGGTGGAGTAATCCACCGCCACCAAAACTTCGCCTTCGGGCAGGTCATCTACCGAAATTTGCTCAACTTGGGCTGACGTTTTGCCCTCGTCGTTTTTGCGAATAATCAATGCGTTAAACATGGGTTGTCCTTTCTCTGCGCCTAATCCTCTGGGATAAAAGGCAAATCTGTATCATGGGGCTTGGCCCCTGCGGCTGTAAGCATAGCGTGCACCTGCCCGCGATGGTGGGTTTGGTGGTTGAATATCTGCATCACGCAAACCGCGCGCGGTTTCACCATATCGCGTTTTAGCGCGCCGGAATACCAAGCCAGATCGCCTTGCAGGGCTTCGGGTTGCACCCGCGTTCCCCAGTCAATAAACCGCGTATCAGCTTCCGCGCGCGCGCTTTTCAGTTCATCCCAATCGGTGATAGACCCGCCACTATCGCCAATCGGCGCATCGGGGGGTGTCCAACCATCGAAGCGGCTCATCCATAGGGTATCACCCCATAAAATGTGAGAAAGCGTGTTGTGAATTGAGCCAAAGAATGCCCCGCGATCCTTGCGCCGCGCAGTATCATCCAGTGCGTCTGCCGCACCGTAAAGACTGCGGTTTTGCCACTGATTGTAGCGTGCCATCATCAGCACATATTCCGGCGTAATCATTCGCCATACCCCTTGGGCACGGGCAGGTCCGGCAGCCCCTCGGCGCGTTTTTGCAAAGCCCGCCCGATCACGACACGGCTGATTTCTGTTGTGCCATCTACAATCCGCAGCATCTGGGAAAGGCGACTCAAACGGTCCATCCCGTATTGCGCCAACAGCCCAGAGCCGCCCATCACTTGCGTGCAGGTATTCGCGGCCCGCACAGCAGCATCCGGCACAAACTTTTTCGCGTGTGCGGCCATCAGCGGCCCCTCCGGCGTGCCTAATGAATTGGCCGCCGCTTTGTAAAGCAAACGCGAAGCTTCAAGGTCTGTCGCCACGTCCCCCAGCATCCACTGGATGCCATCGAGATCAAGGTTCACGCCCTTAAACATTTTCCGGTTTTTCGCATAGCTCAGCGCCGTATCCAGCGCGCTTTCAATCAAGCCACAGCAGCCCGCAGCAATCGAGGTGCGCGCGATATCAATCGCCATAAGCGCCCCTTGCAAGCCCTGCCCGATGGGCAAAATTATGTTTTCTTCCGGCACCACCACGTTATCCATATACATCTCGGCCAGCGGCAGGAAATTATAAGAAGGCGTGTTGTAAAGCGGGCCAAAGCTCAGGCCCGGCGTGTCTTTCGGAATGGCGATCATCGCCATATCTTTATGCCCCGGCGCGTCCGAGGTTTTTACGACCGTCAGATAAACATCGGCCTCACCCGCCAGCGAAACCCACGCTTTCGCGCCATTAATCGTCCACTTACCATCTTTCACAACGGCCTTTGTGTACATATTGGAGGCGTCCGAACCAGATTGCGGCTCTGTCAACGCAAAATTCGCCAGCTTGCGGCCCGATGTCAGCTCCCGCGCCCACTTCTCCTTGAAGGAATCAGTGCCATAGCCACAGGTGGCAAAGGTGCAAATATTGTGCATGGAAAGCGCAAAAGCATAGGCCCCATCGCCCTTGCCCAGCTCTTCATACACCTGAATGCCATCGCCGAGCGAAAGCCCCTGCCCGCCCCATTCCGTCGGCGCATAAAGCCCCGTAAGCCCCGCCGCGCCCGCTTTATCAGAGGCACTGCGCGGCCACACAGCCGCCTTGTTCCACGCGTCTACATTGGGTGAAATATCTGTCGCGCAATGGGCGCGCGCCGCTTCCAAAACCGCATTAATCGAGCTGCTCATATCGGGGCCTTTCCAAAAGGGTTACCCGCGCATATTTGAACGACCGTTCAGTTTTGTCAAATGTTTATTCAGGGTCAGGAATTACTAATTAGCCCCGTGCAATCGCTGCCCTCGGATTGGCAAGTCACCAGATTTTCTGCGATGCTCATCAGGCCCAGACCTGCAACAATAATATTGTAATGCCCCGCCTCAAACCCTTGCAATTCACCGATGATAGTAACCTTACCATCCAAAGATTTAAGCGTGATCAAGGATGCCTCTTGCGCAACGGCTGGTGTGACGCCCAGCGCCAAAATGGCCGAAAACACTGTGTTTTTAACGTATTGCTTCATGTTCATACTCTTTACTCCAAAAAGTTTACCCACTTCACTGGGCCACAAAAAAGGCGCACCATTGCGGGCGCGCCTTTTTTATACAAAGTATGTCTGAAGAAGGCCTTAAGCAGCGGGCATGCGTGTTTCTACCAGCTTCACCCAATAAGAGCAGCCTGCGGGGATTAACTCGTCGTTAAAGTCATAATCGGGGTGGTGCACCATGGCGGTGTCTCCATTGCCAGCAAAAATAAAGGCGCCGGGGCGAGACTCGAGCATATAGGAAAAATCTTCGCCGCCCATCAACGGGTCCGCGTCATCCTGCACCGCATCCGCGCCCGCGACTTCCCGCGCCACATCCGCCGCAAAAGCGGTTTGCTCAACATGGTTAACGGTGACTGGATAGCCGCGCTCATACCCGACCTTGGCCGTTGCACCATAAGCCACGGCCGTGTGCTCGGCCACGCGCTTAATCGCCTCTTCCGACTGGTCCCGCGCCTCCACGCTCAGGGTCCGGCAGGTGCCTTTAATATGCACCCGCTGCGGGATCACATTATAGGCTTTGCTCTCGGTTTCAAAGCTCGTAACGGTAATGACAACATTATCCAGCGGGTCAATATTGCGGCTCACAATAGATTGCAGTGCCACCACGATCTGGCTCGCCACCAGCGTGGTATCAATGGCTTTGTTCGGCATCGCCGCGTGGCCACCAATACCTTCGACATGGATGTCATATTGGTCAGTCGCCGCCATCATTGGCCCCGGGCGAATGGCAAAATGGCCTACGGGAAGCGTGGGCATATTGTGCATGCCATAAACCTCCTGAATGCCGAAAATGTCCATCATGCCGTCATCGACCATCTCTTTACCGCCGCCGCCGCCTTCTTCGGCGGGCTGGAAAATAACCACCACGGTGCCATCAAAATTCCGCGTTTCCGCGAGGTATTTAGCCGCGCCCAGCAGCATGGCGGTGTGGCCATCATGCCCACAAGCGTGCATTTTGCCTTCGGTTTTAGAGCTGTGCTCCACGCCCGAGGTTTCAAAAATTGGCAGCGCGTCCATATCAGCCCGCAGGCCAATCACTTTGCCCGAAGCGGTTGATTTTCCTTTGATAACCCCCACAAGCCCCGTGCGCCCAAGGCCGGTTTTTATCTGGTCCACGCCGAATTCCTTCAGCTTGGCCTCGACCACACCCGCCGTGCGTTCGCAATCAAAAAGCAACTCGGGGTGCTCGTGAATGTCCCGCCGCCAAGCGGTGATTTCGGGTAGCATTTCTGCAAATCGGTTAAGGATGGCCATGGGTTTACTCCTTCAGGGTTTCGATCAGGCGGCGCAAAAAGGCTTCGCCGGCTTCATATTGTTCAATACTGATAAATTCGTTGGGCTGGTGCGCTTGGTCTATGCTGCCGGGCCCGCAGACCACCACCGAGTAGCCCTCGCGCTGGAACTGGCCCGCTTCGGTGCCATAGCTCACAACGTGGCTGCCGTTATCACCCGTAATCCGCCGCGCCAGCGTTTCGGCTGCGCCCTCGGTTTCAGGCTTCAACGCTGGGTTCACATCCCGCGCGATTACGGTAATGCTGGCCTCGGGGCGGATGGCCTTAATCTCGGCCTCGACCTCATCCACAAACGCTTTATAGCGCTGAAACCACTCCATAGGGTCTTGCGAGGCGGGGCAGCGGATATCGCAGCTAAAGCTGGCATCAAGCGCGGTAATATTAGTAGCCGAGCCACCGCTGATAACCCCCACATGCAGCGTGGTGAAAGGCGGCTCAAACAGGGCGTCAATATCGTTGGGCGTGCCGGCCATGTTTTCCTCAAACCGTAGCCGCAGCCATTCGACCAAACGTGCTGCCGTCATCACAGCCGAAACGCCTTGGTGCATTAGCGAGGAGTGAATCTCAAAACCTTTGATATGCGTCATAAACCCGATCGCGCCCTTGTGGCCACTAACGACCTGCATCAGGGATGGCTCCCCCACAATCACCGCCGACGCGCGGGGCAGTTTCTCCGCCATTTCGGCAATCATAAACGGCGCGCCAAGGCAGCCGACTTCTTCGTCATAGCTCAGCGCAATCTGCACGGGCCGCTTCATATCAGCCGCCAGCATGTCAGGCACCAGCGCCAGCCCAAGCGCATTAAAGCCCTTCATATCGCAGGTGCCACGGCCATAAAGCTTGCCGTCTTTTTCGGTCACCTTAAAAGGCTCCGTATCCCACGCCTGCCCCTTTACCGGCACCACATCTGTGTGGCCCGAAAGCACTACGCCGCCTTCCACATTAGGCCCAACAACGGCATACAGATTCGCCTTTAAACCGGTATCATCATACACACGGTGGCTTTTCACGCCGTGCCCCGCCAAGTAATCCTCAACAAAATCGATCAGCTCTAAGTTGCTGACGTCAGAAACAGTCGGAAAGCTCACCAGCTTTTCCAGCATTTCTCGGGGGGTGTAATGGTCGGGCATGGGAATCCTATGGTTTGGAATACCGCATCCTGAAAAATCCTGACCCAATGGTCAAGACCGGATAAATAGGGTGTTGTTGTTTGTGTGAACATATGGTTACCTTTCGGGCAAATGGCACCAAGCCAAACGCCCAAAGTGGCGATTCCCTTGGAGGGGTATGAATGCGAGACCAAAGCGCCACCGTGCTTGACGTGGCCAATCTGAAAACTGTGTTCAACACGCGGGACGGCGAAGTCCACGCGGTGAATGACGTGAGTTTTTACCTAAAACCAGGCGAGCTTTTGGGCATTGTCGGCGAGAGTGGCTCGGGTAAATCCGTGACCATGATGTCTCTGCTTAAGCTGCTGCCTATGCCGCCTGCCGAAATTCGCAGCGGCACTATTGAGTTTGATGGTCGCGATATTCGTGAAGTGTCAGACAAGGAGCTTCGCCAAATTCGCGGTGGTGAAATCGGCTTTATTTTTCAAGACCCGATGACCTCGCTCAACCCCGTTTTTACCGTTGGTTTTCAGCTGATTGAGCCACTGCGCGTGCATATGGGCATGAGCAAAAAGCAAGCTCGCGCCCGTGCCGCCGAGCTGCTGGAGCTGGTGGGCATTCCCGATGCCCCCGCTCGCCTAAAGGACTTTCCGCACCAGTTTTCTGGCGGTATGCGCCAGCGGGTGATGATCGCGATTGCGCTGGCCTGTGACCCAAAAGTGCTGATCGCTGACGAACCGACTACGGCGCTGGATGTAACCATTCAGGCGCAGATTTTGGAGCTGGTGAAGGAGCTTCGCCAAAAGCTTGGCATGGCGATTATTTGGATCACGCATGACCTTGGCGTGATTGCTGAAATCGCTGACCGCGTGGCGGTGATGTATGCAGGGCAGATCGTGGAACATGCTGAGGTTAAAGAGCTTTTCGCCAATCCACAGCACCCTTATACGCGCGCCTTGCTTGAGACTTTGCCCCGTATGGGCGAGGCCCGCGCCGAGCGCCTGCCCTCGATTGATGGCCAACCGCCCAACCTTGACCACGCGCCTACGCATTGCGAATTTGCACCGCGTTGCAAGCATGCGTTTGACCGCTGCCGCGTTGAAAACCCGCAGCGCCGCAATGTTACCCCCGCACATGATGTGGCCTGTTTTTGGGATGCTAAAGCCGGAGGCCCGATAGATGCTTGATGACGAAAAAAAGCCGCTGGTGCAGGTGAAAAACCTCAAAATGCATTTCCCGATTTACCGTGGCATTCTTAAGCGCCAAGTCGGCGCCGTGAAGGCCGTGGATGGCATTAGTTTTGATGTGTTCGAGGGCGAAACCCTTGGACTCGTTGGTGAATCCGGCTGCGGCAAATCCACCGTTGGCCGCTGCGTTTTGCGGCTTTATGAGGTTACCGAGGGCTCGATAGACATTGACGGCACCAATATTGCCACGCTTTCCGGCGCTGAGCTGCGCGCCAAACGCCCCCAAATGCAGATGATCTTTCAGGACCCGCAGGCGAGCCTAAACCCGCGCATGACCGTGGGCTCTATCATTTCTGAGCCGCTCGACGAGCACAAGAATATGAGCAAAGACGAGAAGCGCGAGAAGGTTGGCGAGCTGATGGACGCCGTGGGCCTTGCGCGGCGTTTTGCAGACCGTTACCCGCACGAATTTTCAGGCGGCCAAAGGCAGCGTATTGGCATTGCCCGCGCCTTGGCGCTGAACCCCAAATTCATTGTGTGTGACGAGCCAATTGCCGCGCTGGATGTTTCCATTCAGGCCCAAGTGGTAAACCTGCTGGAAGACCTGCAAGAAAAATTCGGCCTTACCTACCTGTTTATCAGCCATGACCTTTCGATGGTGCGCCACCTCGCCACCCGCGTGGCGGTGATGTATCTGGGCCGGCTGGTAGAGCTGGGGGATAGCGAAACGCTATATATGACCCCCAAGCACCCCTATACGCAGGCGCTGCTTTCAGCCGTGCCGCACCCTGATCCGGCGCAAGCGGGCAATATTGACCGCGTTATTTTGGAGGGCGATGTGCCCTCCCCTGCCAACCCGCCGCCGGGCTGCACCTTTAGCACTCGCTGCCCGCGCGCGCAGCCGATTTGCAAGCAAGATTCACCCGAGTGGACGGAAATAGGCGAAGGCCACTTTGCCGCCTGCCACTTTATTGAATAACCAGAAGCGCGGGCCAACCGTGCAGATTTCAACCAACTGAGGAGAAACAATATGACTCTCAAATATCTCGTCGCCGGAACGTTGGGGGCTGCCATGCTGTCCTCCACTGCGTTTGGCGCAGCTCACGAAGCACAAGGCCGTGATGGCAATGTCAATATTATCTTTTGGCAAGCTGCTTCCACCATGAACCCGTATCTTTCGGGTGGTACAAAAGACATTAACGCCGCATCAATGGCGCTTGAGCCTTTGGCGCATTATGACGAAAACGGTGCTATGGTAGCAACGCTCGTTGACGAGATTCCGACCGTTGCCAATGGTGGCGTGTCTGAGGATCTTACGTCCATCACTTGGACCCTTTCTGAGGGCATAACTTGGTCAGACGGCACGCCTCTTACTTCAGCTGACGTTGTATTCACGGCAAACTATTGCATGGATGAAACTGGCGGCTGCCAGCAGCTCGCAAAATTCGGCGGCGTTACTAGCGTTGAAGCGATTGACGACCTCACCGTGAAAATCACGTTTGATGGCCCTAAGCCATTCCCATATGGCCCGTTTGTTGGCTCCACCACACCAATTTTGCAAGCTGCACAATTCGCAAATTGCATGGGCACAGCCGCGCCAACATGTACGGACCAAAACTTTGGTCCTATCGGCACAGGCCCCTTCACCGTGACAGAATTCCGCGCCAATGACGCGATTTCTCTGGCTGCCAACCCTAACTATCGTGTAGCTGGCAAGCCGGCCTTCGCTACGGTTAACTTCAAAGGTGGCGGCGACGCAGCAGCCGCTGGTCGTTCAGCCCTTGAAACCGGCGAGTTTGACTACGCTTGGAACCTACAGTTGGCCCCGGAAGTACTGGCCGACATGGAATCCGCAGGTATCGGCACCGTATTGACCTCTTATGGTCCATTGGTTGAACGCCTGATGATCAACATGACAAACCCTTCAGCTGACCTTGGTGATGAGCGCTCAACCGTTGCGCATCCTCACCCGTTCATGTCTGATATGGCCGTGCGTCAAGCGCTCTCCATGGCGATTGACCGTCCACTATTGGTTGAAATCGGCTACGGCAAAGCAGGTAAAGTAACCTGTAACGTGCTGCCTTCGCCAGCCATTTATAACTCGCCAAACAATGCGGGCTGTGAAGTGCAAGACATCGCTGGTGCAAACGCGCTTCTCGATGCTGCTGGCTGGGAAATGGGCTCTGACGGCGTGCGCGCCAAAGACGGCGTTCGTCTTTCGATCCTTTACCAAACTTCAACCAATGCTGTGCGTCAGGACTTCCAAGCCCTGATCAAACAGTGGTGGGCTGAAATTGGTATCGAAACCGAGCTGAAGAACATCTCTGGTGGTGTATTCTTCGGTGGCGACCAATCTTCGCCTGATACGTTCCAGAAGCTTTTTGCTGACTTGGAAATGTATGCCAACAACTTTGATGGCACCGACCCAGAAGCCTACATGCGTAACTGGTCATGTGCAGAGATTCCTTCACCGGAAAATGCATGGTTGGGTGGCAACATGCCGCGCCATTGTAATGCAGACTATGACGCGCTTGTCGCTGAAATGGGCGGCACTGCCGACATCAACGAGCGGGCTCGCCTTGCTATTGCGATGAACGACATGCTGATGCAAAGCTATACCATCATTCCACTGGTTCACCGTGGCAATGTTTCAGGCATAGCTAACACCCTTGAAGGGGTGAAGCTGAATGCTTGGGACGCTGAGCTGTGGAACATCGCTGATTGGTCCCGCGCTGAGTAATTTGATATTGGCTGCTCCGCACCTGCGGGGCAGCCAGCACTTTCCCTTCCGACAACGCATAAACTGATAAGCCGAGGCATCTATGCTCAATTTCACTCTTCGTCGCCTGGTGTTCACCGTCCCGACGCTTTTGCTGATCAGTTTTATTATATTCCTGATTCTTGATCTGGCCCCGAATGACCCTACAGGCAACCTGCCGCTGACCATTCCGCCTGAAGTGCGGGCCAATATCCGCGCCAGCCTCGGGTTGGATGACCCTATGTATTGGCGCTACATTCTTTGGTGCCAGCAATTCTTTGTAAACGAGCCGCTGAACCTATTGAACCAATGGTTTGGCTGGTGCGTTGGGGATTGTGAGAACCGCTTGCGCGTAACAAGCTGGGCAACACGCAGCCCCGTGGTAGACCTGATTGCCGAGCGTATGCCTCAAACCCTATGGGTGGTGGGCATGTCTTATGTGGTTGGCATTCTCATTGCCCTGCCCATCGGTGTGATTTCGGCTTATAAACAATATAGCTGGTTTGACCAAGCGGGCACCTTCGTTGCCATGATCGGCTTTTCGGTGCCTACATTTTTTACCGGCGTTTTGCTGATCGTTATCTTTTCGGTCTGGATGCCAAATGACAGTGTTTTCTGGCTCCCTTCGATTTATGACACCACGCATAAAGTGACCGATTGGGGGAGCTTTGTGTTCCAGATGCGCCAAATGGTGATGCCGGTTATGGTACTGGCTCTTTATAACGCTGCCCAGATTAGCCGCTTCATGCGCGCCTCTATGCTGGATAATCTTTCACAAGATTATGTGCGCACGGCGCGCGCCAAAGGCCTGAAAGAAAAAACCGTGCTGCTGGTGCATGTGCTGCGAAATTCGATGATCCCCGTGGTGACAGTGATCGCTCTTGGCATTCCGCAGGTTTTTGGCGGGGCGATTATTACCGAGCAGATCTTTAAGGTGAACGGCCTAGGCCAACTGCTGATCATTGGTATCGAAGGCGCTGATATCCCGCTGGTGCAAACCCTCACCTTCCTGTTCGCGGTGCTTATCGTGATGTTTAACCTTGTGGCCGACGTGCTCTACGGCCTGCTAGACCCGAGGATCCGCTATGACTGATGCGACCGTAGAAATTGAAGACGACCGTAAATACCGATCGCTTTGGGGCGATGTCTGGAGCCAATTCCGCACCCATCGCGGGGCGATGATCGGTAGCTTTGTGTTTATCGGCATCTTGTTGGCCGTGTCCGTTGGCCCGTTTCTTTGGACGCTGGACCCGAACTATGCCGACGTGCGCAACCGCAACCAAGGCATGAGCTGGGGCCACCCTTTTGGCACCGATCAGCTTGGCCATGATATGCTGGCGCAAGTGCTGCAAGGTGGGCGGATATCCATTGCTGTGGGCCTTACGGCGATGGCGCTCTCGCTGGTGCTCGGCACGTTTATTGGAGTGCTGGCGGGCTATTTCAAACGGCTGGATGGCATTTTGATGCGCGGCACAGACCTGTTCCTCGCCCTGCCGATTCTGCCGCTTTTGCTGGTGATCATCATGCTGTTTCGCGATACCTTGCGAAACATGTTTGGGCCGGAAACCGGGATATTTATCCTAATCGTATTTATCATCGGTATCACGAGCTGGATGCAAACGGCACGGATTGTGCGCGGGGATGTACTAGCCCTAAAAGAGCGTGAGTTTATTCTGGCGGCCAATTCCATTGGCACGCCTTCAAAGCGCGTGATCTCGCGGCATATTATGCCCAACATCCTGTCACCCATCATGGTGTCAGCGACGCTCGGCATTGCCACCGCCATCATCACCGAAAGTTCGCTGAGCTTCCTCGGCCTTGGCTTCCCGTCAGATTTCCCGACATGGGGGCGCTTGCTGTTTGACGGCACCCAGCGCATCGCGCAAGCGCCTAGCCGCGTGATATGGCCGGGGTTGGCGATTTCGCTGACCGTGCTCAGTGTCAACTTTATTGGCGACGGGTTGCGGGACGCCTTGGACCCACGCATTCGCGGCCGCTAACGGCTCCCGCCTGCCGGATGGTTTTGCTACGCAAAACACCGGCAGTTGGGCGTGGCCTCGGCTTCGCTCGGCAGGGGCTTTGCCCCTCTGCGCAAGCGCATTCACCCCAGAGTATTTGGCAGAAAAGAATGAAGGATTAGTGGCTTAGCCTTGTGGCGGCATATATCTCACCCGGCCCCGGGGCCTGGATGATGACAACATATTCGCCTGCTTCAGCTTGTGGCACGGTCACTGAGGCGGCGCCATTGCCATCCCAGCGGCCTAAGGTTTCCCAGCTTTTTACGATGTTAATATATTCAATGGTTTTACCGGCATTTTCCCCGCGTTCGATCACCACCGTTTCGCTGTTGGAATAGCGCACAAGGAAGATATCGGCTTCTGAAATACCGCTGCGCAACGCATCCATCCGGATATGGATAGCGCGGCCTTCATTGCGGGCTGATACTGAAACCTTTGGGGCGGCATCTTCGGCTTGCATAATTTGGCGCTGGATCTCGTCATTGCGTGAACCAACCATATAATGCACGCCCTGCACCACCATTTGTGGCGTATAAACCGAGCGCTCATTCCATGTGCGCGCATAGCGCCGCTGGCGGTTTGAATATTCAGGCTTGGCAAAGTCATCTGTCCAGCCGAGATAATCCCAATAGTCAACATGCAGCGCGAGTGCGATGATGTCATCATGGGTTGCGAGATTGGCGAGGAGCCTATCAGCCGGTGGGCAGGAGGAGCAGCCTTGCGACGTGAAAAGCTCAACCACCACAGGGTTTTCAGCTTTAGCAAGGGCGGGAAACAGCAAAAGCGCGGCCCCGAGAATAATATTTAACTTGGACATACGAATCCCCGAATTTCAGTTAGGAGAACCTTAGCGCGGCAAGTTACAAAATTCCATTCAACCCTTCGCGAGGTTTTGTGAACGCCCGATATGCCACAGGGTAAATGCAGGGGGAAAGCAACCAAAGGTCAGAATATAACGGCTTGCTCTTAACCGCTTGCAGGCTAAACTGACAGAAATATTATATTCGAAAAGGCCCTTAGTTACGTGAATTTTGCTTTCATATTCCCAACTATGTTTCTGCCAGCAAGGCCTTGGCTATGAGGCGGCTAGCGGCGCATTTTGTGGCAGGTGCCATCGTTATATTTGCGCGCGCCCTCACGGCGGTTCGGGGTGTTTGGAAGGGCGTCGCCCCTGCCCCTACGCGGCGGGTTTATTTTGCCAACCACACCAGCAATGCAGATTTTATCTTGCTCTGGGCCGCCATCCCGCCGCAATACCGCCGCCACACCCGCCCGGTGGCCGCCGCTGATTACTGGTTCAAAAACAAGCTTCGCACCTTCATTGGCAGAGACGTTGTGCGTGGCGTATTAATTGACCGCGATCCAGAAACCCGAAGCGAAGACCCCGTCACGCAAATGGCCGAAGCCACCGATGCGGGCGATTCGCTAATTATTTTCCCTGAAGGGCTTAGGAACATGACGGGCGCGGACTTGCTGCCCTTTAAAACTGGCCTTTTTCACCTTGCGACCGCGCGGCCAGAGCTAGAGCTGGTGCCGGTCTGGATAGAAAACCTCAACCGCGTTATGCCGAAGGGCGAGATCATTCCGGTGCCATTCCTTTGCACCGTGACCTTTGGCGCGCCACTGGCATATAGCACCGATAAGGCCCGTTTTTTGCAAACTGCTTATGATGCCGTTTTGGCCCTAAAACCCGATACAGGAGATGGCTGACATGACCGAATTGCAAATCCTGTTCACTGGCATTCTTGTCCTCCTGCTTGCGGCAACTATAGTTGCGCATGTGCTAGACGAGGTCCGCCCTAGCCCCTCGGTGGATAACCTGATCGCGCGTATAAACGCATGGTGGATCATGGTGCTGGCGTTGGCGATTGCCTTTGGCCTTGGCCGCACCGCCATGGTGGTGCTCTTCGCCTTTGCCTCGTTTAACGCCATGCGCGAATTTGTGACCATCGCGGCCACCCGCCGTGAAGACCATCTCGCCGTGGCCGCTGCATTTTTCATCATCCTGCCCCTGCAATATTACATGATCTGGATGGACTGGTACGGCATGTTTTCGATCTTCATTCCGGTTTACGCCTTCCTGCTTATGCCCATCGTGGCCGTGCTCAAAGGCGAAACCGAAGATTTCTTGGTCCGCATTGCCTCGGTGCAATGGGCGCTGATGATCGCGGTTTATTGCGTGTCTTATGTCCCGGTTTTCTTGAGCCTCGAAATCCCCGGTTTTGAGGGTAAAAACCTGCTGCTCATCGCCTTCCTTATCCTCATCGTCCAACTTTCTGACGTGCTGCAATATGTGTGGGGCAAGGCCATAGGCCGCCATAAAATAGCCCCGCGCCTATCGCCCAGTAAAACCATTGAGGGCTTTCTGGGCGGTGTTATCTCTGCCACGCTGATCGGGGCCGCCATGTTTTGGATCACCCCATTCACGTTCTGGCAAGCAGGCCTGATGGCGCTTGGCATCTCCCTGATGGGGTTCCTCGGTGGGCTCGTAATGTCGGCCATCAAGCGTGACCGTGGGGTGAAAGACTGGGGGGATAGCATCGCCGGCCATGGCGGATTTCTTGATAGGCTAGACTCGCTGGTTTTCGCCGCGCCACTGTTTTTCCACCTCACCCGCTTCTTCTGGATGACCAACCTATGACCCGCCGCCCGCTTAAATCCCGCGCCTCTGGATGGGCGCAAAAGCTGGCGGCGTGGTTGGCAGGCACTGCGGTCACCCCCAACCAAATCTCTATCGCCAGTATGGGCTTTGCCACCCTCGCAGGCGCTGCGTTTTATCTCGGCGGGCTGTGGCTGCTCGCCGCCGCCCTGTTCATTCAGCTTCGGCTGATTTGCAACTTGCTCGACGGCATGGTCGCCGTGGAAGGCGGGAAATCCACCCCCGATGGCCCCTTCTGGAACGAAGCCCCCGACAGGCTGTCAGACATCCTGATTATCACCGGCCTTGGCTATGGCATCGGCCTGCCCGCGCTTGGCTGGGCCGCTGCCGCCATGGCCATCTTCACGGCCTATATCCGCGAGCTAGGTAACGGCGCTGATTTCAGCGGCCCCGTGGCCAAACCCCAGCGCATGGCGTTGCTCACCGTAGCGGCGCTCATTGGCACGTTTATGCCTTCAGTGTTGCCGTATGCACTCTGGATACTGCTCATCGGCACCGCCGCTACCGTGCTTCGCCGAAGCTATAATTTGGTGCAAGATTTAAAAACTTAAGCCCGTGCAATATGCACCCAAGTTTCAGCGCGGCGCGCACG
>WTAL01000124.1 GCA_013139635.1 Paracoccaceae bacterium
GCGCAGGTAAGGGCGACGGCAAATACGTGGTGGCCCAGCAGGCCTTGCCGCAACACAAAAGCATTTTGCGCGCCAATGGCGAGAATCAGGGCAAAGGCGGTGAAAAATCCGGTGACGGCGGCAGAGATCATTTAGCGGGCACAGCCTTTTTGCCAGCTGCAATTTCGGCGGCTGTTGGCGGCGTTACCAGCCCGGCTGAAATCACCAGCTTGGCGGCTTCTTCCACCGTCATATCCAGCAAAATCACATCTTGCTTGGGCAGGAATAGCAAAAAGCCCGAGGTCGGGTTGGGCGTGGTTGGCAGAAAGATCGACAGCATTTCGTCATGCGGCAGCTTTTCCAGCACTTCGCCCTTGGTCTCAGTCGAAACAAAAGCAATCGCCCAAATGCCTTTGCGCGGATATTCCACCATACAGGCATATTGAAACGAGTTATTGCTTTGGCTCAGCACCGTTTCGGCAATTTGCTTTAGTGCATTATAAATGCTGCGCACCACCGGCATCCGGTCTACAAAGTTTTCACCAAACCGCAGTAACTGGCGGCCAAACAGGCCTTTGGTGAGCGCGCCAACAGCCGCCGTAAATATCAGAAATACAATCACCCCGAAGCCGGGGATATCTATGCCGATATAAGTCGAGGGGTTATAGATCTTGGGAACCCACGGCACAATCAGGCCATCCACCAGATTGATCGCCCACCAGAGCAGATAAAAGGTCAGCATCACAGGGGCAACAATAACCACGCCGGTAAAGAAATTGGTGCGGAAACGGTGAAAGAAGGAGGTCTTCTTCGGCTTTGGTTTCTTCTTGGCCATAATACCCCTTACTACGCGGCTCGTCGTTAAGAGTTAGGCACTCTTGGCGTCGCTTGCAAGCGTTAACGCTTTGGCAATACCAGCGGCGAGGCGGGCATTGTTGCGCACGAGTGCAATATTAGCCGTGAGCGAAGCCCCCTCGGTAAGCTCAAATATCCGTTGCAGCAAGAAGGGCGTAACGGCCTTGGCGGCAATGCCTTGGGCATCGGCCTCAGTCAGGGCTTGCTCGATATGCGGGCGCAGGGCCTTGGCCGGAATTTCGGATTCCGCCGGAATCGGGTTGGCAATAAGCTGGCCGCCGGGCAAGCCAAGGCGGGCGCGCATGGCGTGGCTGGTGGCAATCTCTTCGGCGCTATCGGCCCGCAAAGGCGCGGGCAGGTCAGACGTGCGGGACCAAAACGCCGGCAGCACATCTTGGCAATAGGCAATGACAGGCACGCCGCGGGTTTCCAGCACTTCCATGGTTTTGGGCAGGTCCAAAATGGCTTTGGCGCCAGCGGCCACCACGGTTACCGGCGTTTGCGCCAGTTCCTCAAGGTCTGCCGATATATCAAAGGTGTTTTCAGCGCCGCGATGCACGCCGCCAATGCCGCCAGTGGCAAACACCTGAATGCCCGCGAGGTGCGCGCAAATCATAGTCGCCGCCACCGTTGTGGCCCCTGTCTGGCCCGTGGCCAGTGCAAAGGCAAGGTCTGCACGGCTGAGCTTGGCCACATCGCTGGCTTTCGCCAGCGTTTGTAGCTCGTCAGTTTCCAGCCCGATAAATATTTGTCCCGCCATAATGGCGATGGTGGCAGGCACGGCCCCCGCCGCCCGAATGTCAGCCTCCACCATTTCGGCGGTTTCTACGTTTTGCGGGTAAGGCATGCCGTGGGTGATAATGGTGCTTTCGAGCGCCACTACGGGCAGGCCCTTGGCGCGGGCATTGGCAACTTCGGCGGAATATTTAAGAGGAGCGGTCATACGATCTTTCGGGTTATGTGGCGGGCGGCGGCGTCTATCGCGGCTTGCAGGCGGGTTTCAGGCGTGGCGGCATCGCCACCAGCGGCGATATGGGCGGCCATAAATACATCACCCGCGCCAGTGGTGCTGTGGGCGGGGGTTGGTGGTGGCGTAAGGGTAACGGTTATTTCCCCGTCAGACACACAGGCCATGCGGGGGCCATCGGTCACAATGGCACGGGCTGCGCCGAGCTTGCGCAGGGCGTGGGCGGCGATTTCAGCGTCGGGCAGCTTGGCCTCGCACAATATCTCGGCTTCGCCGAGGTTTACATATAGCGTAACGTCCCCACCGGAAAGCGCGGCGCGCAGGCGGGCAGCCTTGCCCGGCGAGGCGGGCACAATGTTTAGCTGGCAATCCGAAAACTCTACACGCGACGAAAGCGATTGCATCAGGCTAGCAGGCAGGTTGCCATCGACCATCACGCGGTAAGGCCACGGGGCGCTCGGGGTGCCAAGGCGGCCATCAAGCAGCGGCGCAAATATCTGGTCGCCCGCCAACTCTAGCGAGGCACAATCCGCGATCGCGCCAAACACATCACCGTTGGGGTTTTCAATGGCAAGGTAGCTATCAGTTGGGTCATCCGAGCGGTAGATAAAGCGACAATCGACGCCCTCGGCCTCAAGCGCCTCTATCAGGGCATCCCCTTCGGGGCCGTTGCCAATGGCGCTGAGCAGCGCTGCTGGCTGACCTTGGCGCACCAGCGCCACCGCCACATTCAGCGCCACGCCGCCTAGCTGCCGCCGGATTTGGCCAGCAATATCGCCGCCTTGCTGCATGGGGGCCGAAGCCGAAGCAATGATATCCCACAGCGCGGAGCCAATACAAAGGACCGGCGGCTGTGCCATTACTTACCGCCGAGTTTTAACGTATGGGCGCGCAAATGCGCCGCGAGATCTTTGGGGGCAAGGCCAAGGGCCTCCATATCCTCAAATGGGATCGTATCGCCGACGATTGGCCGCATATCGGTGTTAAGCGAACGCACGACCTCGTGCATCAACAGGGCCTGCCGTAGTGTGGGCGAAAACTTCGCCGCCATCAAATACATCCGGCTGTTTTGCCCATGGAAAAACATTGGCGTAACGGCGGCTTTGCCGCGGGTTATGAGGCGCGCGAGAAAGTTGGTCCAATCGGCGTCAACGGCTTCGCTAAACAGGGTTTCACTATGGGCCACACGGCCCGCAGGGAACAAAATCAGGCAACCACCGTTTTTCACATGCGCCAGCGCATCCTTGCGGGCCTGCACGTTTTTTCTTATCGCATCGTCTTCGTGGTCAAAGGCCACGGGCAGCATGCGGTCATGAATATCGGGCACTTTGGCTAGAAAAGCGCGAGTCATGATTTGGAAATCTGGCCGCACATGGCTCATGATTTCGCAAAGTACCATACCGTCCACCAGCCCGTGCGGGTGGTTGGCGACAATGATCAGCGGGCCGGATTTAGGGATCTTGGCAATCGCCTCAGCACTGATATCAGTGTTGATCCCCATCCGCGTCATCGCTTGCTGCCAGAAGTTCCCCGGCAGGGGCGGCTCTGATTGGTGCTTTTTTGCCAGCTTAAGAATCGTGATTCGCCCCGTCAGGTTTTCCACCCACCGGATTACAAAATGCCGTTGTGGCGAAGGGAATGAGTTGGAATAACTCAGGTCTTTCGCCTCAATATGGGTAAACCCATCATTCATAGTCGTGTCTGCCCACTGTCAATGTTCTGACATGGGATAGACAAATGTTTGAGCCTCGTCATCCGAAATCGACCAAATCTTCACGAATTACGCGAAATTCCACTTATACGCTTGCGAGTGCCGCCTGTTTGCTCTAAATGCGCGCTTATTGAAACCACAGGCAGGGTTTAGGGCCATTGGGGGAGACATCCTCAATTGTCCACCGGTTGGCGAAAGCCTCAACTCTCTGCCGAGGATTAAACCGGAAAGGAAATTCCAATGGCTCTTCCTGAGTTCACATTGCGCCAGCTGCTTGAGGCCGGCGTTCACTTTGGTCACCAAACACATCGCTGGAACCCGCTCATGGGCCCGTATATCTACGGCGCACGTAACGGCATCCACATCATGGACCTTACACAAACCGTACCTTTGCTTGATGCAGCGCTTAACGTTGTGCAGCAAACCGTAGCTAAAGGCGGCTCAATTCTTTTCGTTGGCACAAAGCGCCAAGCGTCTAAAGGTATTGCCGATGCGGCTGAGCGTTCAGCACAGTATTACGTAAACCACCGTTGGTTGGGCGGCATGCTCACCAACTGGAAAACCATTTCCAACTCTATCACAACGCTGAAAAAGCTGGATAGCGCACTGGAAGATGGCGGCGCAGGCCTCACCAAGAAAGAGCTCTTGGGCATGACCCGTCAGCAAGCCAAATTGCAGGCCTCCCTTGGTGGTATCCGCGAAATGGGCGGCGTGCCGGACCTGATCTTTGTGGTTGATACCAACAAAGAGAGCCTCGCCATTCAGGAAGCCCGTAAGCTTGGCATCCCTGTAATTGCTGTGCTCGATACCAACTCTGACCCACGCGGCATTGATTACCCGATCCCGGGCAATGATGATGCGGCCCGTGCGATTGCGCTTTATTGCGACCTGATCGCACGCTCAGCGCTTGACGGCATGGCCGCTCAGCTTGGCGCTGCTGGTGTTGACATCGGCGAGATGGAAGAGACCGTTGGCGAAGAGATCCCAGCCGAGGGCTAGCTAAAAACGCGCGGGGCAGGGGCCTCGCGCGCATTCTGATTTTTGATAGGAGAGCCAAGATGGCGATCACAGCAAAGCAAGTAAAAGAGCTGCGCGACAGCTCAGGTGTTGGCATGATGGATGCCAAAAAAGCACTGACAGCAACCGACGGCGACATGGAAGCTGCCGTTGATTGGCTGCGCACCAAAGGTTTGGCCAAAGCGGCTAAGAAGTCCGACCGCACCGCGGCCGAGGGCCTTGTAGGCGTAGCTGTAAACGGCAACGTAGCCGTGGCTGTGGAAGTGAATTCCGAAACAGACTTCGTAGCGAAAAACGCTGAGTTCCAAGGACTTGTGTCTGGAATTACAACCGTTGCGCTTGGCGTTGATAGTGTTGAGGCTCTTCTAGAGGCCGACATGGGCGGCAAAACTGTTTCTACCGTTGTTGGCGAGAAAATCGCGACCATCGGTGAAAACATGACCGTGCGCCGCATGGCCCGCCTTGAGGGCGACGTGCTGGCAACTTATGTGCATAACGCTGCCGCGACAGACCTCGGCCTCATTGGTGTTATTGTTGCGCTGAAGGGCGGCAACGAAGATATCGCCAAGCAGATTTGTATGCACGTAGCGGCGACTAATCCTGCCTCGCTGAACGAGGGTGACCTTGACCCAGCGATGATTGAGCGCGAGAAAAACGTTCTGACCGAGCAAGCTCGTGAATCTGGTAAGCCTGAGAACATCATTGAAAACATGATCAAAGGCCGGATGCGCAAGTTCTATGAGGAAGTCACGCTGGTTAACCAGAAGTTCGTGATCAACCCTGATATCACTGTTGCACAGTTCGCCAAAGAAGCTGGTGCTGAAGTCACCGGCTTTGTGCGCCTCGCCGTTGGCGAAGGCATTGAGAAAAAAGTTGAGGATTTCGCAGCGGAAGTTGCTAAAACCATGGGCGGCTAAGCCCAAACTTTTGAGAATTAAAAAAGCCCGCGCAGTGTCGCGGGCTTTTTTGTGTTTTAGGCGATTTTCACATACATATCGGTTTCATCGTCAGAAAGCGCAGCCTCTCGCTCAAATCCGGCTTTTAGCAATACACGCGCTGAAGAGGGGTTTGCTTTTTCAACCCCGCCCAACAACCTAATTTCTGAAGCAGATTGTGCCAATCGCGCAACCAGCCCCAAAATAACCTCGCTCGCCAGCCCTTTTCCCCAGTGTTTTTCCGCAAGAAGGTAGCCAAGGTGAATATCGGCTTTAGCACCCGCCACCGCAAATTCTACAAGCAAAATTAGCCCGATAAGGTCGCCAGTGTCTGGCGTCACAATGGCAAGCACATCACTTTCCGATAGCCGAGCTTCGATCCACGCCGCGCAATTCTCTGGCGTGTTACTAATTTGCAATGGCGGGGGTAGGCTTTCTAAAACTTCGGGCGTTAACAACTCGACAAGCGCGTCAGTAGCCCTGCCTTCAAAGGCCGCTTTCCATGGTTTCACAAGCGTGCGCTCTGTTTTGAATGCAATAGTCATCAAAGCCTAGTTATACTCCAAGCTCTCCATGCCCTCAAACGGCCTAAAGCTATCACTACGGGCGTTGTTCCACGGCACACGATAGGATTCGGAGAAGATTTCGACCTCGTCATCAATCAGCGCGCCTGGTTTCATTTTCAAGTATATCCGCGCGCCGGACGTGGTTTCGCCATTTTTCTGCCGGATCATCAAGTGCTTGGGTTGCAGTTCCTCTGGCCCGCCAAGTCCGGCTGCGCCTATCATTTCCGCCACGGCCTTCAATGTGTTCTGGTGAAAATTCGCTACACGCCTTGATTTGCTATCAACATCCAGCGCCCGCTGCCTAAGCGGGTCTTGTGTCGTAATGCCCACGGGGCAATGATTGGTGTGGCACGCCTGCGCCTGCACACAGCCGATCGAAAACATAAATCCGCGCGCGGAATTCACCCAATCAGCCCCCAGCGCAAAGGCTTTGGCGAGGTCATAGGCCGTGACTAGCTTGCCCGCCGCGCCGACTTTGATCTGGTCACGCAGGCCCGCGCCAACAAGTGTATTTACCACAAACGTGAGCCCCTCAACCAGTGGCATGCCGATATGGTTGGCAAACTCCAGCGGCGCCGCCCCCGTGCCGCCTTCTTTGCCGTCTACCACAATAAAATCCGGCACAATGCCGGTTTCAATCATGGCCTTAACCATGCACATAAACTCCCGCCTGTGGCCCACACACAGTTTGAAGCCCACTGGCTTGCCGTCTGAAAGCTCGCGAAGCTCTTGCAGAAAATTCACGAATTCGCGCGGGGTCTCAAATTTGGAGTGCGTCGCCGGAGACAGGCAATCCTTATCCATCGGAATGCCGCGGGCATCAGCGATTTCGGGCGAGATTTTACTAGCGGGCAGCATACCGCCATGGCCAGGCTTAGCTCCTTGGCTCAGCTTTACCTCAATCATTTTTACCTGCGGGTTTTTGGCCTGCACCGCGAACTTTTCAGCGCTAAACGTGCCGTCTTCATTGCGGCAGCCATAATAGCCTGAGCCGATTTCATAAATCAGGTCTCCGCCGCCCTCGCGGTGGTGAACGCTTATGCCACCTTCGCCAGTATCATGCGCAAACCTGCCCATTTCGGCCCCTTTGTTTAGCGCCGAAATCGCATTCGCTGAAAGCGCCCCAAAGCTCATGGCCGAAATATTAAAAATGGACGCCTGATAGGGCTGCTTGCAGGCCGCGTTACCAATTTTCACGCGGCAATCCCAAGGAAGATCATGGCGCGCCAGCACCGAGTGGGTCATCCAGCTATAGCCCGCTGCGTATACATCCATTTTGGTGCCAAAGGGCCGTTTGTCCTCGGCACCCTTCGAGCGCTGATAGACAATCGAGCGTTCATCCCGCGAAAACGGCTCTTGGTCACGGTCGCTCTCCATCAGGTATTGCCGAATTTCGGGGCGGATGCTTTCCAGTATCCAGCGCAAATTGCCCAGCACCGGATAGTTTCGCAAAATGGCATGTCGCTTTTGCGTAATGTCCCGAATGCCGACAACGGTGAAAAAACCAAAGAACGCAAATGCGACCCAGAACCATGGTGAGAAATACACCAAGCCTAGGCTGATTATGGTTAACGCGATGGAGAGAGCGAAGATGGTATAGCGTATCATGATGATGGGGCCTGTTTTTGGGAATCAGAATCTGAGGAACCTTAAACAGGGATAATGAAAACATATGTATACCGTGTGAACAACGCACGAATTCGCGAATTGCGAATTAATTTGCGGCGGAACCTCGCGCGCGCCCACTATTTCCCATTGCCCCAATGGGAAATATAGGCCATTTTGCCCGCAAACTCACAACAGGAGAATCGATGCTATGCCGGATGGGGATTTAACCGCCAAACCGCTTTATAAGCGTGTGCTCATCAAAATTTCGGGCGAGGCCCTGATGGGCGATACCCAGTTTGGCCTGCACCCCCCCACCGTTGAGCGCATCGCTAACGAAATTAAAAAAGTGCATGATACCGGCGTAGAGATCTGCCTTGTGATCGGCGGCGGCAATATTTTTCGCGGCATGGCGGGCAGCGCGCAAGGTATGGAGCGCACCACGGCTGATTATATGGGCATGCTTGGCACCATCATGAACGCCCTTGGTATGCAAGGCGCGCTTGAGTCGCTCGGCATTTTTACCCGCGTTATTTCGGCCATCCCGATGGATCAGGTTTGCGAGCCATATATTCGCCGCCGCGCCGTGCGCCACCTTGAAAAGGGCCGCGTGTGCATATTTGCAGCGGGCACAGGCAATCCATACTTCACTACCGATACCGCGGCCACGCTGCGCGCCTCTGAAATGTCGTGTGATGCTATGTATAAGGGCACGCAAGTGGATGGTATTTATGATAGCGACCCAAAGACAAACCCTAACGCGAAGCGCTATTCCGAAGTCACATATGACGAAGTTTTGCAGAAAAATCTTAAGGTGATGGACGCCTCAGCCATCGCGCTGGCCCGCGATAATCGGATGCCGATTGTGCTGTTTGACCTAAACGCCCCCGAGGGGCTTGTCGGAATTTTATCTGGCCAAGGCAACTTTACCACCGTAATACCGAGCTAAAGGGAGAAAACCATGTCAGACGATATAGATATTGATATTGATAGCCTCAGCAGCCGCATGGATGGTGCACTTGCCGCAATGCGGCGGGATTTCACCACCCTGCGCACGGGCCGCGCCTCGGCCTCGATGCTGGATTCGATCCATGTAGAGGCTTACGGCGCCCGCACGCCACTGGCGCAGGTGGCCACCATAAACGTGCCAGAGCCGCGCATGGTAACGGTGAATGTATGGGATAAATCCATGGTGGAAGCCGTGGATAAAGCCATTCGCATTTCAGGCCTCGGCCTTAATCCGGTGATGGACGGCACAATGCTGCGCCTGCCCATTCCGGAGCTAAACGAGGAGCGCCGCAGGGAAATGGCGAAGCTGCTCGGGACATATGCCGAAAACGCGAAAATCTCGGCGCGCAATGTGCGGCGTGATGGTATGGACCAGATCAAGAAGGCGAAAAACGACGGTATGTCGGAAGACGACCAGAAGGTTTGGCAAGACGAGATTCAGGATATCACCGACGCGGCGATCAAAAAGATCGACGCCGCGCTTGAGGTTAAACAAGCCGAAATAATGCAGGTATAGATGGACGACCCCGTCGAAACTCCCGAAAAACCGGCTGGCAAGTTTGCTGACCTTTGGGTGCGGATTGCGTCAGCGGTGGCCATGTCTGCCATCGGGGCCATCGTTTTTTGGAAGGGCGGCGACTATGTGGCCGCTCTTTTGGTGATCGTCGGCGGGCTAATGGCGTGGGAATTCAGGCGGCTGATTCTGCCCGATGCGTCTAACAAAGATATGGGCCTTTGGGTGATGGTAGCGGGCACCTCGGGGGCCGTTGTGGCTGCCAACCTGTTTGGTTTTTGGCTGGCGTTCCCGATTGTTGCCCTCGCGGCGGCCATTCTGTGGCAAATAAAACACAAGCGCCCGCTTTGGATATCGGCGGGCATGATATACCTCGCCACGCCGCTAGCGGCGCTGCTGGTTATCCGCGAAGATATGGGGCTAGGGCCGGTTTTATGGCTTGTCGGCGTGGTGATCGCCTCTGATGTTGGCGGCTATTTTGCGGGGCGTATGCTGGGCGGGCCAAAGTTTTGGCCTGCGATTTCCCCTAAAAAAACATGGTCCGGCACCGCTGGCGGCTGGGCGTTGGCGCTGGTTTACGGCGTTTTTTATAAACTCGTGATGGGGGCTGATATAACGGTTCTGGACGCGATGCTGTATTCGGTGCTGCTGGCCATGGCCGCGCAGGCTGGCGATCTGTTTGAAAGCTGGCTCAAGCGCAAGGCGGGCATAAAGGACGCGAGCAATCTGATCCCCGGCCATGGTGGCTTGCTTGACCGTTTTGACGGTTTGCTCGCCGCTACCTCGCTTTTTATGCTGCTGCACCTGCTCGGGGCGCTCTGAAACATGCGCAAAATCAGTATTTTCGGGGCCACCGGCTCCATCGGCACCAATACGTTGGACCTAATTCGGCGTGACCCTGACGTCTACAACGTGGTGGCGCTGAGCGGGGCAGGGAACATTGCGCTGCTGGCTGCACAGGCCAAGGAATTTAACGCTAAAATCGCTATTACGGCACTGCCAGGGCGACTGGATGATTTGCGCGCTGCGCTGCAAGGCTCGGGCATTGAAGCGGCGGCGGGGGCCGATGCGATAGCCGAGGCGGCTGCGCGCAAGGTGGACTGGGGCATGTCGGCGATAGTCGGCGCGGCGGGGCTGCGGGCCTCTATGGCGTTGGCGCGGCATGGCGGTATTTTGGCGCTGGCCAATAAGGAAAGCATGGTCTGTGCCGGAGATTTGCTGCTGGCAGAATGCGCGGCGCACGGCACGCGGATGCTGCCGGTCGATAGCGAGCACTCGGCCCTGTTTCAGGCGATGAATGGCGAAGATGCCAAAGCGTTGCGGCGGCTTATTCTTACCGCTACTGGTGGCCCGTTTAAGGATTTCACCACCGAGCAAATGCAGGGGGTAACACCGGAGCAAGCCGTGAAGCACCCCAAGTGGACCATGGGCCAGCGGATATCGATTGATTCCGCCTCCATGTTTAATAAAGCTCTAGAAGTCATTGAAGCAAAATATATTTTTTCCTGTGATCCTTCACAAATCGAGGTGGTTGTTCACCCCCAAGCCATCGTGCATTCGATGGTGGAATACGTGGACCATACCATCATCGCTCATATGGGCAGCCCTGATATGCGCGGCGCCATCGGCTATGCCCTGCATTGGCCGCACCGCGCGCCCAACCCGATTGCCCCGCTTGATTTCGCGAGTTTGGGAAGCCTCAGCTTTACCAACCCCGACGAGGCCCGCTTTCCGGCGCTGCGATTGGCCCGAGACGCGCTTAGTATGGGTGGCCATGCGGGGGCGGTTTTTAATGCGGCCAAAGAAGCCGCGCTAGATGCGTTTATCACAAAAAAAATCGGCTTTCTGGATATGGCAGACATGGTTGAAAAAACCCTGTATAGTCCCCAATTAGAATCTATCCGCGACCAAGACCAATCATCCATTGCGCAAGTGCTGGCAGCCGATGCCCAAGCCCGCGCGCTGGTTAACACCCAGATTTAAGGAGCCGCCATGGACTGGCTTGCCAATATCCCGCTAATCGGAAGCCCGATTATTACCATCATCGCCTTTGTAGTGCTGATGGGCATCGTGGTGACCATCCACGAATACGGCCACTATATTGTGGGCCGTTGGGTCGGCATTCATGCCGAAGTGTTCTCAATCGGTTTTGGCCCAACTCTGTGGTCTCGCGTTGATAAACGCGGCACCAAATGGCAGGTGGCCGCCGTGCCGCTGGGCGGCTACGTGAAGTTTTTGGGAGACCGTGATGCCGCCAGCACTGCCGCCTCGGATGAGCTTAGCGAAATGAACGCCTACGACCGCCGCCGTAGCTTTCCCGCTGCCGCCGTTTGGCGCCGCTTTCTCACTGTGCTCGCAGGTCCAGTGTTTAATTTTATACTGTCAGCTATCCTGTTTACCGCGCTCACAATGTGGCAAGGGTTGGCGATCGACCACCCTACGGTGGGCGAAGTCGCCCCGCTTCCCTATGAAAACCCCATGCAATCTGGTGATATTATCCTTGCGATCAATGACGCACAGGTGACCGATTATCAAACCCTGTTTGAGGCAATTTCGGCGCTTCAGAGCTCTGGTGATTTGGGCGATGTCAAAATGATTGTGGAGCGGGAAGGGCAGCCCGTCGCGCTTGCGGTGCCTTATCTTTACCTGCCGCTGGTTTCGGCCGTTACGCCACTTTCCCCCGCCTATAAATCCGGCATTGAAGTGGGCGATGTGATTACGGGCGTCAACGGCGTTGCTATCCGCAGCTTTGGAGAGCTGCGCACCGCCGTTGAAGCCTCTCAGGACCAAGAGATTCTGCTAGAAGTATGGCGCGCAGGGGAGACCCTCGAGTTGCGACTTACGCCTGAGGTGATGGATTACCCAAATAACGAAGGCGGGTTTGACCAGCGCGTGCTTATTGGTGTTGGCGGCGGGTTTTACTTTGAACCGGCCACCGAAACGCCTTCGATTCTAACCGCGCTAGAGATCGGCAGCAAGCAGGTTTACACCGTCATGGCGTCGTCACTTAATGGCCTTAAGCACATTATTCTTGGGAAAATCTCGGTTAAAAACCTGCAAGGCCCCATCGGTATTGCACAAATCTCCAGTGCCGCCGTGCAAACCGGTGTGTTTGATTTCCTATTCCTGATCGGCGTCATCTCAACGGCCATTGGCCTGCTCAATCTTTTTCCCATACCGGTGCTCGATGGTGGCCACCTCGTTACTTACGTTTACGAGGCCATAATGCGCAAACCACCCAACCCGCGCTTCTTGCAAACGGTCATGGCTGTCGGCATGGTTTTGCTGCTTTCTATGATGTTGCTTGCAACTTATAACGACATTATGCGACTTTAATCCTAATGTAATACATTAACCGGATTCGCCCGGTTTGAGACAAGTTAGGTTATCGGATTATGCGTGTAGATTTACTTCAAAAAACCCGTGCAAGCACTTTAATTGCTTCACTATTTTTAGGAGTCAGTGCGCTGGCTGTTACCGCCGTTATGCCCGAATCTGCCGCCGCGCAAATCTCTGGCCGATTCTCTGCCATCCTTGTTTCGGGTAATCAGAGCATCCCTGACCAAACCGTGGCCTCGCTTTCCGGCTTGGATTTAAGCCAATCGCTTTCTCCTGCCGATATTAATGCCGCCATTCGCCGGCTCATTGGCACGGGGTTATTTGCAGATGTTGATATCCGCTCGGCCGCAGGGCGCTTGGTTATCGCCGTGGTGGAAAACCCGACCATAGCGATTGTGAACTTTGAGGGTAACAAAGGCATTAGTGATTCTGATTTGGAATCCATTGTGACCTCTGCCGCGCGCCGCCCGCTTGACCGCCCAACCATAGAGGCCGATGCCCGCCGCATTGCCGAAGCTTACCAACAGCGCAGCCGCTATAGTGCCACAGTTACGCCGCTTATTATTCCGCTCGCAGATGGCCGCTCCAATTTGGTGTTTCAAATCACCGAGGGCCGCACCGAGCAAATCCAGAGTGTTAGTTTTACGGGCAACCAATCCTTCACAGATAAGCGCCTGCGCCGCACCGTGGCCAGCAGCGAATCTGGCTTGCTAAACTTCCTCTATAACACTGATAATTACAGCCCAGAGCGCGCGGCGGCAGACCAACAAGCCCTGCTTTCATTCTATCGAGATCGCGGTTACCCCGATGTGGAGGTCACCGCTGGCCTGTCTGAATTCGCACTCGACCGTGACGGATTTTTCCTCACCTATTCTATCCGCGAAGGGGCGTCTTATGACTTTGGCGATGCGTCGGTTTCGACCAATCTTGCAGGGGTCGAGATTGGAGATTTTAACCGTTTCGTGCGGCTACGCTCTGGGCGCACTTATAGCGGCACCAAGGTTGAAAAGGTTGTAGAAGCGATTGAGGAAGAGGCCACACGTCTTGGCTTCCCGTTCCTGCGGGCCATTCCACGCATCACTAAAAATGAGGCCGATGGCTCCGTCGATATCAATTTTGAGCTGGTAAATGGTAGCCGGATCTATGTGGAGCGTATTGATATTCGCGGCAACAGCCAAACGCTGGACCGCGTTATCCGGCGCGAGTTTGATATGGCCGAAGGCGATGCCTATAACCCGCGCAAAGTTCGGCAGGCCGAAAACGCGCTGCGGGCGCTACGGTTCTTTTCTCAGCTACAAGTTTCCTCGCGCCCCGGTTCTACACCCGAGAGCGTGATTCTGGATGTGCAGGTGGCCGACCAAGCCACCGGCTCCTTTAATTTTGGCGCAAACTATTCAACAGATAGCGGAATATCTGGCACTTTCAGCATAACCGAATCTAACTTTTTAGGGCGCGGGCAGCGGTTTAGCCTAAACCTGAGCTATGGTGAAACAAGTAAAGTTGCCAGCTTTGGCTTCACGGAGCCGAAATTTCTTGGCCGTGATCTCGCCGCTGGTTTTGATGTGTTTTACCGTCAAAGCGATCGCTCGGAATCCTCATTCCAGACAACCGAAATTGGCATTAGCCCGTCGATCACCTTCCCACTTAGTGAGCGGACCCGTATGTCCTTCACCTATGATCTGATTTCAGAAGAAATTCGTGATACCGTTGTTGGCACCACCTCTCCGATCACCATCGCTGAAGAGGGCACAGAAATTCGTTCGGCCCTACGGCTAAACCTGAGCCACGACCGCCGAAACTCGCCATTAGACCCTAGCGCGGGCTATATCCTGCGCTTTGGCGCTGAATATGCGGGGCTGGGTGGCAGTGCTAATTATACCAAAGCTACGGCGCGAGCGAAGGGCTACTTCAACTTATTTGACGAAGCCCTGATTTTCTCGGCAGATCTAGAGGGCGGCGCGCTTTATAGCAATGGCGGTGCTGGTTCGCGCATAACTGACCGTTTCTTCCTCGGTGGTGGCACGTTCCGTGGGTTTAACGTGGGCGGTTTAGGCCCGCGTGATGATGATGGCGGCACGGTGAATGACTCATTGGGCGGCAATTATTATGCTATCGCGCGGCTTGATGCCAGCTTCCCTATCGGCCTACCGCAAGAGCTAGGCATTCGTGGCGGCTTGTTTTTAGATGCAGGGTCTGTTTGGGGCATGGATGGCGTGCCCGTTGGGGCAAGTGGCGCCATTGATACCACAGCGCAGCTGCGCGCCTCGGCTGGTTTTGCCCTTTATTGGGACACCGCAATTGGTCCGCTTGTGTTTAACTGGGCCAACCCCTTCCTTACGGTTGCAGGCGACGAAACCCAATCCTTTAGTGTTTCGGTCAAAACCTCGTTTTGATAGGGAAATCTGGCATGTTGCGAGCACTTGCCGTTTGGCTTGTGCTGCTGGGACCACAGGTAAAGGCTCAGGATTTTCCTGTTTTTCAGGCGGCCAATATTCTTATTGTCAGTCAGGAAGACCTGTTTGCAAACTCTGTTCTTGGCAAGGATATATTGCAATTAGAGCAGGATGAACGCGATGTACTTATTGAAGATGGCCGCGCAATTGGGGCCGCTTTTGTAGTGGAAGAGCAACGCTTAACAGAGCAGCGCGATACGCTCCCGCCCGAAGAATTTAGGGCCTTGGCTGAAGCCTTTGATAAAAAGGTTGTGGATGCCCGCGCGGCGCAAGAAACCAATGATGCCAACCTGATTGCCAATATAGAGGCCCGCCGCCGCGCCTTTTTCGGGGTCATTGCCCCCATTTTGGCGCAAGTCATGCAGCGCTATAATGCCACTGTAATCATTGATCGCCGTTCTGCGCTCTTGTTTGATCGTAATCTGGATATTACAAGGGAAGCCATTGAATTCTTGGATAAAGCCTATAGCGAAAACCCAGATATGATAAACCAGTTAGGATCGCCAAATGAATGAGACTTCCCCCGAGCCCCTTTCCTTCGATATTCATCGCGTGAAAGAGCTTTTGCCCCACCGCTACCCTTTTCTTTACATCGACAAAATGCGCGATGTAATTCTGGGGCAAAGCGCTGTTGGCATTAAGAATGTATCCGCCAATGAGGAGATTTTTCAGGGCCATTTTCCTGATAAACCCGTATTTCCGGGGGTTTTGATCGTTGAAGCTATGGCGCAAACAGCGTCAGCACTCGTGGTGGAAACTCTAGAACTGGCAGGAAAAAATCCGCTGGTTTACTTTATGTCGCTCGAATCGACCAAATTTCGCAAACTTGTAGAGCCGGGAGACCAGCTGGAGCTGCATGTTAAGCTGATACGCAAGCGCGGCAAAGTCTGGAAATTTCGGGGCGAGGGCATTGTGGATGGCAAGCTCGTAGCCGAATCCGAGTTTACAGCCATGATCGTGTTGCCAACAGAAGAATGATACATCAATCTGCGATAATTGAAGAAGGGGCTATAATTGGCCCTGATTGCAGCATCGGCCCGTTTTGCCACATTGGCGCGGGCGTGCGGCTGGGCGCCGGCGTGCGCTTGCATTCGCACGTGGCCATTACCGGCGATACCATGATTGGTGACGAAACCGAGATTTGGCCCTTTGCTTCGGTCGGCTCGCAGCCGCAAGACCTGAAATTCGCTGGGGAAAGCACACAGCTCCGCATTGGGGCGCGCAATATGATCCGCGAAAGTGTGTCTATTAATCCGGGCACGGCGGGTGGCGGCGGGCTAACGCAAATTGGTGATGATGGCCTGTTTATGCTTGGCACCCATGTGGGGCATGATTGCCGTGTGGGCAATGGCGTAGTGATCGCCAACCACGCCTCGCTGGCGGGGCATGTGCAGGTGGGTGACGGCGCAATTATCGGCGGGCTTGCGGGCATCCACCAGTTTGTGCGCATTGGCGAAGGGGCCATAATTGGTGCGCTTTCTATGGTCGTTGCCGATGTTATTCCGTTTGGCTCGGTGAGCGGTGAGCGGCCAAAGCTGGCGGGGCTAAACCTGATAGGGCTTAAGCGGCGCGGGTTGGCGCGGGACGAGATTTCGGCCCTCAGAGCAGCTTACAAAGCGCTTTTTACTGGTGAAGGCACGCTGCGCACACGGGCAGAAGCCCTTTTGGAAGGCGCAGAGCATGCGCAAGTGCGGGAAATTTTGGACTTTGTCTTAAGCGATTCTGACCGCTCATTCTGTACGCCAAAGGCAAAATAATGGATAAGTTGGGCATTATCGCGGGCAGTGGCGCACTGCCACGACTGGTTGCCAAGGCATGTGCTGCGCGCGAGCAGAGCTATGTTATTGTGCAATTTGAAGGCGTTGAGCTAGATTGGGTGGCCGGAGAGCCCGTGATTCCTGCGGCATTTGAAAAACCGGGGAAGTTGTTTAAAAGCCTCAAGAAAGCCGGGGTCACAACGGTAACGATGGGCGGTGCTATGGGCCGACCCCGGCTCAACCCTCTGCGTTTTGACGCAACGGGCCTGCGCTTGGCGCCTGTGGTCATGAATGCGATGAAGAGCGGCGATAACTCGACGCTCGGGATTGTTTCAGCGCTTTTTGAGGCTGAGGGTTTTACAGTGATTGGTGTGCATGAGGCGATGCCTGCACTGCTGGCCACCAAGGGCATTGCAACTAAAGCGCAACCAAGCGCTGAGGATCGCAAAGATGCCGACCGCGCCGCAGAAATTGTGGTGGCGCTTGGGGCGGTTGATGTAGGGCAGGGGGCTGTGGTGGCGCAGGGGCTTTGCCTAGGGCTGGAAAGCCTTCAGGGCACGGATGCAATGCTCCGCTTTGTGGCTAAAAATCCAGCGCGCTTGCCCGATAAAAAGGGTAGCAAAGGGGTGCTTTTGAAGCGGTCTAAGCCGGGGCAAGATATGCGGCTTGATATGCCCGCGATTGGCCCAGACACCTTTACCGCCGTCGCCGCTGCCGGGCTGGCAGGTGTGGTCGTGCAAGCAGGTGAAACGCTGGTGCTGGGGCTGGAAGAAACGGTTGCGCGCGCAGATGAGCTCGGGCTTTTTCTATGGGTGCGCTAAGGTTTTATCTGGTTGCCGGAGAGGCCTCGGGAGATAGGTTGGGCGCGGCCCTCATGCGCGGCTTGAAGGCAGAATCCGCTGAAAACATTGAGTTTTATGGTGTTGGCGGCCCCTTGATGCAAGCTGAAGGCGTTACCAGCCTGTTTGATATGACCGAGCTTTCCATTTTTGGCTTGCTTGAGGTGTTGCCCAAATATCTTCCGCTAAAACGGCGGCTAGAGGAGGTGGCGCAAGATCTTTTAGCCAAGGCACCGGATGCGCTGATCACCATAGATAGCCCCGGCTTTTGCCTGCGGCTAGCGGCGCGGGTCCGCGCTGGTTTTAAAGGTAAAATCATCCATTATGTGGCCCCCTCTGTTTGGGCCTGGAAGCCCGCACGGGCGGCTAAAATGGCCCCAAATGTGGACCATGTGCTGGCACTTTTGCCTTTTGAGCCGCCCTATATGCAGGCCGCCGGTATGAGCTGTGATTTTGTGGGGCACCCAGTGGTTGCTGAAGCGCCGCCGAGCGCAGAAAGCATTGCGGAAATACGCGCAAAAGGCCCGCTTATTACCCTGCTTCCTGGCTCTCGTATGGGCGAAATAACCCGCCTCGCGCCGATCTTTTTTCAGGTTGCGAAGCAGCTTGAGGGCTACCGATTTGCTATTCCCGTAGCGGGCGCGCACTTGGTTGAGCCTTTGCAACGGATGCTGTCTGAGGCAGGGCTGGAAGCCGAACTTATTTTACCCGAAACAGGCCTGAAAACCGCTGTCTTTGCTGCGTCTGAGCTGGCGCTGGCGGCTTCGGGAACGGTTTCGATTGAGCTGGCAGCCGTGGGCACGCCGATGGTGATTGGCTACAAAACCAACTGGCTAACGGCCGAAATTATGCGTCGCGCCATGTTGGCACCTTCGTTCACGCTGGTGAATTTGCTGACAGAAAGCAAAGCTGTGCCTGAGTTTGAGCCGCGCGATTGCACGGTAGAAAACCTACTTGGCGCAATGCGAAAGCTGTTGAAAGACCCTGCCGCACGGGCCGCGCAAATTGAGGCTGGCCAGCAGGCGATAAAGGCGCTTGGCAAAGGCGGAGAAGATCCGGGGCTTCGGGCTGCGCGCTCTGTTCTATCTGTTATTCAATAAAATCAACAACTAACGCGCCTAATTTTTCAGCCAACAATGCTGGGGCTATTTCAAACACGTGGTTTGGCGTGCCGGCCGCTGCCCAAATCGTTGGGTAATCCATCAAGCTTGGATCCATAAATTTGGCAACGGGGTTTAGGTGTCCCAGCGGCGAAACCCCGCCAATCGCAAAGCCGGTATAGGCGCGAATACTGGCGGCATCGGCGCGCGTGAGCGTATGCTCGCAAGCGGATTCTGCCTTAGCCTGCGAAACCCGATTTCCGCCCGCCGTTAAAAACAGCACATGCCGATCACTGCCGCTTTCCCGAAACAAAATGGATTTGACGATCTGATTTACGCCACAACCACGAGCATCCGCCGCGAGCTGCGCGGTGGTCGTCACTACATCTTCTCGGATAATCGTAACAGAAAGGCCGAGCGCTTTCGCCTCGGCCTCAACTCGTTTTAGTGATTTACTCACCGGTTTTCGACGTCCACATAGTCGCGATTGGTTGCGCCCGTATAAAGCTGGCGTGGCCGACCGATCTTTTGGGTAGGGTCAGAGATCATCTCTTTCCATTGTGCTATCCAACCCACCGTGCGGGCCAGCGCAAAAATAGGCGTAAACATTGACGACGGGAACCCCATGGCATCAAGGATAATCCCGGAGTAAAAATCCACATTCGGATACAGCTTCCGCTCAATGAAATAAGGGTCGCTCAGCGCAATCCGCTCCAGTTCAAGGGCCACTTGAAGCGTCGGATTATTCTCAATCCCCAGCAGGCCAAGCACTTCGTCGGCGCTTTCTTTCATCACTTTGGCACGCGGGTCAAAGTTTTTGTAAACGCGGTGGCCAAAGCCCATCAGGCGGAAGGGGTCGCTCTTATCCTTGGCACGGGCGATGTATTCCGGAATTCGGTCAACCGTGCCGATTTCGCGCAGCATATTCAGCGCGGCTTCATTGGCGCCACCATGCGCCGGCCCCCAAAGGCAGGCCACGCCCGCAGCAATACAGGCAAACGGGTTGGCCCCCGAAGAGCCAGCCAGCCGCACGGTCGAGGTCGAAGCATTTTGCTCGTGGTCAGCGTGGAGCGTGAAAATCCGGTCCATCGCGCGGCTCAAAATCGGGTCCACCACGTATTGCTCGGTTGGCACCGAAAAGCACATGTGCAGGAAGTTCGACGTGTAATCGAGTTCGTTTTTCGGGTAAACAAACGGTTGCCCGATGGAGTATTTATAGGCCCAAGCCGTAATCGTCGGAATTTTCGCAATCATCCGCACGGTCGCAATTTCGCGCTGCTCAGGGTCGGTGATATCGGTGCTATCGTGGTAAAAGCTTGAAAGCGCGCCCATCACGCCGCAAACCACGGCCATTGGCGGCGCGTCACGCCGGAAACCACGGTAGAAATACGCCATCTGCTCATGCAGCATGGTGTGGCGGGTAACGCGCGGCACAAACTCGCTGAGCTGCTCAGACGTTGGCAGCTCCCCATAAAGCAACAGGTAGCAAACCTCTAAAAAATGAGACTTTTCAGCAAGTTGGTCGATCGGATAGCCGCGATAAAGCAGCTCGCCCTTATCGCCATCAATAAACGTAATATTGGATTGGCAAGACGCGGTAGAGGTAAACCCGGGGTCGTAAGTGAAAACCCCGCCTTGGCCATAAAGTTTTTGGATATCAATCACATCGGGGCCAGCCGTGGGGCTCATCATTGGCAATTCAAGTTCTTTATCGCCAAATTTCAGGGTCGCGTGGGTCATATATCCTCTTTCTCGATGCGCCGCGTTTCAGCGGCTGTTAACCATATTCCAGCCTTTGAGCGCACCGAAATGCTGCTCAGGTTGAGACGTCCTCCAACCGGGCCAGAGTTTCTGCCTTGCCCAGAATGACCATCATGTCAAAAACGCTGGGCGAAACACCGCGCCCTGTGAGCGCAGCGCGAAGCGGCTGTGCAACCTTGCCAAGCTTGAGGTCTTCCCCCTCGGCAAATACACGGATTTCCGCTTCAAGATTTTCTAGCTCCCATGTAGCATCTCGCAAATGCGAAGTCAAACGGTTCAGCATACCACGGGATACAATATCAAGCAGTTGTGAGGCCTTCACATCGGCCTTAAATGGTCGGCTTCCTAAAAAGAAATATGCCATATCAACGAGTTCGGGGATAGTCTTCGCGCGCGCCTTGAGGATATCCATATGGTCAATAAACACGCGCTTTTGATCATCAGTAAAGCCAACGCCATGTTGCGCCGCAACAAAAGCCTCAATTTCAGCAAAAAGCGGCCCCGCCTCGGCGGCCCGAATATGCTGCCCTGACAGGTTTTCCAGCTTCTTAAAATCAAACCGCGCCGGAGATTTGCCGATGGTCTTCAGCCCAAACCACTCGATCGCCTGTTCCGTGCTGAAAAACTCGTCATTCCCATGGCTCCAGCCCAGCCGCGCCAAGTAGTTCCGCATGCCTGCCGAAACATAGCCCATGTCCCGATATTCCTCGACGCCAAGCGCCCCGTGGCGCTTGGAAAGCTTCTTGCCATCTGGCCCGTGGATCAGCGGAATATGCGCGAAAACCGGCACATCCCACCCCAGCGCTTCCGAAATCAGCATTTGCCGCGCCGCATTTGTAAGGTGGTCATCGCCCCGAATAACGTGGGTAATCCCCATATCGTGGTCGTCCACAACCACCGCCAGCATATAGGTCGGCGTGCCGTCAGAGCGCAGCAACACAAGGTCGTCCATCGTGTCATTCTTAAAGGTCACGCGGCCCTGCACTTCGTCATTTACCACGGTTTCTCCCGTGCGCGGCGCTTTCAGGCGCACCACAAATGGCAGGTCGGGGGCCTCAGCCGTGTCCCGCCAAGGGCTTTGGAAAACCGGCGAGCGCTTCTCGGCTTTGGCGGCCTCCCGAAACGCCTCAATCTCCTCTTTGGTCGAGTAGCATTTATAACCTGTGCCCGCGTCCAGCATTGCTTGCGCGGCCTCTTGGTGCCGCTCTACCCGCTCAAATTGGCTAATCGCCTCGCCGTCCCAATCCAGCCCCAGCCATTTCATGCCCGCAAGAATCGCTTCGGTTGCCTCTGGGGTAGAGCGCGCACGGTCCGTATCTTCGATTCGCAGCACAAAATTGCCTCCGTGGTGGCGGGCGAAAAGCCAGTTAAACAGTGCGGTGCGCGCGCCGCCAATGTGCAAAAATCCGGTCGGGGAGGGCGCAAAGCGAGTGATGACGGCTTTAGCAGACATTTGTTAACCTTTCAGAAACCATAACAGGGTGATGATGTGGTTTTAGGGCAAGGTGCGGGGGAGAACAAGGCGTGCAATGGCTGGAATCCCAGCGGCAAAACCTGATGCTGTGGTCTCCGGTGCTCATGGCCTGTGGGGTCGGCGCCTATTTTGCCCTGCCGTTTGAGCCCCCACTTTGGGCGGGTTGGGCGCTGCTGGCGAGCCTTGTTTTATGGCTTGGTTTAGCAATTTGGACCTCGGGGTTTGTGCGTCTACTTTTTCTTACGGTGTTTTTCCTAAATTTAGGTTACCTCGCCTCGATTTATCGTAGCGCTTCGGTGGCAGCACCCGTGCTGAATTTCCGATATTACGGCCCGATTGAGGGCAGGGTGGTCGCGATTGACCGCTCCTCCAGCAAAGCCCTGCGCATCACGCTTGACCGTGTTTACCTTGAGCGCGTGCGCAAAACCCCTGCCATAGTGCGTGTTTCACTGTTTGGCACGGCCCCAAATATGGTGCTCGGAGACCGTGTGGCGTTGGTTGGCAATCTTTCCCCACCCGGCGGGCCAGTGGAGCCGGGCGGCTTTGATTTTCGGCGTTATGCATGGTTTGATAAGCTCGGGGCTGTTGGTTATTCGCGCAATCCCGCCGTGATGATGCGCCCTTATGCTGACGCGGCCGATGGCCTGTGGCTGGATACCCTGCGGCGCAATTTGGCAAGCCTTGTTGCTGAGTCGATCGGCGGGCAAAACGGCGCGTTTGCGGCGGCTATTGTTACCGGTGAGCGCAGCCGGATTGACCTTGAGGTTTTGCAAACCCTACGAGATTCCAACCTCGCGCACCTGCTGGCGATTTCAGGCCTTCATATGGGCCTGCTCACGGGGTTCATTTTTCTGCTGGTTCGCCACGGTTTGGCCCTATGGCCACGCTTGGCGCTGCGCATTCCAGTCAAAAAAATAGGGGCGCTGGCTGCTTTGGCGGCTGGTTTTGCCTACCTCTTTCTTTCCGGCGGCAATGTCGCCACCCAGCGCGCCTTTATCATGGCGGCCGTTGTGCTTTTCGCCGTGTTGCTTGATCGCCCCGCATTTTCACTGCGCGCGGTGGCGCTAGCAGCGCTGCTTGTGTTGCTTATGCGGCCCGAGTCCTTGGCTGAAGCGGGCTTTCAAATGTCTTTTGCGGCGACAACGGCGCTTGTTGGCGTGTTTGAAATGCTGCGCACCGCCCGTTGGTGGCAATGGGTAAGAGACCATCTCCCGCGGCGGCTCATGCCTGTTCTTACTCTACTGGTAACCTCTGCCACGGCGGGGGCAGCTACCGCCCCAATCGCCGCCTTTCACTTTAACCAAATCTCAAACTACGGCCTCGCCGCCAACCTGCTTTCCGTTCCCATAATGGGGCTGGTCATAATGCCTGCCGCCGTTGTGGCGCTTATTCTTAGCCCGTTTGGCTTAGGGAGCTGGGCATTTTGGCTGATGGGAAAGGGCATAGGCTGGATTTTAGGGGTAGCCGCCTATTTTTCAGAAATTGAGAACGCGGTTACAATGGTGCCAACCGGCCCCCCTATTGCGCTTCCGTTAATTGCCCTGTCCGGGTGCTTTCTTTTCTTACTATTGGGCCGCGCCCGCCTTCTTGGGGTGGTTATGTTTACTGTGGGTATGGTCCTTTGGGTGATGAGCGAGCGGCCCCAAGTGCTGGTCAATGATAATGCCGCCCTCATCGGAGTCATGACCCCATCTGGCCGGGTGCTCAATAAAGAAACCGCATATCGGTTTGCCGCCGGCATTTGGCTAGAAAATGATGGAGATCCGGCCAGCCAACTATCAGCCTATAACCGCTCAGGCCTTTTAACTGAGAGCCGTCTCACCCGCGCCACGCTCTCAAATGGTTGGACCTTATTTCTGGATCAAAACAAAACGCTAAACAGTGAAAACTGTAGCGCACAAACGATCCTAATCGCACCAAAGTGGGAGGACGCCCCCTTAGGGGGGTGCATCTTCATCGGCAAACAAGACGTTGGCACCCTATCGGGCTTTGCGATCACTTTTGAAAATGGCACCCCCGTCATCACTTCCGCCGTGCCACGCCTACCCTTGCGGCCATGGACAAACGGTGGCGCGCCTTATCAATAACTGCGGATCAAACCCACCAGCTTCCCTTGAATCTTCACCTGATCTTTGGTGAACACCCGCGTTTCATAGGCCGGATTTGCCGCCACAAGTTCAATCGCATTTTGTGTCCGGTTCAACGTTTTCAGCGTCGCCTCTTGGTCTTCCACCAAGGCCACCACAATATCCCCGTTATTGGCATCCGGCTGCTCATGAATGATCACAATATCGCCAGAGTTGATCCCCGCTTCGATCATAGAATCGCCTTTAACCTCAAGTGCGTAGTGTTTTCCGGTGGTATTAAGCATCGCGCCGGGCACCCCAATAGAGCTGCTCGCGTGCTGAATCGCCTCAATCGGCGTGCCTGCTGCAATTTTGCCCATCACCGGCAGGTCAAACGCGTCCACTTTAATATCCACAGAGCGTCGCGATGACCCTTCAATAGCCGTAGGCTGAAAGCCGCCCTCCATGCTGTCAGGCAGCTTAATAATCTCGATCGCCCGCGCCCGATGCGCCAAGCGCCGCAAAAACCCGCGCTCTTCCAGCGCCGTAATCAGCCGATGAATGCCCGATTTAGAGCGCAAATTCAGCGCTTCTTTCATCTCGTCGAAAGACGGCGACACCCCGTCGGCCTGCACCCGTTTGTGAATAAACTTCAACAAATCCAACTGTTTCTTCGTAAGCATGATGCCACCTCCGCAAGGTTCAATTCCTTACGTTCTACAGATGTTCTTGCTTTGTGTCAACTAATATAAGATGCAGCGCACAGCATCGCCCGCCAGCGCCGCCTCAGCAAACGGGTCACGTATAAGTAAAGCGTTAGACTGTGCCATCACCGAAATCAGCGCACTATCTTGCCGCCCCGCAGGCGTGCAGCGCCCGCCCTCAACCCGCGCCCGCATATAGTGCGCGCGCGGCCCGTTGGTTGGCAAATCCTCAGTAAGCTCAAAGGCTTGCTCAGGCAAAGCCGCCGCATCCAGCCCCAGCATTTTATCAACGGCAGGCCGTAAAAACACATGTGTGCACACCATCGAAGACACCGGATTCCCCGGTAAGCCAAACATCGGCACGCCCGAAATATGCCCTGCAATCAGCGGCTTACCCGGCCGCATTGCGATTTTATAAAAATCCAGCGATATCCCCAGCTCCGCCGCCATCGGCCCGATCAGGTCATAATCCCCCACCGAGGCTCCACCGAGCGTTACGACCATATCAGCCCCCTCGGCCAGCTTAAAAGCGGCGCGCAGGGCAGGGCGGTTATCGCGCGCTATTGGCAGCAGCCGCACCTCGGCGCCTTGGGCCTCAAGCTGCGCCTTAAGCGCATAATTATTCGAGGTAATTATCTGCGTTGGCCCCGGGCTTTCCCCCGGCATCACCAGCTCATCCCCCGTCGGGATCACCGCAATAACAGGCCGCCGCGCCACCGGAATCTCAGGGATATTCATCGCCGCCAGCAGCGCAATATCCGCCGCCGTAAGCCGACGCGGCGCGCTCAGCGTATCGCCGACCTTAAAATCGGCCCCCACAGGCCGCAGATTCAGCGCGTCCCCCGGCGCGTCATTTAAAATAACCGTATCGCCGTCACGGCTCACATTTTCCTGAATAACCACACGGTCAGCGCCCGACGGCACCGCCCCGCCGGTAAATATCCGCACCGCTTCGCCCACACCCACCACGCCTTCAAACACCCCCCCCGCCGGAGACTCCCCGATCAGCGTCAACCGCGCCTCCGGCTTCAAGTCCTCCGCCCGAATAGCATACCCATCCATCGCCGAAGCCCTAAACGGCGGCTGATTACGCGTGGCCGCTACGGGTTTCGCTAGCACGCGGCCAGCGGCCTCAGCCAAAGGCACAGTCTCGGCACCCATCACAGGGCAAAGATTGAGCACGCGCGTGAGCGCCTCAGATACAGGGGTAAGCGCCATGTTAATCGTCTTTCTCTATCTGCTCGGCTTCCCAGTCGGCATAGGTTTTGGTGGTGCCTTTGAGCTTCCATTCTCGAGGGCCACTCGTTGAGCGGCCATTCACAATGGCACCAGCGGCACTCGGGCTTGTGAAGGCGTAGTCTTGAGTAAACCTCGCATGTTTGCCATCGGGTTTTAATATTCCAGATTCAATCAGCTTATCGAAAAGTATGAAGTAGTGAGTTTTAGCACCTCTTTCTCCAACCCATTCACGCCGAACGATTGATCCAGATTTAACTATCAATTCGCCCTCCCGCAGTTCAGCGGTAGCTGAAAGTCCTAAACGTGGAGATTTTAATTCGAATACAGGATACTTATTTACCACGCTTTGCATTTTTTCAGCGACGGTTTTCTTTGCTTTGTTCACAAACATATCCACTTGAATCGCAGGCAGCACCATCATCAACGTATCCAAAAACCCTTCCATATTGGCCAGGCCAGATTCCGACAAGCTACTCCGCGTCGGCGCATTCCCGTTTTCCAGCGGCATCCGCTTGGCTTCCAATGCCAGCTCCACCAGTCGCGATTCCAGATATTTCACATGGGCTTTATGCAGGTTATTGGCCGCAGACGTTATCAGCACCGCCGTTTCCCACCAGTCCTTCTTGGCCACATGCCCGCGAATACGCGCTTTCAAGTCTTCCGCCTCGCCAATATAGGCCTGCGGCTGCCCCTCAACATCCCCCAGTAAAACATACACACCGGTATACTCGGTTTCTGGTCGCCTCAGCGCATCGGCAATCCGCGTGCGCGGGATTTTCAGCACATGCCCCGCCCAGTTAAACACCTCGGCGGTCAGCATGCCGTCGGGCTTGCCGTCAATGAAATATAGCTCTAAGGACCGCCCTTTACCCATCATTCCGCCTCAAACAGCCCAGATTTTCCGCCGTCTTTCAGCACCAGCCGAATGTCGGAAATCACCATGGATTTATCCACCGCTTTGATCATGTCATACACCGTCAGCGCGGCTAGGCTCACCGCCGTCAGCGCCTCCATTTCCACGCCGGTTTGGCCGGTGTTTTTAACGGTCGCGGTAATGGCAATGCCGCCATCAGCCACCTCAAGTTCCACAGCAACCTTGGACAGTGCCAGCGGGTGGCACAGCGGAATAAGATCGTGGGTTTTTTTCGCGGCCATAATGCCCGCAAGGCGCGCCACGCCCAGCACGTCACCCTTTTTGGCCGTGCCTTCAGCCACCATCGCCAGCGTAGCAGGCTGCATAGAAATAAAGCCCTTGGCAATGGCCGTGCGGCTGGTCGTCGCCTTTTCAGACACATCCACCATATGGGCCGCGCCGCTATCATCAAAATGAGTAAATTCAGACATTTAGCTCTCCAGTTCTAGCAAAGCCCGCGTGGCCGTTTCCACATCATCCTGCCGCATTAAGCTTTCGCCAATCAGGAAGGTGCGGGCGTGGTGTGCGGCCATATTGGCGAGGTCAGCGGGGGTAAACAGGCCGCTTTCCGATATAATCATCCGGTCTTCCGGTATCATTTTTGAAAGCTCAATCGTGGTGTTCAGCGAGGTTTCAAACGTCTTCAAATTGCGGTTATTCACCCCCATCAGCGGCGAGCGCAGCTTCAGCCCGCGCTCCAGTTCCTCGGCGTTATGGGATTCCACCAGCACGTCCATGCCCCAGCTTAGCGCGGCATCCTCAAGCTCGGCGGCTTGCGTGTCCGAAATGCTCGCCATAATTAGCAAAATGCAATCAGCCCCCCACGCGCGCGCCTGCGCCACCTGATAGGTGTCATACATAAAATCTTTGCGCAAAGCGGGCAGGGCGGTGGCCTCGCGGGCCTGCACCAAAAACTCCGGCGCGCCTTGAAAAGAGGGCGTATCCGTCAGCACTGAAAGGCACGTCGCGCCCCCCGCCTCGTAAGCCTTCGCGAGCTCGGCAGGGTTAAAGTCAGCCCGTATCAACCCCTTGGAGGGGCTGGCCTTTTTCACCTCGGCAATCAGCGCATAGCCGCTTTGGCTGGCCTTAACCAGCGCGTTTGTAAACCCGCGCACGGGGCTGGCCGCCTTGGCGCGCGCGTCCATTTCAGCCATCGGCGTTTCCGCCTTCTGCGCCGCAATTTCCTCAAGCTTATAAGCTTTGATTTTGTCTAATATATCCATGCAGCGCTTGTAGCTTCTTTTCGCAGGCTTACGCAATTATCATTTGCGCCGCGTCAGGTCATCTAACCAAAATGAAGTCCGAGACTGAGCGCTATCATACCTAACCTCGATCAAATCCCGCGGCTTAATGCCATCATGCACCCGCCCAAAGCGCCAAAAGCTTTTGCCGGTTTCGGTGCGGCCATTGGGCAGCTTAAAGCCAAACCTCAGCCGCGTAATTAGCACAAAGTTGGATTTCTTAAACACCGTGGCCTGCACGCTAACGCCGCTTCCAAGCAGCCGCGCCCCTTGCCGCGCGATCAGCCCAAACCCGAGGGTTATCAGCAAGCCCAGCCCCGTAAACCCCGCGCCAACCACCGAAGTGGCCTGCCCCGAGCGATGAAGCGCGCCTTCATAAAGCTCATGAATTTCAGGGGATTGTGGCAGGTAGCGCAGCGCAACCGTGCCACCCTCGCGAACCGCAAAAAAGTAATTGCGGTTCACTTTGGCATTGCCCGCAAGCGGCCCGTCTGGCGTGGCCAGCACATATTCTACAAAATAATCGGTGCCAGAGGGGCGTTTTATACCCTGCGTCGTCCTGCGCGACAATTCTTGCGCAGATTTTTTGGTTATTTGCGCCGTTGTTGCCACTCCGTCTGCCGCGAGCCGCTTGGCGTTTTGAAGCGCTAAAACGCCCGAAGCCGCAATGATCAGCCCCAGCCAAACAAACAGCACCGCAATCCAGCCGCCCGCGCGGATAAATATCAGGTAAATCGGTTTCACGCGGCTGAAGTTACCCGCGCCAGAATTTCAACGGCCTTCATAGCTTTGCCGGAGTCAATACTTTCTGCCGCTATTTCAACGCCACCTGTCAGGCTGCTGGCCTTATCCGCAATCACCAGCGCGGCAGCTGCATTCAGCAGCACCGCATCACGGTAACCACCCTTTTCACCGCTCAGCACCGCCCGCAGGGCCTTGCCGTTATACTCCGGCGTGCCGCCTGTGATCTCCGCAAACGGATACACCGGAAGGCCCGCATCCTCGGGGTGGATCTCGCTTTGCAAAATCACCCCGTTTTCCAGCTTGGCCACCGCCGTGGTGCCACAAATTGTAATTTCGTCAGTGCCGTCAGAGCCATGCACCAGCCATGCCCGCTCCGAGCCAAGGTCTTGCAGCGTTTCGGCCATATGCACCAGCAAATGCGGCGTGAAAACCCCTGTGAGCTGGCGCTTTACGCCTGCGGGGTTGGTCAGCGGGCCAAGGATATTAAAAATAGTCCGCGTGCCAAGCTCCAGCCGCGCGGGCATAACGTGGCGCATAGCGGGGTGGTGAATGGGGGCCATCATAAAGCCGATATTGGCCTCGGCCAGCCCGCGCTCCACCACGTCAGGCTCTACCATCACATTCACGCCCATCTGCCCAAGGGCATCTGCCGCGCCCGAAAGCGACGATATATTCTTGTTGCCGTGCTTGGCCACCGGCACCCCCGCGCCCGCCACCACAAATGCCGTGGCCGTTGAGATATTCAGCGTGGGTTTCCCCGTGCCACCCGTGCCCACAATATCCATCGCACCCAACGGGGCCGAAACCGGCTTGCAGCGCGCGCGCATGGCCCGCGCGGCAGCGGTCACCTCCACCAGCCCCTCAGAGCGCGTGCGCAAGATCATCAGAAAGCCAGCAATTTGCGAAGGAGTCGCCGTGCCATCCATAATGATGTCAAACGCCGTTTGCGCATCGGTGCGCGTAAGCGGGCCATCAATCGCCTTGGCGATAATTGGTTTTAGCGCGTCGCTCATGCCGGCTCCTTGGCTTCATTCAGGAAGTTCTTTAGCAGGGTGTGGCCGTGCTCGGTAGCAATGCTTTCAGGATGAAACTGCACACCGTGAATGGGCAATTCTCGGTGTTGCAGCCCCATTATGGTGCCATCTGCCACGGTGGCGGTTACCTCCAAGCAGTCCGGCAGGCCCTCGGGCGCGACGGTTAGCGAGTGATACCGCGTGGCCTTAAACGGGCTAGGCAAACCAGCAAAAACCCCTTTGCCGCTGTGCGAAATCTCGTCAATTTTGCCGTGCATAATTTGCTCAGCCCGCACAACCTTGCCGCCAAAGACCTGCCCAATGCTTTGATGCCCAAGGCATACGCCCATAAGCGGCGTGCGCGCCGCCGCGGCGGCCTCTATCAACGCACAGCAAATGCCCGCCTGATCAGGGTCACACGGGCCGGGCGACAATAGAATCGCTGAGGGGTTCATCGCCATTGCCTCCGCCACGCTTAGCTCGTCGTTGCGCTTTACCCGCACGTTTTCGCCAAGTTCTCCCAAATAATGCACCAAATTATAGGTAAAACTGTCGTAATTATCTATCAGCAGCAGCATTGGCCATCTTTCGCGAAAATATTACCTCAAAGGGCTTTCAGCGGCCCCAACTTAAAGATAGAGTGTTAACACAGAACTGGGGAGAAGGGGAACTCCCGAAAACAAAGGAATATCTATGACGGCGTCTAGCACCCGAGGCGGCGGTTTTCTCGTAGGAGTTATCTACGGACTAATTGCCAGCACAGCGTTGTATCTAGTATTATGTTATTTATTTCCAATCAATCTTGAACCAGCACCCATGGAAAGCGCTGCTAACGGCGCGCCTGTGGTTATGGATGCTGTGAGTACAAGCGCAGCAGCGCCCGATGTCAGCGCACAACCGGTTGCGCCGGATGTTTCTGCGCCTGCGCTCGCCCAGCCCGATGCCGGAGAAAATGATTCAATCGCTGTTGGCGGCGCCGGAGACTCTGGGCCTGCACCAACTGTGAGCACGCAAATTGCCGGCACCGAAGCCGTGAGCGAACCCGTGGTTGCCACCGCACCAGCTGGTGTGCCGGATATCGGCAATTCTACACAGGAAACAGCCGCCCCCGGTGCTGATTCAGCTGTGCCAATCACCACCGCTGAGGTCGCATCCACTGTAACCGTGGCCGCCCCGTCTGAATTGGGAAATGGCATTTCTGGCCCCGCAATCGAGGTATTTGCCACGGCGTTTACAGGCGATACAAGCAAGCCAATGATGGCCATTGTGCTAGAAGATACCTTGGAAAGCTCGCTCCAGCCTTTGGTGGATGCAGGCGTGCCTATCTCTTTTGCCGTGCCTGCAAACATAGAAAACAGCATCACCGCGCAGTCTATCAGAGGGGCGGGCTTTGAAGTGGTTGCCCTCATTCCCGAGGGCGTTAGCCGCACAGAGGGGGTTGCCGAAAACGTAGCGCGCTTTATGCAAAATGTGCCCGTGGCGGTGGCCATAATGGATGCAAACACGCCTGCATTGATGCTCAACCGCGATTCGATGCAGGTTGTTATTGACACCAGCAAGTCGTCTGGCTTGGGGCTAATAACCTTTGCGAAAAATGGCGAACTTGTGGCGCGCTCACAGGCTGAAGAGGCGGGTGTGCTTTTTGGCAGCGCCTTGCAAATATCAGATGATTTTCAGGATGAAGAGCTTATTATTCAAGCGCTTAATCAAGCGGCCTTTGTGGCAGGCACCAATGATCGGGCCATCATCTTTGCCAAAACCAGACCCACGACCATTAGGGCGCTGCTACGCTGGCTCGAATCTGCCAGAGCGGGCCAAGTCGAGATTGTGCCGGTAAGTGTCGTCTTGCAGCGCCCGTCTAACTAGTATCACCACAAGCATATAGGGTGAAGCGCGGCGCGAGACCGATGTTGCAAAGCGGCGCCGCGCTAGACGCGCCGCTTTGTTCGTTTATTAAGCCGAGGCCGCATGTGATTTTTTGGCAAGGTCTCCGGTGACCCATTCCATAACTGTGCGATAAACCATGTAAAATATCACGGGTGTGCCTATGGCCATGGCTACATAGGTGCCAACCAAAGCAATGGTGCCATAGCCATTGGCGAGGGCGACCAATTGCACATTTAGATAAGCGGCAATCGGAAAGGTAAAGGCGCCCCAAACCGGCGTATACCCGCCGCGCATCATCCAAGGCGTCATGATGAGCAAGATCACCGCCGCGATATTGCTAGCCCAATAGAAATAGGCAAAAATGTCTTGGTACCCAAGAGCATTAAACCCGAGCGCAAACATGCAAATCGGGGCCAGAAAGATAGTGATCGAAGGGCGCAAACCCTTGGGGATCGGGTCTCTTTTTAAGGTCGCAAATATTCCGATTGTCACAATCACATAGGCAATGAGCGAAGCGATTATGAGCCAATAGCTTTGCCAAATATAGCCCAGCGGCACCCCGGTAAATGGCCCAATCACTGGCCCAACAAAGGTGAGGTATTGAAAGGTCGAAAAGTGGCGTTTTTCGGGGGGGTCTTGCCAAATGGCGTATAGCACAATGGCCGAGGCCACAATTTGCAGCGTAACCCCTGTCCACCACACTTGGGGCACATATAGGTTAAAAGGCAGCAGCGCCAAGGCCAATAGCATCATAGACATCGCCATGGCAGCTATACCTGCACGAGCGGGCGGGGTGCGCATGTCTTCCAGTAAAACGCTTGGGCGGGCGGTTATTTTTGCGAGGTAAAACCCGAAGAACCACAGGAAGTATCCGGTGGCAGCGGCCAGCAATAGGTTGCTCATATCCTCAGAAACCCACGGTAAAATATCCACGGCATGTTGCCATGCAACGCCAAGGGCCAGAAAGCCAAGGCATACGGGAAAGGCGGCGGGTGGGGTTTGTCGCCAAAGGGGGGTGTCTAAAAGCATATCTGTCCTCGCTGATTTTTTAGATAGCTTAGGCATAAATTGAGTTAGATCAAGTTTTTTGAAAGGGATTTTAGGATTTGCTGGCGGCTGAAGGCGGGGTGCCATGTTTCCTTGCCCCTATTGGCCAACCTTGGCCATTGCCCGCAATTTATGCCGGTAACACAATCTTAAACTTAACCTATCAACCTAGGTAAATAAATTCACGAATGGGGGGAATATACTATGAAACCAACGGCTAAGCAGGAAACTCTTGCGGCATTTTTTGATGCGCTTTCCCATCCAAGGCGGCAAATGTTGTTTCAAATATTACAAGATGCCGGGCGGGAAGGGCTGGCATTTCATCACCTGAAAAAGCGCACGGGGCTCACGCCCACAACCCTCGCCTTCCATCTCAAAAAAATGCAAGACGGCCGGATTCTAGATCGTAAAATTAAGGGCGTAGAAACATGGCTGCGCCTTAACACGGCGCCCTTTGCTTTGTTTCCATTACCCTAGCGGTTGCCACCCGTACTTCCAAAAAGGGCGGCCTCAAGAGCCGCTTGCTTTAAGGCTTTGGATTTATTGACAGTTTCCTCAAATTCCGCTTCGGGGTCGCTGTCATACACAATGCCGCCACCGGCCTGCACATAAAGCGTTTGCTCGCTTATGACCGCCGTGCGCAGGGCAATGCAGATATCCATATCTCCATTGCAGGAAAAATACCCAACACCGCCGCCATAAACGCCGCGCTTTTCGCTCTCTAGTTCATCAATTATTTCCATCGCCCGCACTTTTGGCGCGCCTGAAACCGTGCCAGCCGGCAGGCCCGCCAGCAGTGCTGAAAGCGCGTCATGCTCATCAGAAAGCACGCCATTTACGTTAGAAACAATGTGCATCACGTGGGAATAGCGCTCTATAATAAACTGCTCATTTGGGTCCACCGTGCCAATTTTGGCCACACGGCCCACGTCATTACGGCCCAAGTCGAGCAACATAAGGTGCTCGGCACATTCCTTCGGGTCGGCCAGCAAATCCTTTTCCAGCGCCACATCTTCGGCCTCATTTTCTCCGCGCTTGCGCGTGCCCGCAATAGGCCGAATGGTCACCCGCTCACCCTTCACTTGTACCAAAATCTCGGGGCTGGCTCCCACCACTTGATAGCTGCCAAAATTGAAATAAAACATATAGGGCGAGGGGTTTGTGCGCCGCAGCGCGCGATAAAGCGTAAAGGGCGGCAGGGTAAACTCTTGTGACCAGCGCTGTGAAGGCACTACCTGAAAAATATCGCCCGCGCGAATATATTCTTTCGCCTTTTCGACCATCTCGAAATAGGCATCCTTAGTCATATTGCTCACCGGCTCAGAGGGCGTACCCTCAGAAACCTCATTAATCCCAGCCACTGCCGGGCGGTCCAGCTCGCGCAGGGCATCTGCCACCCGCTCTGCCGCTTGCGCATAGGCCGCACGCGCTGTCAGGCCCGAGTTCGCCCATGCTGGCGAAATCACAATCACCTCGCCTTTCACCCCGTCAACCACCACCACAACCGATGGCCGCTGCATCACCGCGTCGGGCAAGCCAATCGGGTCAGGGTTTACATTCGGCAGGTGCTCCACCAGCCTAATCATATCATAACCCAAAAAGCCAAACAGCCCCGCCGACATCGGCGGCAATTCTTCGGGCAGCTCAATACGGCTTTCAGCCAAAAGGGCGCGCAGGGATGTCAGCGGGTCCGCCGCCTCGTCTATAAACGCATCCTCGTCAAACCGCGCTTCGCGGTTCAGGCGGGCTTTTGTGCCGTGGCACTGCCAAATCAGGTCTGGCTTCATGCCAATAATTGAGTAACGCCCCCGCACTTCGCCGCCGGTGACAGATTCAAGAATAAAGCTATCTTTGCGGCCTTGCGTTAGCTTGAGCATCAGCGAAACCGGGGTGTCTAGATCCGCCACAATCCTTGACCAAACCACCTGATTTTTCCCCGCGTTAAAGGCTTTTTCAAAGTCCGAGAAGGCGGGGCTTAGGGTCATGGTTTAGTATCCGGTGCTGGCGCTGCTGCCAAGGCTAGCTAGAATTTGGTCAATCATGCCTTGGTTAACGGTTACCTCGGCACTGCCGAGCAGGCCGTTGGCAAACAGGATGTAAACATCCGAGGCGATGTCCTCTTGCACCTGCGCCTGTGCCTGCGCGAGGAAGGCTTTGCCGCTGTCTGAAAGCGGGTCAAATGCCTGCACACGGCTTACTTCAATGATGATCGCACCCGTGTCTGT
>WTAL01000170.1 GCA_013139635.1 Paracoccaceae bacterium
CCAGCGAAACAACCCCGATTTACCTCCCCGGTGCGCCGTTCATCGCCGCCGCCGCGCTCTGCGCCTTGGCCCTTGCGATCCTCGTCTTCTCCCGCGCTAAACCGCAACCATAGCGGCGCGTCTAGCACCGTTTTACTTTGCAGCACCCCGCCCGCGCCGCGCTGCAAGCACAGCGCTTGTGGCTAGGTACTTCGGCCTGCCTGAAGCGAGGTGGCCCGTAGGGTCGCCGAGGGAAGGCAAGCTGGCCAACAAAAAAGGCCCGCGAAACATCGCGGGCCTTTCTAGCATAATGGGGCTTGCCTTAGTTAGGCAGCTCGCCGTCCACGCCTTCTACATAGAAGTTCATGCCAGCCAGCGTGCCGTCGTCGGCCACTTCGCCTTCAGCCAACCATGCCGAGCCATCTTGCTTGTTGAGCGGCCCAGTAAACGGGTGGAACTCGCCCGCAGCAATCGCTGCAATCGTCGCTTCAGCCCGTGCTGCCACGTCTGCTGGCATCGCATCAGACATCGGGGCAAACGCCACCATGCCATCGGCAATACCATGCCAAGTGTCAGCGCTTTCCCATGTGCCATCCATCACCGCTTTTACGCGCTCGATGTAGTATGGGTTCCAGTCATCAATGATGGCTGTCAGCTGTGCTGTTGGCCCAAAGTTAGACATATCGGTGGCTTGCCCAAAAGCATAAATGCCTTTTTCTTCCGCAATGGTCATCGCTGCTGGCGAGTCCGTATGCTGCATGATCACGTCAACACCTTGCTCGATCAGCGCATTGGCCGCATCAGCCTCTTTGCCGGGGTCAAACCATGTGTAAACCCACACAACCTTGAACTCCACATCGGCGTTAACCGACTTGGCCGCGAGGTAAGCCGCGTTAATGCCGCGCACAACTTCAGGGATCGGGAAGGACGCGATATAGCCGATTTTGTTTGACTGTGTCATCGCACCAGCAATTTCGCCAATCACATAACGGCCCTCATAAAAACGCGCGGAATATGTCGAAACATTGTCTGAGCGCTTATAGCCTGTTGCGTGCTCAAAGCGCACATCAGGGAAGTTTTCAGCTGCTGCAATCGTTGGGTCCATATAGCCAAAAGAGGTGGTGAAAATGATGTCCACACCGCTCCGCGCCATTTGGCTCATAACGCGCTCGGCGTCAGCGCCTTCAGGCACGCTCTCCACAAAGGAGGTCTCGACCATATCACCAAATTCGGCTTCTACGGCCAAGCGGCCTTGGTCGTGCTGGTAGCTCCAGCCCAGATCGCCCACGGGGCCTACATAGATAAACCCGGCTTGCACAGTTTCGCCATGCGAATCTGCAACAGCGCCTCCGGTAAGCGCAAAGCCCATGGCCGCTGCCGCTGCCAGTGTTTTGGTAAATTTCATTTCAAACCTCCGTTTGGATTGTTGGCGCCGCTTAGTGCGACGCATGAAAAGACTTCCCCAGACAAGCGGGCGCATTTATGCTCGCCTTCTTCCGGTCAGCCGACATAATAACTAAAACCACGATGGTTACAATATAGGGTGTCATAGAAAGATATGCCCCCGATATGCTGATGCCGAGCGCTTGCAGGCTGAGCTGCAAAATAGTGATACCGCCAAACATGTAAGCGCCAAGGATAACCCGCCACGGCTTCCACGCCGCAAAAACCACAATCGCCAGTGCAATCCAGCCTACACCGGCCGTCATGCCCTCTGTCCATTGCGGCACCCGCACAAGGCTTACATAAGCGCCGCCAAGGCCCGCACAGGCCCCGCCAAACATAATCGCGCCAAAGCGGATAAGCTGCACATTATAGCCTAGGCTGTGCGCCGCCTCGTGGTTTTCACCACAAGCCCGCAGCACCAGCCCCGAGCGGGTGCGGTTAAGGAAATACCACACGGCAAAAACCAGTGCGAGCGACCCGTAAATCACCGGATCATGCGAGAAAAACAGCCGCCCAACCACAGGAATGTCGGTCAGCCCTTCCACCTCCAGCCGCGGCATGCGCGGCGGGCGAATGCCGTTATAAGACCGCCCCATAAGCGCCGCCATGCCAAGGCCAAACAGCGTAAGCGCCAGCCCCGTTGCCACTTGGTTAGACAGCAAATACTGCGTGAGAAACGCAAACACCATCGACACAATCGCGCCGCCCACAGCCGCGCCCACCAGCCCGAGCATCGGGCTATCGGTATTCACCGCCACAATAAACCCGCACACCGCGCCGATAATCATCATGCCTTCCACACCAAGGTTAAGAACGCCCGATTTTTCCACCACCAGCTCGCCAATGGCGGCCAGTAAAATGGGGGTAGCTGCGCCAATAAGTAGCACAATCATCGCCACCGGACTAAGAGAAGAAAAATCCATTATGAAGCCCTCCGCACGCGTTTCACACGATAGTTAATAAGTATCTCGAACCCGAGGAGGAAAAACAGCATCATACCCTGAAACACGGTTACGGCTGCCGCCGGTAGCTTCAGAATAAACTGTGCGTTTTCGCCGCCAATATACGTACCCGCCAGCACGACCCCCGCCAGCAAAATCCCTATGGGGTTAAGCCGGCCAAGAAACGCCACAATGATCGCCGTAAAGCCATAGCCCACCGGAAAGTCAATCGTCAGTTTGCCCGCCGCACCCGTAAGCTCAAACAAGCCCGCCAGCCCCGCAGCCGCGCCAGAAATACCAAGCGTAACCGCGATGATAATACCGGGCTTAACCCCGGCAAACCGCGCCGCCCTCGGGCTTTCCCCCGTGAGTTTTATCTGAAAGCCCATCGCGTGTTTTTGCAGCAGGAAAAACGCAGCCGCCAGCAATACCAGCATCACCACGCCGCCCGCATCTATGCCCAGCGGGTCAAATACATCGGGCAACGAGGTCGCATCATTGCGCGCAAGGTTCCGGCTTTCGGGAAAGCCCATGCCCTCGGGGTTTCGCAAAACCCCCTGAACCATCTGCGCCAACAGGTTTTCGGCCACGTAAACCAGCATCAAGGACACCAGAATCTCATTCGCGTTAAACCGGATCTTCAGCACCGCAGGGATCATCGCCCAAAGCGCGCCCCCAAGAGCAGCCGCCAAGGCCATCAACGGCAATACCCACCAACCAGAGCTGCCCCAAAGCACCAGCCCTACAGCCCCGCCTGCAAGCGCGCCAACAATAAACTGGCCCTCGGCCCCGATGTTCCACACACCGGCTCGAAAGCCAATGGAAAGGCCCATCGCGATCAAAATCAGCGGCGAGGCCTTAACGAAAAGCTGCGATAGGTTATAGCTGTCGATAAACGGGTCAATAAACAGCAAGTAAATCGCGTCAAACGGGTTGA
>WTAL01000073.1 GCA_013139635.1 Paracoccaceae bacterium
ACGAACGACTTGGCGATGCTGGTTGTGGGGGCGTATGGCAAGGTGTTGCATAAGCAATTTGGCGCGCCATTACGGCTGCACTTGCCTTGGAAATATGGCTTTAAGTCGATCAAGTCGATCTCTAGGATTACCTTTGGCACCGAGCGCTCGAAGAGTTTTTGGGAAGAGCTGAATGGCAAGGAATATGGCTTTTGGGCCAACGTGAACCCTGAAGTGCCGCATCCGCGCTGGTCTCAGGCGACTGAAAAGCCGCTGGGGCAGGATAGCCGAGTGCAGACGGAGCTGTTTAATGGCTATGGCGAGCAGGTGGCGGGGATGTATGCGGGGATGGAGGACGACCGTGCGACTTGGTTCTAGCGTCGTAGGGGGCTGTCTGCCCCCGCGCCTGCGGCGCCCCCCGAGGATATTTTGACAATTTGGAAATTAGGCGGGGGCCATGAGGCCTTTGACGAGGCTCTCGAAAATGTGGCTGCCATCGTTGCCGCCAAGGGCGGGGTCATTTAGGCGCTCGGGGTGGGGCATCATGCCGAGCACGCGGCGGTTTTCGGAGAGGATTCCGGCGATGTCGTCTACCGAGCCGTTGGGGTTGTTGGCGTAGCGAAAGGCGATGCGGTCTTCGGATTGCAGTTTGAACAGCAGGTCGCTGTCGGCGATGTAGTTGCCGTCATGGTGGGCCACGGGGACCGTAAGGCGCTGGCCTTTTTGCAGGGTGTTGGTGAAGGGGCTGTTGGCGGTTGCCGTAACCAGCTCTACGTCTTTGCAGACGAATTTTATGCCGGAATTGCGCATCAGCGCGCCGGGGAGCAGGCCTGACTCGATAAGCACTTGAAAGCCGTTGCACACGCCGATGACATGGCCGCCTTTATTTGCGAAATCAACCACGGCTTTCATGATGGGCATACGGGCGGCGATGGCACCGCAGCGCAGGTAATCACCGAAGCTGAAACCGCCGGGGAGGGCGACGACATCTAGGCCCTCGGGCAGGGCGGCCTCTTTATGCCACACCATTTGGGCGGCTTTGCCTGATGCGCGCTCTAGGCCGACCGCGAGGTCGCGGTCACAGTTGGAGCCGGGGAAGACGATGACAGCGGATTTCATGGATTTAATCCTTTTTCAGGTCGCGTTTGCGGGCGATGGTTTTAACCCATAGCCAAAGTGCCAGCGAAATAAGGGTGAACATGGCCCCGATGACGAGGATAACGATGGCGCCGAAATAATTGAACACAATGCCGGGGAAGCGGACGGTGGCTTTGACGGTTGGGTCAAACAAAATGTTATGCTGAGAGCCGATTTCAAGGTTGAAATCAGGGGAGGCGAGGCCAAGCGCGCCAACGGTTTGGCTGCCGTCTGTCCATGCATAGCTGAACTCGGGGTTATACAGAGTTTGTCCACTTTCGGTGACGAAGGTGCTGATTTTAGTAACGGTGCCAATGGCTTCCGCCGCGTTGGAAACCCAAAGATAGCCGGAGAAAAACCACGCCACGCCAGTGCCGATGAAAATCACCGGCATCATCCACACCAGCATTTTCAAGTTAAATGTGGGCACGGTTATATTGCCAACGGTTTTGCGAAAGAAAAAACCGTCGGGCTTGCTCATCCCAGCACCTCGATGCTGTAATTCTCGATAACCGTATTCGCCAGCAGCTTTTCGCACATCTCTTTAAGGGTGGCTTCGGCCTTGGCGGGGTCGGTTTCCGCCAAGTCTAGCTCTATCACTTTACCTTGGCGCACGCCGTTAATGCCGCCAAAACCCAGCGCACCAAGCGCGTGCTCAATGGCTTTGCCTTGCGGGTCTAACACACCGTTTTTCAGGGTAATATCAACGCGGGCTTTCATAGGGAAACTCCTTTAATGCACCAGCTTAGGGCCAGTGCCATTGCCTGATTTCTTCGGCATAACGCCAAGGCGGGTGGCCAGCTCGGTATAGGCGTCGGCGAGGTTGCCAAGGTCTTGCCGAAACACGTCTTTATCCAGCTTTGCGCCGGTTTCAATATCCCACAAGCGGCAGCTATCGGGGGAGATTTCGTCGGCCACGATTAGGCGTTGGAAATCACCGTCAAACACCCGGCCAATCTCGATTTTGAAATCAACCAGCTTAATGCCGATGCCAAACATTATGCCGGACATAAAATCATTGACCCGCAGGGCAAGGCTGACCATTTCATCCAAGTCATGCTGTGTAGCCCAGCCAAAAGCAATCGCGTGCTCTTCAGTCACCATCGGGTCATTCAAGCTATCATCTTTATAGTAAAACTCAACAATCGGGCGGGGCAGCAGGGTGCCTTCCTCAATGCCAAGCCGCTTAGACATAGAGCCAGCCGCGATATTGCGAACCACCACCTCAAGCGGAATGATCTCAACCTGTTTTACCAGTTGCTCCCGCATATTGAGCCGGCGAATAAAGTGCGTAGGCACGCCGATCGCGTTTAGACCGCTCATGAAGTGCTCAGAAAGGCGGTTATTCAACACGCCTTTTCCGTCAATCACCGCATGCTTTTCAGCGTTAAAAGCCGTAGCGTCATCCTTGAAATACTGCACAACCGTGCCGGGCTCTGGCCCTTCATAGATGATTTTCGCTTTGCCTTCATAGATCATTTTGCGCCGTGCCATGGCTGTGCTCCGCAAATTGTAACTGGGTTTAGCCGCTCTATAGGGGGTAGGCGGGTTTGACGCAAGGATTCGCAGCTGCGGCACTTGAAACAAGGGGGGCGGGCGTATTAACTATGGGGTGACAGTAATGCTAAAGGAGACAAAAAATGTCGACATTTAATGATCGCGAATCCGCCTTTGAGAACAAATTTGTTCATGACGCTGATATAGAATTTAAAATCGCGGCGCGTGCCAATAAGCTTTTGGGCCTGTGGGCCGCAGAATTGCTCGGGAAATCCGGGGAAGATGCCGATAAATACGCCGTGGAGGTTATTATCTCCGATTTTGAAGAAGCTGGCCACGAAGACGTAATCCGCAAAGTTCATAAGGATTTGAATGGGATCACGCCTACGGTAAGCAAAGCTGCGATCGGATCTAAGCTTGCGGCATATGCCTCACAGGCAGCTCAGGAAATTACACAAGGCTAGTGTTGATCTCGATCAAGGTTGGCTGGGCCGGGGTGGGATACACCTCGGCCCAAAGTTATTGGACAGGAGAAAAACCATGTTGAGAATTGCATCTCTTATTTATACCGTCGCGAGTTCCACATTGATGGGGATTTTCATCGTGATCGCGCTTACAGCGGGTTATGACACGCTGAGATATGTGGTGATTGCGGCAGCAGTTGGTGCCGTTGTTGCTATTCCGGTTTCTTATTATATAGCAAAAGCTATCAAGGAAATGGGCTAGCGCTATTTCGCGATAATTTTTGCAGCAAGGGTTGGTGCAAGGCGCAATAGCCAGCGGATAACCTTCGTTTGGCCAACCCAAATTTGTGGTTTCCTTTGCTGCATGCCCGTAAGAATAGCGCGGGCAGCGGTCGCCGCGCTCGCCTTTGCCCCTTTGCGATGCGCAGTCATTGGGGTGTCGAGCACGGGCACCATCACATCCTGAATGTACAGGCTTGGGTATTGCAGCCGTAGCGCGGCTGCAAACAGGCGCAGCCCCGCCTTGCTGGCCGAATAAACCGCCGAAACCCGTTTGGGCGTGTAGCCAAGCACCGAACCCACCATAACGATGTGCGCATCAGGCGCCAAGTTTGGCAAAAGGTGGCGCGTAAGCAGAATAGGCGCGGTAAGGTTCACGGTGATCTCTTGCATAATATCAGTGTCCGTTGTGTCCTGAAACGGCGCGTGTGCTGAATGCCCGCATTGTGGACTATGGCTTTGAGCGGCCCGTGGTCTTGCGCCACGCGCTTTGCCCAAACTTCAAAGTTTTTTGTATCGCCAAGATCGAGCGGTTCTATTTGAACATGCGGCAGGGCTTTGAGCGCCTCAAGGCGCTTGGATGGCCGCGCCACCGCAATTACCCGCGCGCCGTCTCCGCTAAGCGCTTCAACAAGGGCGCGGCCAAGCCCTGAGCTGGCCCCTGTAATCAATATCTGATTTTCCATTGCATTCTCCTTTGGTTTAGGCAGTGTTAAGCGGAGGGGCAGGGCGCTGTCATTAACCCGGGTTAAGGCATGGACGAAATAACACTTATATTTGAGGCGATGGCGGGGCCGCTGCCAGATTGGCACGCGCTGGAGCGCCATATCACGTGGCTAAACGTGGCCGCAGGTGGCGAGGTGTTTGCACTGGGGCAAGCCGCACCACATGTTTATGTGGTCACTAAAGGGCTGCTGAAATTGCACCATGATGATGAAAATGGCCGTGAGCGGATCAAGAGCTTTGCCGTTGAAGGTGGGATCGTGGCGTCGATCTCGGCATTGCAACCGCATGGGAGCGCAAGCTTTTCAGCCTCCGCATTGGAAGATACCAGACTGGCAAAAATACCTTATACGGCGCTGGAGAAAATGGCGGATACCCACCTTGCCTGGGGGCGGCTTTTGCGCGCTGTGCTCATGGGGTATGCCGCGCAAAAAGAACAGCGTGAGCAAGGTTTTTTAATGCAAAGCGCGGCACAAAGATATGCAGTGCAGATGCAAAGCCAGCCTGAACTTGCTGCACGGATAATCCAGAAAGACTTTGCGGCCTATTTAGGGGTCACCCCCGTTGGCCTCAGTCGAATTGCGTCGCGAATAGCTAAAATATCCGATGATTGATTGAGATCATGTCGGCGCAGGCTGGGCGGCGTATGTAGGGCTTATCAAACCTGAAGGAGGTTAAGATGTCTTACAAAGATGTGCTGGTTCATTTGGATGACAGCGATATTTGCGCGGCCCGTGTGGCTGCGGCTGTGGCTTTGGCAAAGCGTGAAGGCGCGCGGGTAACGGGGCTGGCAATGGCGCTGGAATCCACGATTGCCACCTATATCGGCATTGATTTTCCGGCGAGCCTAACCGAGGCGCAGCAGGAGATCGTGAAAAACTCCGCCGCCAGCGCGGTGGCAAAATTTGAGGCCGCTGCCGAGGAGGCTGGCGTAGAATACGCCGTGCGGGTCATTGAATGCCCCGCCACCAAAGCCGCTTCAAGGCTGGCGTTTTTTGCCCGCCACGCTGATCTGATCTTTGTAGGCCAGCCCAACCCCGATTCAGCTGGCCGCGCCTTTCAGGAAGCCCTGCTTGAGGCCGTTTTGCACAGCTCAGGCCGCCCCGTTTACGTGGTGCCCTATATTGGCCGCTTTGAGCACAAATCCCGCCGCGCGGTTATTGCGTGGGATGGAAGCAAAAAAGCGGTGCGGGCGGTGAATGACGCCATCCCGATGCTGATGGCGCGTGATGATGTGGATGTGCTTGTCGTGAACCCGAAAAAACGTGGCGACGAGTTCGGCGGGCAGCAGGGTGAAAACCTTGTCGCGCATCTGGCGCGCTACGGCATTAATGCCAAGGTGGTTGAGCGCACCCACCCCGAGGTGAGCGTTGATACAGTCATTCTTAACCATATCGCAGATACCGGCGCTGATCTGCTGGTGATGGGGGCTTTTGGCCACTCACGCCTGCGAGAAAAGGCTTTTGGCGGGGTCACCAACGCAATATTGCATCAGATGACCTCTCCGGTGATGATGTCGGAGTAAAGCGAGCGGCGCGGCAACGCTGCCCTGCTTGGCAGTGTTTGTGTCGCGCCGCGCTGCGGATCCTGTGCTTGTTGCGGTTGCCGAAAAAACGGGAGTTGAAGCGCGGCGCGGGTGCGACATCGCAAAGCAAAACAATGCCAGACGCGCCGCCACGGCGTCGCACACGCATTTTTTCCGCAGGGAAAAAGCCGCCCGCAGGGCGAAGGCTGCGCTTTAGCCAAACACCCGCTTGAAGATCGTATCCACATGTTTGGTGTGGTATCCAAGGTCAAACTCGGCTTCGATTTCAGCTTCTGTCATCACTGCGGTCACTTCAGGGTCAGCCTTTAGCTCCGTCATAAAGTCAGCCCCTTCTTCCCAAACACGCATCGCATTGCGCTGCACGAGGCGATAGCTGTCTTCCCGCGAAAGGCCCTTTTGCGTTAGCTCAAGAAGCACGCGTTGAGAGTGCACAAGACCTGCAAATTTGTTCATATTGGCCAGCATATTATCTGGATAAATAACCAGCTTATCCACCAGTCCGGTAAGCCGCCCAAGGGCAAAGTCAAGCGTTATCGTCGTATCCGGCCCAATATTACGTTCCACGGAAGAATGCGAAATATCGCGCTCATGCCACATGGTTACGTTTTCCAGCGCTGGCACCACGGCCATGCGCACAAGCCGCGCAAGGCCTGTCAGGTTTTCTGACAAAACCGGATTACGCTTATGTGGCATCGCCGAGGAGCCCTTTTGCCCCTTGGAGAAAAACTCTTCGGCCTCAAGCACTTCGGTGCGCTGCATATGGCGAATTTCGGTCGAAATATTTTCAATCGAAGCGCCAACGACGCCAAGCGCCGCAAAGAAAGCCGCGTGGCGGTCACGCGGAATAATTTGCGTGCTAATCGGCTCTGGTGAAAGGCCAAGCTCGGCGCACACATGCTCTTCAACGCTCGGGTCGATATTGGCAAAGGTGCCAACAGCGCCAGAAAGCGCGCCTGTGGCTATCTCGGCGCGGGCAACCTTAAGGCGCGTAAGGTTCCGGTCCATCTCGGCATAAAACCGCGCAAAGGTCAGCCCCATAGTGGTTGGCTCGGCATGAATGCCGTGGCTGCGGCCAATGCGAATAGTCATTTTGTGCTCAACAGCGCGGCGCTTAAGCGCGGCCAGCAGGGCCTCCATATCGGCAATAAGCAGATCTGACGCGCGCGTGAGTTGCACGTTAAAACAGGTATCCAGCACGTCAGAACTGGTCATGCCCTGATGCACAAAGCGGGCGTCTTCATTGCCGACGATATCGGCCAGATGCGTAAGAAAAGCGATGACGTCATGCTTGGTAACGGCCTCGATCGCATCAATCTTCGCCACGTCAAACTCCACGTCTTTGGCTTTCCACAGCGCGTCGGCGTTTTCCTGCGGGATAACCCCAAGCTTAGCTTGCGCGTCAGAAGCATGGGCTTCGATCTCAAACCAAATGCGGAATTTGGTTTCGGGGGACCAGATGTTGACCATTTCGGGGCGGGAATAACGGGGAATCATGGCGCTGCCTTTGGCTAAGGAATGATAGGGGCTTGGTAGCGGGTAGAGGCGGATTTCTCAAGGGGGTAGGGGTGTGCCTAACAGCCACGGTGGCGGCGCGTATACGTTTGCATGGCTTGGCGAGGTATCTTGCGCGCCGCTCGGAGACGTTGGCGTTTATCTGCGGGCGACAAAGGGCAGGTGCCTCCGCGCGGCGTGGGCAGAAGGCCAGCGGCAAGCGCGATGCTAGACGCGCCGCCACGGTTGCGGTTTATTCACTGAGCGGGCAGCAAGTGCGTAACCCCCGCCGCGGCACCGCGTGCATTTGCGGGGTCCAGTGTCATCGGAATATATTCAGAGCGCCGCCAGATCACGGAAAGGTCGTCATAGTAGCGCGAAAGCAAATGTCCGCTTTGGCCGGTCGCTGAAATGTAGACCGAATTATCGGGGCTATCAAAATCCACCACCATCCGGAATCCGGCGGCGTGGATATTGGTATAGGGCGCATTGCCCGTCGCGCGGGTTTGGCCGCGCAGGAGTGTATGGTCCCCTCCCGGCGTTTCCTGCCAGATATTGGCCAACCAGCTCACCATAGGGATTCTGCCCAAGGTTTTGTTTTCCTGAAATGCTAAATGCGCGGCCCCCCAGCGCCAGCGGTTTATATCGGCACCATAGTCGCGCACCAGCTCTTGCAACGCGTCATCCAGCGCGACCGAGGCGATTTGCTGGCAGGTTTCAATCTCAAGACTAGGGCCAACATCACACCAGATAGCGGCCCCGTCGATATCGTGAAACACTCGCTCTATGAAAAGCGGGTTTACGCGCGTTAGCTCACCCGAAAGCTGACCTAGGTCGTCGGTTACTAACCGGCGCTGAAGCGCACGTATCCACGCTGCAAAAATCAGCGGCTCGGGGTCATGCTGGCTCATGGCGCCGTTCCATTGTGAAAGCAGGCCAAGCGCCTCACGGCGCCGCGCGCGGTGGGTGCCGGGGGTTGCGTCTTGGTCGGCCAGCCACAGGTTTTGCCCCATCAAGGGCAGCAAGGTGCGCGCTGAAATCGAGACGGTATCTGTCTGGATAGCGATAAAACTGCTCGGCGTGTGAAATTGGCGCGCATTCAGCAAATCTGTGGCGCGCTTGATCCGCTGGGTATCGCCCCAGTCAGAGCTGAAATGCGCAGGAAACTGGCCCGTTGGCAGGGCATTATTGGTGTTCACCACCACACCGCTTTCAGGGTTTTCAACATATGGATTTTCACTAAAAGGCCTATACCCCTGCCAAGCGTTTACCTCCAGCCAGCCCTGCGCCGGAATGCGGCCAAGGGTTTCATTCTCGGCGTCACGCAACGGCATGCGGCCCGCGGTCACAATCGCGATGTTATCAACGTCGGCAAGGGTGATGTTGCTGGCGGGGGCTGCCATATTGGCGAGCACATTACGGGCGGCTGGCACCGTGCGGGCGCGCATCAGGTCAAGGGCGGCCTGAATGGAGCGGTCATCCTCAATAAGCCCTGTCCACGCTAGCGAAAACAGGTGGCCGTCTGGCTGGATTTGGCTGGTGCCAAAAGCGCCTTCGGGCAGCACAGGGCGGCCACTGGCCCAGCGTAAATCATAGGTAATTGCGGCTTGGTCTTTTATCGGAATAATCGTTGGCTTGCTGGTGAACGCGATGGCCCCGTCTTCTGTCAGGTATTCATTCAAGTTCTGCGGGTTCAGCCGCTCAAGATAAAGGTCTTGGTCATCAAGGTAGCTCGAGGTCAGCCCCCATGCGAGGTCATCATTGCGCCCGATCAGCACCGCCGGAATCCCCGGTATAGTCGCGCCTATGGCCCCGCCGCTTTCCAGTTCCAGCCGCGCCAGCATCCATATGCCGGGGGTGGAAAGGCCAAGATGCGGGTCACTTGCCAAAAGCGCGCCACCACTGGCCGAGCGTGCGCCCGAGGCCGCAAATGCGTTTGACGCGCCGGCCAAACCAATGCTTGGCACTGGATAGAGTGTTGGGGCCGGCGCCACCGAAGCCACGGTTAGCGCCGCCGCTGGATATAGCGAGGAAAACCCCGGCACATCGGTTGAAGGCACTTCCGGCGCATCTGGCAAAATATCCGAAACCCGCTCGGGCGGAATGCGAAATGATAGCTTGGCGCGCAGCACTTCCATGCGGGCTTTGTCTGTGGTTTGCAGCGCCAATAGCTTGATCAGCGCTATGCTGTCAGCGGGGCTCCACGGCGCGATGGCGTTGTCAAACAGGAAAAACTCCGGTGCGCCTCGCCCTAAGGCCTCGGTGCGCACATGCGCCACCCACGCGTTTACACCAGCCGAATACGCATTCAGCAGCGCCAGCGTTTCCGGCGTTTGCACATGCACCGCGCGCTGCGAAATCACATAAATATCCAGCGCGCGCATCAGCTTGTCGGTTTCCAGCGTTTCGGGGCCAAATATCTCAGAAAGCCGCCCCTGCGCCGTGCGCCGCATCAGCTCCATCTGCCAAAGGCGATCTTGCGCATGGGCAAAGCCGAGGCCAAACAGCACGTCGGCATCTGTCTCGCCAAAAATATGCGGCACAGCGTAGCTATCGCGTACAATTTCCACCGGTGCACCAAGGGCAGCTACCGTATAACTGCCGCTATAATCTGGCAGCGAACGCGCCGCTAAGTAGTAAACAAACCCGCCCAGAATGGTCGCCAGCAAAAGCAGCGCCACAAAGCCTCCGAATATCCAGCGAAACGCCTTGGTCATGGGTGAGAATCCGATCCTTGCTTGACCTAGCGCTGATAGCAGTGCATTCCAAAAGGAGCAACATATCAGGAGAACACAATGGCGAAATTATCATTTTTGGGCCTAGGCGTAATGGGCTATCCGATGGCAGGGCACTTAGCGGCGGCGGGACATGAGGTGTGCGTTTATAATCGCACAGCCAGCAAAGCCGAGGCTTGGGTGGCCGCGCATGGTGGCAGCATGGCGTTAAGGCCGCGCGAAGCTGCGGCGGGCTGTGAAGTGGTTTTCGCCTGTGTCGGCAATGATGACGACCTGCGCTCAGTGGTGTTGGGCGCTGATGGCGCGTTGGCAGGCATGAACGAGGGCGCTATTTTTGTAGACCACACCACAGCTTCAGCCGACGTAACCCGCGAGCTATGCGCGGTGGCTGCCGAAAAAGGCATCGCCTTTGTCGATGGTCCGGTGTCAGGCGGCCAAGCGGGCGCCGAAGGCGGCGTGCTTACGGTAATGTGCGGCGGCGATGACGCGCCCTATGCGCAGGCCGAGCCGCTTATTGCCGCGTTCGCTAAATCTTGCCGCCTGATGGGGCCAAGCGGGGCAGGGCAGCTCACTAAAATGGTCAATCAGATCTGCATAGCAGGGCTGATGCAAGGGCTGTCCGAAGGCTTGCATTTTGCCCAAAAAGCGGGGCTAGACGGCGAGGCCGTGGTCGATGTGATCTCCAAAGGGGCTGCGGGCAGCTGGCAAATGGACAACCGCTACAAAACCATGCTGGCCGACGAATTTGACTTCGGTTTTGCCGTAGACTGGATGCGCAAAGACCTAGGGATCGTGCTCGCCGAGGCTGAAAATAACGGCGCGAGCCTTCCTGGCACGGCCACAATTGACCAGTATTACAAAGACGTGCAAAACATGGGCGGGCAGCGTTGGGATACCAGCAGCCTCATACGGCGCTTGCGGGTTTTAGACAAAAACTAGCCCAAAAGGCCACCGAGGCGAAGCCGAGGCCACGGCCAGCGGCAGGCATTTTTTCAGCTTGCTGATAAAATGTGCTTTGGCTGAGGGGTGGGCTTGCCCGCCTCGAAGTCAAAGCAATTCCGGAGCTGCCGGACAGTTCCGAGTGTGCGCCTCCGCGGCGACCCTTCGGGCCACCTTGTCGGCGCAGGCTGGGCAAGCCAGCCGGTCTTACCTGATGAGCCGTGAATATTTTGCGCCCTCAAGGCTGGCGCCGGCGAGGAACCCACGCTGGCCAAACACGATTCCAAGAATTGGCTTGTTGGAGGTGGTGGAGGAAAGCCCGATACTGCCACCTTCTTCCTGCACGGCAAATTCGGCATCTACGCCCAATTCAAAGCCATCACTGGTGCGGAAATCTCGCAGCACGTCGGTCGTCATGAAAAACAACACTTGGCGAGACTGTTGCGCGCCAATTTGCAAGCCAAAGGAGGCCGAGGCAAAGGAGTAATACTCCACTGAGGCCCCCCCGATCATCAACGCACCTTCACCATAAGAGCCAGCCACAAAAAGCCCGGCTTTGGTCACATTCGGGATCACCAAAACTCCCGCGGCCCGATGCGCAAATTCCCGCGAACCCGGAAAGGTAGTATACATCTCTTCCAGCGCCACAGCCACGTGGGTGTCGATCTGGTTGCTTGATCCGGTGATGCGTCCATCTCCGGCACAGGCCGTAAGGGTGGTGGCGCTGGCGGTGGCGATAAAGCTGCGTCGGGTAAGGGTTTTCATGGGGTATCTCCTGCTGAAGGCTGCCGAATTCTGGTCTGTGCCAGTTAGCGTCTTTATAGCAGAGCGCCCCTACATGTGCTAGGGGGCACGCCTATATAGGCGCTACTCCGCCAACAACGCCGCGACACGGGGGGCGAAATATGTCAGCACCCCGTCACAGCCCGCACGCTTAAACGCCATTAGCGTTTCCAGCATCGCCTTTTCCTCATCAATCCAGCCATTGCCGCCTGCCGCCGCAATCATGGCGTATTCACCAGAGACTTGATACGCGAAAGTCGGCACATTAAACTCGGCTTTCACCCGCTGGCAAATATCGAGGTAAGGCATGCCGGGCTTCACCATCACCATATCGGCGCCCTCAGCAATATCCCGCGCGGTTTCCCGCAGGGCTTCATCACTATTGCGCGCATCAATTTGGTAGGTTTTCTTATCGCCCTTCAGCGCCCCTTTGGCCCCCACGGCATCCCGAAACGGCCCATAAAACGCACTGGCGAACTTCGCCGAATACGCCATAATCGCCACATCGGTGAAATCATGCGCCTCCAGCGCCTGCCGAATAATGCCGATCCGGCCATCCATCATGTCTGACGGCCCCAAAATATCGGCGCCACTTTCAGCCTGCACCAGCGCCTGCTTTTCCAGCGCCATCAAGGTCTCGTCATTCACGATAATCCCGTCGCGCACAAAGCCATCATGGCCGTCCGAATTATACGGGTCCAGCGCCACATCAAGCATAATGCCTATGTTTGGCACGGCCGCCTTGATCGCCCGCGTGGCGCGGTTCACCAGATTATCAGGGTTAAACGCCTCGGTGCATTCCGAATTTTTATCCTTCGCCTCGGTGTAAGGAAACAGCGCAATGCACGGAATGCCAAGCGCCGCCGCCTCATTCGCGGCCTTTACAGCCTCATCAATAGACAGCCGGTTCACCCCCGGCATGCTGGCAATTGGCTCCACAATCCCTACGCCCTCACGCACGAAAATCGGCCAAATCAGGTCATCCGCCGTAAGCGATGCCCCTGCCACCATGTCCCTTATCCAGCCAGACTGGCGTAAGCGGCGAGAGCGGTTAAGCGGGAAGGGGGCAAGGGGGCTGCGCATAGAATTTTCCTCAAAAACGGACTTTCCCAATCTTTGCCACAGTTCACGCCAATTCCTCAAGCTAAATCACTGCAAACAGCGGTTGCAATTTCTCAATTAGGCCCTAATTTAGCGGTCTCGCAAATGGAGTCTTCATGGACGGGTTCAGCCTGATAGAAACCACCAGCTTTTTAAATGTCTGGTATTGGATTGTCACCGTCGTGGCGTGGTCAATGACCGCGCACTGGACCTTGGGTGTGCCCTATGATGCCATTCGGCAGGCCGATAAAATGGGGGGCGAATTTGCTGAGCATTGTGACCTGCAAGCCCATATAAACGCTCGCCGCATGATCTATTATTTTGATAAGGGTGGCCCTTACTTTATTGCTTTTGTTGCTTTTATGCTGGCGCTTATCGGCGGCTGGGGTTTTCTGCGAGGCTCTGAACTGGCGCAAGCCGTGTTTGTACTCGCCGCGCCTCTTATGTTTACATCGGTGTTTTCCGTGCGGCTGGCTTACCGGATAAAAAACGAGCTGCTAGAGGGTGAGCCCTTGCGCAAAGCCCTGCGAAGGCGGCGCATCTGGAACCAGACCATCGGCATGATCGCTATCATTTTTGCTGCGGCCGCAACTGTATATCACTTTATTGTGGTCAATAATTACTTCCTCATCGGCCCGTCTTTTTCCCCAAATTTCCAATGAGCCAGCCGCTTCCAAATGGCATCGTCAAGGTTGGCGGCGCGCCTGAAGGTTACGCCGCCCGCATTTTGGCTGATACCGTCACCCGCGCCAATGGCCCGGTCCTGTGCATCCTGCGAGATGACCGCCAGCTCGCCGCCATGCGCGAGGCCCTCCGGTTTTTCCAGCCTGACCTGCCGGTTTTCGAGTTCCCCGCGTGGGACTGCCTCGCCTATGACCGCATCTCGCCTAACGCGGAAGTCTCGGCGCGCCGCATGGCCTTTCTCGCGTCTTTTCACAACGGGTGGAGCGGCGCGTGTGCGGTGCTCACCACCGTAAATGCCGCCCTGCAAAAAGTGCCGAGCATTGATGTCATGGCCGCCTCCGCCTTCACTGCTGACGTGGGCAAGCAAATCAGCACCGAAAAGCTGTTTGCCTACCTAGAGCGCGCCGGTTTCGCCCGCGCCCCCACCGTGATGGAGCCCGGCGATTACGCCGTGCGCGGTGGCCTGATTGATATCTACCCCCCCGGCGATACCGGCCCCATCCGGCTTGACCTGTTTGGAGACGTGTTAGACGCCGCCCGCCGCTTTGATCCCGCCACCCAGCGCACCATTGAAAAGATCAAACGTATCGAGCTGGCGCCTGTTTCCGAGGTTATTCTGGATCCCGAAAGCATCCAGCGTTTCCGCTCAAATTACCGCCACGAGTTCGGCGCCGCAGGCCGCGATGACCCGCTCTATGAGGCCGTTTCCGAAGGCCGCAAGCATCAAGGCATGGAGCACTGGCTGCCCTATTTTTACGAGCACCTAGACACCCTGTTTGACTACCTTGATAATGCCCCCGTAGTGCTGGTGGAGCAAGTTTTGGCCCAAGCCGGAGCCCGCTGGGATAGCGTGCAGGAGCAATACTCCACCCGCAAAGCGGCGCTGGGTGAAAAGTCCCACATGGCCACGGTTTATAAGCCCGTGCCGCCCGAGCTGCTTTACCTGACGCCCGAGGCCTTCGACCTCGCCATCGCTGGCCGCCCCGTGCGGCAGTTTTCAAGCGGCCCGCAGCCAAGTGGCCCCGGTGTGGTTGATATGGGTGGGCGTGCAGGCCGCAATTTTTCGCCAGAGCGAAAGCAGGAAAATATAAGCCTTTTCGGAGCTTTAGCTGACCATATTAAAGCAAAACGCAAGTCGGGGCAGGTGGTGCTCACCAGCTATTCCGAAGGCTCCCGAGAGCGCTTCGGCAGCCTACTTACCGACGCGGGCGTTGAAGGTTTCAAGGATATCCCGAGCTTTCAGGACCGAGGCAAAGGCACCCTAAGCCTCGCCGTTTGGGGCCTTGAAGCTGGCTTTGAAGCCGACGGGCTTACAGTCATTTCCGAGCAAGATATCTTGGGCGACCGCCTCATCCGCCCCACCCGCAAGCGCCGTAAAGCCGAGAACTACCTAACCGAGGCGCAGTCCCTCACCCCCGGTGATCTGGTCGTGCATATCGACCACGGCATTGGCCGCTATCATGGCCTCGAAACCGTCACCGCAGCGGGCGCGCCGCATGAATGCATCGTGCTGGAATACGCGGGGAATTCCAAGCTATATTTGCCAGTTGAAAACATCGAGCTGCTGTCGCGCTATGGCCATGATGAAGGCATGCTAGACCGCCTTGGCGGCGGTGCGTGGCAAGCCAAAAAAGCCAAGCTCAAAGAGCGCATTCGCGAGATGGCCGACAAGCTCATCCGCGTCGCCGCCGAGCGCGCCCTGCGCAAAGGCCGCGTTTTCACCCCGCCCGAGGGCCTCTGGGCCGAGTTCTGCGCGCGCTTTCCTTACAGTGAAACCGACGACCAGCTTAACGCCATTGATGACGTCATCGCCGACCTTTCCAGCGGCCAACCGATGGACCGCCTGATCTGCGGCGATGTTGGCTTTGGTAAAACCGAAGTCGCCATGCGCGCCGCTTTTGTCGCCGTTATGTCGGGCGTGCAGGTGGCCATTATTGCGCCCACCACGCTTCTTGCCCGCCAACACGCCCAAAGCTTTGCTGAGCGTTTCCGAGGCCTGCCTGTGCAGGTCCGCCAAATGTCGCGCTTTGTTGGCACCAAAGAAATGGCTAACACCCGTGAGGGGTTGGCGCGCGGCACGGTTGATATCGTGATCGGCACCCATGCTTTGCTGGCTAAAAACATCCGTTTCGCCAACCTCGGCATGGTCGTAATTGACGAAGAGCAGAAATTCGGCGTGACCCATAAAGAGCGCCTGAAAGCCCTGAAATCCGAAGTCCACGTGCTGACGCTGTCCGCCACCCCCATCCCCCGCACCCTGCAAATGGCGCTTTCCGGCGTGCGTGAGCTAAGCCTGATCGGCACTCCGCCGGTAGACCGCCTCGCCATTCGCACCTATGTGTCCGAGTTTGACCAAGTTACCATCCGCGAGGCCTTGCTGCGTGAGCATTATCGCGGCGGGCAAAGCTTTTATGTGGTGCCACGGGTAAAAGACATCGCTGATATCGAGGATTTCTTGCGCGAGCAGGTGCCCGAGGTCAAATTCACCGTCGCCCACGGCCAAATGCCAGCTGGCGAACTGGACGACAAAATGAACGCCTTCTATGACGGCCAATATGACGTGCTGCTGGCTACCACCATTGTGGAATCCGGCCTTGATATCCCCGCCGCCAATACCCTAATTGTGCACCGCGCCGATATGTTTGGCCTGTCGCAGCTTTACCAAATCCGAGGCCGCGTTGGCCGCTCCAAAATCCGCGCTTACGCCTATTTTACCACCAAACCGCGCAAGCCCCTCACGCCGCAAGCCGAAAAGCGCCTTAAGGTGCTTGGCTCGCTCGATAGCCTCGGCGCGGGCTTCACCATCGCCTCGCAAGATCTAGATATTCGTGGCGCGGGGAATATTCTTGGGGACGAGCAATCGGGGCAGGTGCGTGAGGTCGGCTATGAGCTTTACCAAGAGATGCTGGAAGAGGCGATTTCCAAGATGAAGGCGGGTGAGCTTGAGGGCCTTTCGGATGCGGACGACCACTGGGCTCCACAAATTAACCTCGGCGTGCCGGTGCTGATACCTGATGATTACGTGGCCGACCTAGACGTGCGCCTCGGCCTCTACCGCCGCCTTTCGGGCCTTGGCTCAAAGGTGGAGCTAGAAGGCTTTGCCGCCGAGCTGATCGACCGCTTTGGCAAGCTCCCGCGTGAAGTCACGACGCTGATGAACATTGTGCGTATTAAAACGGCTTGCCGGAAGGCGGGCATTGCCAAGCTGGACGGCGGGCCAAAAGGCGCGACTATCCAGTTTTATAAAGATAAATTCGCCAATCCGGCAGGGTTAGTTGATTTTATCCACGCGCAAAACGGCCATGCCAAAGTGCGGGATAACAAAATAGTGGTGCGCCGTGACTGGCCCAATAACGCCGCCAAAATTAAAGGCGCGTTTTCTATCGCGCAAGATTTGGCCAAGCTGGCTAAGGGTTGAATTTCGAAGTGGTTTCGGTGGGCTGATCTCACGTTCGGTTCACAAATATTCAACTCCAAATATTTTATTAACCTAGGTACCTAGGTTAATAAAAAGGTCGATTAAATGTTTTACTTCAATCTGTTATGGTAAATTTATGGCGGTGTTTTTATTAAATTATCAATTTAGGTCTGCACTCGCGGCGTAATCCTAATTATAATCAAGCACCCCAGCCCTAGCACCACAAACCCCGCCACAAGCGGCAGCGTGCTGCCATTGTAAAGCAGCCCCAGCGGCACCCCGATGGCTACGGCCAGCACGGTGGAAACCGCGCCAATAATCGCCGCCGCAATGCCCGCATTTGCCCCCATCGGTTCCATCGCCAAGGCGTTTACATTGCCAAACACCAGCCCGACGCTGAAGAAAGAAAGCACGC
>WTAL01000103.1 GCA_013139635.1 Paracoccaceae bacterium
TCAGCTTTGCCTTTATGATGATCGCGCAAGGGGCGGCGTTTTTCTACCGCTCGCTGCTCGAATTTATCGAGGGTAAAGACTCCGAGGGCAAATACCTTGACCTTGATAAACTTAACGACGAGACGGCGGAAATTGCCGCCGCCATCCACTAGAGGGGCTGGGATATGCTATTCGGACTAGACGGGGTAGAACTCGGCCTTATCATCACATTTACGAGCCTGTTTATCGGCATTATGTCGGGCTTTCCGGTGGCGTTTGCCATTGGCGGTGCCGGCACGCTGGCCTTTGGTATTTTGGCGGTGCTGGATACCTCGGGCTACCTTATTCATGCGGCGGTGGACCAACGCTCAGACGTTTATTTGGCACTGGTGAATGACGGGGTGGCGCGAGAAGCGATCTCGCTTTTCAGGTATCCTGATTTGCCCACGATAGACGGCCCCTTGTTTGAAGGCGGCTGGGAGCAAGCGCTGAACCGTAAAATATCCTTTGTTGTCAACCGGATGAACGAGCGGGTGTTTGCAGGGCAAAGCATTGAAACCCTGCTGGCGGTGCTGATGTTTGTACTGATGGGCGTGACGCTTGAGCGCTCAAAAATTGCCGAAGATTTGCTAACGACCATGGCGCGGGTGTTTGGCCCGCTGCCGGGTGGCTTGGCTGTGTCGGTGGTTATCGTAGGCGCTTTCTTGGCGGCCTCAACGGGTATTGTGGGCGCTACGGTGGTTACGATGGGGCTGCTTTCGCTGCCCACCATGCTCAGGAATGGCTATTCGCCAGAGCTGGCCACGGGGGTTATTGCGGCCTCTGGCACATTGGGGCAAATCATTCCACCCTCTATTGTTATCGTGCTGCTTGGCTCGCTTGCTGGCGATCTTTATGCTGCCGCACAAGAAAACCGCGCTTCCATGCTGGGCTGCCGTGATGCGCTTACGTATCTGGGCAAACCTGCGGCGCTGTCTACCGGCGTTTTGTTTAAAGCGGCCTTGCTGCCTGGCATCTTCCTCGCGTTTCTTTATGGCCTCTATGCGTTCCTTTACGCTATGTGGAAACCGCATAACGCCCCGCCCATTCCGGCGCTGGAATCCAGTTCCGGCCATGGCGAAGGCGGGCGGCATAGCCTTACGTGGTTCTTGTTTGCGCCTGTTCTTATCATCGGCGTTGCCATTGGCATGAATATGGTTGGCTTCTCTGGCAGCCAAAGCACCTTTGTTTCTTCCACCGTTGAACTGGGTGAGCGGCCTGAGCTGCGCACCAATGTTTCCGAGCAATGCCAAGTGGCGATGATCGAGAAGCACGGGCAGGACATGTGGGACGAGTCGGTTATTATGCGGGCAGAGCTTGAGGCGCTGAAAGCAGAAGCTGGCGATGTTTCAACTGACCGCACGGCCGAAGAAGTGGCCGCACTGACCCTAGCAAAAATTGATAATGCACCGCCTTTGGGCACCGGCTTGGCCATGATCCTTACGCTGGTCGCGCTGACCTTCACCATCGCGTTTGGGGTTGCCCCGCGCGAAAACAAGCTGCCGCTAATTATCGGTAGCCTCGGGGTGCTTTCGGCCATTTTGGTTGATGTCTACTTCATTAAGGCGGGCGCGTTGCCGGGCGGTTCTTGGGCTAAGCTCGCGGTGCCGTTTTTGCTGATCGCTTATGGCATGATGAAATCTGGCAAGCGGCTGGGGCAGAATGAGATGCTGCGGGTGGTTTTCCCGCCGCTGGTGCTAATTGTGGCGGTGCTTGGTTCGATTCTGGGTGGCATTACTAACCCCACGCCAGCTGCGGCGCTCGGGGCGGCTGGCGCGATTATGCTGGCGGCTTATCGTAAGCTGAAAGATGAAAACGCCAGTGGTAAGTTCATTTTGCAAGCCAGCTTTGCATTGCTTGTGATGCTGTTGATCGGGGTTAACTTCGATTTGCGCACCGGCATTGAAAACATCAGCTGGCAAAGCTGGATAGCGATTGTGGTGGCGCAGTTTGCTTACCTCGTCGCCTTTGCCGGCCTTATTTTTGCTTGCATCACCTTGCTGCGCACGGCGGTGCTTACGCCCGTGGTGAGGGAAACCGCTAAGGTGACCTCGATGGTTTTTGCCATCCTGATCGGCTCGCAAATGCTTAACCTCGTGATCATCTCCTTTGGTGGCGAGGACTACATTCAGGATTTCCTGAAGAGCTTTGATGACGAGTGGAAAGTGTTCCTGATCGTGATGATCGTGCTGTTCTTCCTCGGCTTCGTGCTCGATTTCTTGGAGATAATCTACATCGTTATCCCCATCGTGGGGCCAGTGATTTATGGCGGTTCATATGATCCGAAATGGGTAACCATCCTGATCGCGATCAACCTGCAAACCAGCTTCCTGACGCCTCCCTTTGGCTTTGCGCTGTTTTACCTGCGCGGCGTGGCGCCGCCCTCGGTTACGACTGGGCATATCTACCGTGGCGTGGTGCCGTTTGTGCTTATTCAGGTGGTCGCACTAGCAATCCTCTGGGCCTTCCCGGCGATCGTGACGATCGTGCCAAACTTGCTCGGCAACTAGAGATACAAAAAAGGGCCGCTTAAAGCGGCCCTTTTTTATTCAGTGATCAGCGGAAGATGAATGGCCGCGACTTGCCTTGATATCGGCTGGCTATCCAGCGGATGCGAAGGCATAGCGGCTGACATATCCAGCGCTTTCCAGCTGCCCTCACGGTAAGTTTCCAGGGGTTGGAACTTAGATTTATAATCCATCTTGGGGCTGCCTTGCACCCAGTAGCCAAGGTAAACATGCGGTAATCCGCTTTCCTGCGCCAGCCGGATATGATCGAGAATCATATAAGTGCCGATGCTTTCTTTCGCGAGGCTTGGCTCAAAAAACGAGTAAACCATTGAGAGCCCGTCATCTAGCATATCACTTAGGCACACGGCCACGGGGATGCTCTCGCCCTGATGATAAATCGAATATTCAACCAGCCGCGTATTCACCGGGGTTTCCTCGATCATGGCGCTGAATTCTGTTTCGTCCATGCCGGCCATGCCGCCATCGGCGTGGCGAGAATGCAGGTAGCGGTCAAAAAGCTGGTAGTGGCTTTCCCGCGCCCAAGGTGTTTTGAGACTGCGCGTTAGGTGGCTATTGCGCTTAATCACCCGCTTTTGTGAGCGGCTTGGCTTAAAATCTGCCGCCCTTACGCGGGCCGATTGGCAGGCGGTGCAGTCAGAGCAGCTGGGGCGGTAGATCACATTTTGCGAGCGGCGAAAGCCTTGGTGGCTGAGCGATGTGTTCAGCGCCACGCCGCCTTCTTCATAGAGCGTGGTAAACAGCTTGCGCTCTTGCTTGCCATCCAAATAGGGGCAGGGCTGCGGCGCTGTCACGTAAAACTGGGGGTGTTTGAGTAGGGTGTGGCGCATAATTACAATCTCTTGGCTTACGGTGAGCCTAACAAGAGCGGCGCGCATTCGGCAAGGTTTAATTTTTGCGTTGCCTAATAGGTTAACCCCGCGGGCTTTCACGCGCGGGGCTAGTTTTTGTTAAGCAGGGTTTGGCATAGCGCCAAAATCTGAGTCCCGCTTTGGGGCAGGGGTTACGTCCTCTGCTTCGTCAAAACCACGGGCTTCACGGTTGTCCATAAACTGGTCAAACTCGGCCTTGTCTTTGGCGGCGCGCAGGTTTTCCATGAACGAGCGGAAGGAGGCTTGCTCGTCTTCCAGCCGCTTCAGGGTTTCGTCCCTGTAGCTGTCAAAGGCGACATTGCCTGTGGAGTGAAATCTGTGGCGACCGTGCCGCTTGCTTTTGCATTTGCCCATTCGTCCGGTTCCTAACGCGTAAAAGAGAATCACAAGCCCGAGGGGGCCAGCGAAGATAAATCCGAGGATCATTGTAGCGATCCATCCCATTTTGCCGTGACTGTCGATCCAGTCTCGTGCCTGTTTGAGGATGTCTAGCGCAGTGTTCATTTCCTGTCCTTTCTGATGTTAATGTTAATTACATTTACATACATAAGGCGAAAACGTCGCAGGTCAAGAGAAATGGCAAAAAAAGTTTTGAGAAAAGAGGGAATATTGAGCAAGCTGTATTAGGTGAGAAATCTTTAGGTGACACACTTATAACGGGAAGGATAACTACTAACCTAGGTTAATAAATAGGCGAGAATTGATTTAAGAGTGTATTAACAACGGTGTAAGAAATAATTTTTAGAGTTTGGTAGTAGGAGAAAAACCTGGGTTTTCGTCTGAAAGCTGGCGAAATATAGGAGGGTACTAGGCTAGCGCTCAGCGCGCATGCATTATTTAGCAATAATCCCCAAGCCGCGCAGGTAAATTCCGGTGCCGCTTTCCAGCAGGTCTTCAGGGGAATAAGGCGCACGGCCGCCGGGCGTGCCGCGGGCAAACAGCTCGACCACGCCATGCGACATGGCCCAAATGTGGTGGCTGACCATCACGGCAGGCGGGCGTTCATCGGCGGGTAAATGGGCCATCAGGTCTTCGGCGGCTTGGGTCATAACCCCCATAGCGCGGTCAGAAGCCAGCGCCAGCTCAGAGCTGCCGGTGAGCGAAACGCCGGATTCAAACATGGCGATATAATAGCCAGGGTAGCGCTTGGCGAAGGCGAGGTACGCCCGCCCAACCTTAGAAAAGGCCGCCAGCGCTGTGGGTTTGCCGCCATCGTAGGAATGCTCCAGCAGGTCTCCAAACAGAAGGTAGCCTTGGCGGGCCACTTCGCAAATAAGCTCGTCTCGGCCCTTAAAATGCCGATAGGGGGCGGCGGCAGACACGCCAGCCTGCCGCGCGGCCTCCGCTAGCGTAAAGCCCTGCGGCCCGCGCTCGGTGATCAGCTCCCGCGTGGCGTCCACCAGCGCCTGGCGCAGGTTTCCGTGGTGGTAAGATTTACGTTTATTCACCGACCAGCCTCAACGCCCATTAAGGAGGGGCTGCCACAAATGGCGGTATCCACCCCCATAAGCGAGGTTTCGTCTTTCTCGGTATAATCAAAATGCGAGAGCAGCAGCTTGATCGCCGCCAAGCGCGCGCGCTTTTTATCATCGGAGCGGATCACGTGCCAAGGGGAGGATTCGCGGTGACTATGCGCAAACATTTGCGAAATCGAGGTCGAGTATTCATCCCACTTATGCAGGCCTTTTACATCAACGCTTGAGAGCTTCCAGTGCTTTAGCCGGTCACCTTCGCGGCCCATAAAGCGGCGAAGTTGCTCGGCGCGGCCTACCGTGAGCCAGATTTTAATCAACGTAATGCCGTCATTCACCAGCATGTCCTCAAACTTGGGGACTTGCCGGAAAAACTTGGCGCGCTGATCATCCGAGCACCAGCCAAACACCTTTTCCACCACCGCGCGGTTATACCATGAGCGGTCAAAAAATACGATCTCACCGGCTGAGGGCAGGTGCTGAATATAGCGCTGAAAATACCATTGTGAAGCCTCGGTATCAGACGGCTTGGAAAGTGCCACCACCCGCGCGCCCCGCGGATTAAGATTTTCCCGAAGGCGCTTTATGGTGCCACCTTTGCCCGCGGCATCACGGCCCTCAAACACCACAGCAATGCGCTGTCCGGTGTCTTTGGCCCAAGATTGCAGCTTAACCAGCTCAATTTGCAGCGCTTCATATTCAACGCAATAACCTTTGTTTTTCATCACGCGCGGATAAGGATAGCCGGGATTTAGCACATCCTTTTTGCCACCATTCACGATTTGCGCCCGAATTTCGGCGGGGGCGTCCTTTTCAAAATACTGGCTAATGGCCCCATCAAATGGTTTTTTCATGGCAAACTCCTTTTGGCTATATTGCCCCAGCCACCGCTTGGCTGCAACTCACTTGGAGTCTCCCTCCAGTATTTTTTCGATATCAATATTGGTGGTTTGGTAAATTTCACTAATCCAGTTGCCATAAAGCAGGTGCGCGTGCGAGCGCCAGCGGTTTTCGGGCGGCTGGGAAGGGTCGTCATGCGGGAAATAATCCTGCGGCACGTCAATCTCTTCACCCTTGTCCACATCGCGCTGGTATTCCTGCGCGAGGGTGTCGCTATCATATTCAAGGTGATTGAAGATATAGAGCGCGCGGTGCGCTTTATCTTCAATCAGGCAGGGGCCTACGTCATCAGAATGCATCAGAATGTCGAGGCCCTCGGGCAGGTCCTCAGCCCGCACTTCGGTCCAGCGGCTTACAGGCACAGTGAAATCATCGGAAAAGCCGCGCAAGTAAGGCGAGGCATGGGCGAGATTACGGTGGCGGTAGCAGCCAAAATGCTTGGCGGGCAGGATGTGCTTGGCCACGCCGGAGTGGTGATAAATCATAGCCATGCCGCCCCAGCACACGCCGAAGGTCGAAAGCACGTTGGTTTGGGTCCAGTCCATCACCTCTTTCAGTTCGTCCCAATAGGTGACGTCCTCAAAGGGCAGGTGCTCGATCGGGGCGCCGGTGATGATGAGGCCGTCAAACTTGCGGTGTTTGATGTCTTGGAATGACTGGTAGAAGCTTTCCATATGCTCAGAGGATACGTTTTTTGAGGTATGCTCGGTCATGCGGATTAGCGTGAGCTCAATTTGAATAGGGCTGGCCCCGATCAGGCGGGCAAACTGGGTTTCGGTTTGCTCCTTTTTAGGCATCAAATTCAGCAGGCCAATTTGTAGCGGGCGCACCTCTTGACGGTTCGCGGTGGCTTCGTCCATAACGTTAACGCCCTCGGTATTGAGGATGTTATAGGCAGGCAGGGTGGCGGGGATACGAATGGGCATTTATGATTTCCGCTCAATAGCTTGGCCAATGAGCGCGTTAAAATCTTGCGGGTCGCGGATGGTGCGAACCTCGTCAGCCGCCACGGTAACCCCCCAATTTTGCGCGATGGCTTTATAGCGGGGCAGGCGGCTGGCGAGCAGCTCGCCGTAGCCCCAGCGGATGAAGTCATCCGGGTCAACTTTGGCGGGGGCAACATTGCGCAGGCGCAGGTATTCGGCCCATTTTTCCAGCAAGAAATCCTCGCGGTAATACATCGGCTTGGGGGCGGCATCAAAACGCGCGTGCAGCTCTTCGGTGTGGCCCTCGTTGCCCTCAATCCACACTGGCAGCGCGGCGGCGCTGAGGGATTTTAGCACGGGGTCGTTTGGGTCATTGCCATCGACCACCTCACAAATCGAGCCGCTGGTATCGCAGATGAAGTGCTCATAGCCGTAGATGTCGAGGGCTTTATGGGTGAAAAGCGCTGTGTCTTGCACAGCAGATTGCTCGGCAATGCGGTGCTGGCGCTGGCGGGCGAGGTAGATTTCAAACGGAATGCCGCCTTGGGCCTCGTCGCCGGGTTTGCCGAGGTAGGTGGAAAGCGGGGCGAGGTTTTCAAAGGTGATATTGGAGGCGATATAAATCGAGTCACTCCGCAGCAGATCACGCAGAAACGGCACGCGCATGGCCTCGCGCTTGAAGTTATCAACGATATGCTCGCCCATGTAACGGGTGCCGATGCGGTAATCTACCGAGTAGTGAAACCACTCCCCGCCCGCGCGCAGCATCTCGGAAAGAAAGGTTTTGCCAAGGCCAGACATGCCAATAAGCGCCACGCGTTTGTGCGCAGCGGCGTGCCACTCGGCAGATGTTGTGTAGAGCATGTCGGCCTCCCGTTTATCATTTTGGAATACAGGAGCGGGCAGGGCTTGAAAACCCCTTTTGCTGCCACAAGCGCAAAGGGTGGGCGGCGGCGCGGGCGAAACCTCGTCAAACAAAAGAATGTTGGCGCGCCGCCACCGAGCGAAGCGAGGCCACGGCCCAAACGTGGGCATCGTTTTTGCGCAGCAAAGGCGATGCCCACGGAGGGCAACATGGCTGCGGTTTGCCGAGGTGTTTGAAAATTCAACGCGGGTTTGCTTTGACCTCTGCGGGGCTAAAGCAGCAATTTGTATGCAAAATTGCGTATAAAAATTCGCCCCACTCGGCCAAAGCACATTTTTCAGGTTACTGAAAAAAGCCTGCCGCTGGCCGTGGCCTCGCTACGCTCGGCGGCGCTTGGCTGGGCTATTTTGCATAATTCTGGCCAAGGCCCTTTATCGCGGACTCGATATCCGCAATCAGTGTCACTCTTTCTTCGGGGCTCAGAAAGGCGCCTAGCTCGATTTCGCGGTCAGAACCAATTAACGTAAGGTAATTATCTACCGGCCCGCCTTCTTTAACCAGTTTGTAACGCATCCAGTATGGGTTGCAGCGCCAGCGTTTTATGTCTCCGTCAACCTCACGGCGTTCCACGGCGATAAGGTCTGGCCACAGACTGACATGCTCGCGCAGCTGGCCATGGCGGTTGTTCATCTTAAAAGCCAGCCATAGCGCCAGAAAGGCCACCCCCACAAAGGGCAGCAGCACCCAAAAGCCGCCTGCCCACATAAAGGGCAAAACCGGAATGGCAAAGCCTACGGCAAGGATAGACATCGTGACCCGAAAACCCGTGCGGCCCAGCGAGCGATTGGGCCATAGGGTGGTTTCCCAAATGGGGGCATCCTCCCGCACCACGGGGGCGGAACTAGAAAGGGCCGCATCATATGCGGCCCTTTTGAATTTTGGTGAACTCGGGCGCATTAGTGCCCGCTTTTATCCCAGTCAGACTGCTTTGGCAGCGTCTCGAACGTATGCTCGGGCGGTGGGTTTGGCAGGGTCCATTCCAAGGTCTCTGCGTGCTCGCCCCAATAGGCTGGCTCGGTTACTTTCTTACCCCAGCGCAGTGTGTAGAACACGATGCCGATGAAGAAGATAAATGAGGCAAACGAGATGAACGCACCGATTGAAGACAGCTGATTCCATGTCGCGAATTGCTCTGGGTAATCCAGATAGCGGCGCGGCATGCCATTACGGCCAAGGAAATGCTGTGGGAAGAAGGTAAGGTTGGCACCGATAAACATCGTATAGAAGTGCACTTGCCCCGCCCATTCCGGATACTGACGGCCAGACATTTTGGCGAACCAGTAATAGATACCCGCAAAGATACAGAAGATCGCGCCGAGTGACATCACGTAGTGGAAGTGAGCCACAACATAATATGTGTCATGGTAGGCACGGTCCAAAGCGGCTTGTGAGAGCACCACGCCGGTAACACCACCAACGGTGAACAGGAAGAGGAAGCCCATGGCCCAAAGCATTGGGGTTTTGAAGCTGATGGAGCCGCCCCACATGGTTGCGATCCAAGAGAAGATTTTGACGCCTGTAGGCACCGCGATCACCATGGTCGCCAGCATGAAATAGCTCTGCTGCGTGGTAGACATACCAACCGTATACATATGGTGCGCCCAAACCACAAAGCCGAGCACGCCGATGGCAACCATCGCGTAAACCATCGGCAGATAGCCAAAGATCGGCTTTTTCGAGAAGGTCGAGATAACGTGCGATACGATACCAAAGCCCGGCACAATGATCATGTAAACCTCTGGGTGGCCAAAGAACCATAGGAGGTGCTGGTAAAGCACAGGGTCGCCGCCGCCTGAGGGGTCAAAGAAGGTTGTCCCGAAGTTCCGGTCTGTCAGCAGCATGGTGATGGCACCGGCCAGCACTGGCAACGACAGAAGGATCAGGAACGCGGTTACGAAGATCGACCATGCAAACAGTGGTGTTTTGTGCAGGGTCATGCCCGGTGCGCGCATGTTCAGGAAGGTGGTGATCATGTTGATCGCACCCAGAATGGACGAGGCACCCGATACGTGGACCGCGAAGATCGCGAGGTCCATCGAATAGCCGCCCTCAAGGGTGGAAAGCGGTGGCACGAGGATCCAGCCTACGCCGGAGCCGAGCTGACCATTGCCGCCGGGGGCAAACAATGAGGCCACACCCAGCGAGGTGCCGCAAACATAAAGCCAGAAGGAAAGGTTGTTAAGCCGTGGAAAGGCCATATCAGGCGCGCCGATCATCAGCGGCATGAAGTAGTTACCAAAGCCGCCAAACAGCGCCGGAATAACCACGAAGAACATCATCAAGACCCCATGATACGTGATCATCACGTTCCAGAGGTGGCCGTTGGGCGTGCATTCGCCAAGCGGCGCTTGGCTAAGCAGCCGCGCCCCTTCTTCGCACATGTACTGAACCCCTGGGTTCATAAGCTCCATGCGCATGTAAACGGTTAAGCAAACCGAGATAAACCCGACAGCTGCCGATGTGAAAAGATAAAGAATACCAATGTCTTTATGGTTTGTTGACATGAACCAACGGGTAAAGAAACCCGGTCGTGCATGGTCATCGTGGTCATGTGTGGCTGCGTTTGCCATTATATACTCCTGACATGTCCCTGTGATTAGCGAATCTATTTTTAGATTCCGCCTCACTCCGTTTTTTTACTTGGATAAAGCAAGATTCAACCATTCTCAACTGTAATGATTGACGCAGATCAATTTTTTATCGGCAGGAACTAGACGGCAAATAAAAAAACGCACCGCTGAAATACTCAGCGATGCGTTTACTTGGGTGCTTTCTGAAACTTCAGAAGGTTTTTTAGCTGGATTCGCCTTCTTCCGCTTCTTCACCTTCCTCAGTCTCTTCTTCCATTTCCATCATCGGCGCGAGGCTAGCCAAATAAGCCGCCACGTCTTCACCACCTGAGCGAAGCTTGAAGGTCATTTTTGCGCGCGCTGAGTCGTCACCCAAGAAGGTGCGAATAAAGGCGGTTGGGTCAGCTACATACTCGGCAAGGTTTTCTTCGTCCCAAACGAGGCCCGCAGCGCCAGCGGCAACGATATCATCGCCATAGCGGAAGCCTTCAACGGTGCCCGCTGTCATGCCGATCATGCCATACAGGTTAGGGCCCGTGCGGCCACCACGAACGATGGTTTCATCGCCATTCACAATGCCGTGGCAAGATTTGCAGCGCTTGAACGTATCTTCGCCAGCGGCGGCGTCGCCGTCTGCAAATGCGGCGGTTGAAAACGCGCCAGTAGCCACGAACGTGGTTAGAAATAGAGCCTTAAGCATTAGTTTCTCCCTGAAATGCAAAATTGTTCCGAATGAATATAGGCGGAAAGCGTTAAAGTGTTCAATGCATTATTGTCACATTCCGCTCAAAGTGGTGTTTGCTAGAAAATTTCGGCAAATCGCCGCTTAAGTGCGGTGTCGAGATCATCCATCGTGGCCGGAATGCCAAGATCAACCAAGCTGGTCACGCCGTAATCAGCGATTCCGCAGGGCACAATGCCGTTATAATGGCTTAAATCAGGCTCCACATTAATGGAAACGCCGTGAAACGTCACCCAGCGCCGAATCCTTACGCCGATCGCCGCGATTTTATCCTCGGCAATGCGGCCGTCGGGCAGGGAAGGGCGCTCTGGGCGGTCTACCCACACGCCCACACGGCCCGCGCGGCTGCCAGCTTGCACATTAAATTCGGCAAGAGTGGCAATAACCCATGCTTCCAGTTTGTTAACATAGGCCCGCACATCTTTGCCGCGCGTGTTGAGGTCAAGCATCGCATAGGCCACGCGCTGGCCGGGGCCGTGATAGGTATACTCCCCGCCGCGCCGACTTTCAAAAACGTCAAACATATCAGGGGCTTTCAGGTCGTCCTTACGGGCGCTCGTTCCGGCGGTAAATATTGGCGGGTGCTCAACCAGCCAGATTTGTTCGGGCGCTTTACCCGCCAAAATCGCGTTAACCCGCGCTTCCATATGCGCCAGCGCCTCGGGATATGGGGTCAAACCCTTAGAAATAAGCCATTCAACCATGAATATTTCCATGAAAATTGCGCGAAATCATTTACTTTTCCGAATCATATATTATGCTAAAGCAGTGCATACATTATTGTTAAAGGAGTTTATAACATGAAAAAACATCTAACATCTTCCGCCATGATTTTGGCCCTGACCGCTGCGGGCGTCGCCATTCCTATGAATAAAGCGGTTGCGGGCAGCAACGCTGGTGCGGCCATTATTGGCGCGCTTATTGGCGGGGCCATCGTGGCTGGTGCCACTAATAATAACCGCCGGACAACGTCCACCGCGTCTAGCGCGCAGCGCACTGAAAACCGCGCCGTTCAAACCGCACTCAACTATTTTGAGTTCCCTGCTGGCACGCCAGACGGCGTTTTTGGCCGCCGCACCCGCACGGCTGTTAGCAACTTCCAAGCCTATATGGATTTCCCGATTTCAGGTGAGCTAACAAGCTACCAAAAGGAATTTTTGCTCAACTCGCATCAGCGGGCAGAGCTTGGCGGCGCAGAAACCAGCCGGATTATCTTAACAGATCCAAACGGCTCGCGCGCGCTTTTGATCTCGTTTATGCAGCAACAGCAGGGCGGTAATTCCGGCCTTGGTTTGGGCAATAGCACAATGGCCAGTAGCCCAGCCAATGATTTTAACGGCGGCGGTTCTAGTGCGCAAACCAGCTCCACCGGGCTGCCCGTGTTTGTGACCTCGCAAGAATCGTCGATGAACGAGCTGTGTATTTCTGGTATCCAGCCCAACTCGGTTGAGGCGCAGTTCTGTAACTTGCGCGCTTACGCGATTGACGAGGGCGACGCGCTCGCCTCTTCTGTGCAAGGCACCACCCGCGCTGACATTCAAGCGCAATGTATAGCTTTTGCCCCAACGCTTAATCCTTATGTGAGCACAGTTTCGCTGGCCGATGCAGGCGCGGCCAAAACAGAGCTTCAGTCTTGGGTGAGCACATCTGGCGCGAGCGCGGCCTCATTGGAAGGTATTGCCAAGGTTTGCCTCGGCATTGGCTATTCCACCGATAATTCCGATGTAGCGCTGGCGTCTATTATGACCTTGGTTGGCCTCGGCCAATCTGGTTATGAAGAGCTGCTGGCCTATCATCTGGCGCTTGGTTTTGGCTTTGATGGCAAAGTAAACACCAACCGTGGCGCGCAATGGCTTGATAATGCCTCACTTGCCTTTGCCAGCGGGCAGGAATCCCTAACAGGTGAAAGTGGTGCCATGCGCGCCACCGTTGCGGTTAGCCTCGCAAACTCCATGCGTGGGTTGCCAACAACGGCCCCCGCCACCGCTGGCATTGTGCCTGCCTTTGGCGTAACGCCTGAAGCCCCGGCCGAAACGGGTGGCGGGTTCTTCTCAACCGGTGCTAGCAACTAAGATAACGCTGTAATGCATTGATAAGGCCCGCTTATTTAAAGCGGGCCTTTTTTTTACCAAAGGTCTAATTTTGCCCCTTTCCTTCCCCAAATCAGGGTGCTATACGCTCCTCAGCCTCGAAATTGCGGTCGTGGCGGAATTGGTAGACGCGCAGCGTTGAGGTCGCTGTGGGGTAACACCCGTGGAAGTTCGAGTCTTCTCGACCGCACCAGACT
>WTAL01000173.1 GCA_013139635.1 Paracoccaceae bacterium
GCAGAGGTAAAACAGGGAGGGTGACAGTATTGAGCTCGGTCATGTAAATTCCTCATATTGGCAAGGTGCGGCGCCCCGATTATTCGGCAGCTTCAGCCCCTTCCACTCGTTGGATAGAAAATGGCGACTGCTGGCAGGAAATTCAAGCCCAATCGTGCAAAACACTACCACCGCAATTTCACCAGCTTGCGCGATGCATGGCTTCATGCGTTAATCGCGTAAAGATATAAACAGGGGGATAATATGGACAATTATTATGATTTGGGCGGGTATAGCCGAAAGATCAGCACCAGATCCGCTGAAGCGCAAATGTGGTTTGACCGCGGCCTGCTCTGGTGTTTTGGCTATAATCACGACGAATCCGTCGCCTGCTTTCAGCGCGCAATAAAGGCAGACTCAAACTGCACCATGGCCCATTGGGGTGTCGCCTATGCGGCGGGCTGCAACTATAATAAACCGTGGGAAGCCTTTGATAGCGAGGATGCCAGCCGCTCGCTGGCCCAAGCCTACGATGCCACCCAAGCCGCGCTCAAACTGGCCGATGCAGCCTCCCCCGTCGAGGCCGCCCTCATCCACGCCCTGCCCGCCCGCTACCCCAGCCGCACCCCCGCCGAGGATATGTGCCCATGGAACGATGATTTCGCCGCCGCCATGCGGGCCGCCTACCTCGCCTTCCCTAAAGACGCCGAAGTTGCTACAATTTTTGCCGAAGCCATGATGAACCGCACCCCGTGGGCGCTGTGGGATTTAAAATCTGGCCAGCCCGCGGATGGGGCAGATACGCATGAGATTATCGAGGTGCTTGAGCGCGCGCTCAGCTGCTGCAACGGCATGCAGCACCCCGGCCTGCTGCACCTTTATATCCACGCGCTCGAAATGTCTCCGACCCCCGAAAAGGCGCTCAAAGCCGCCGATGCCCTGCGCGGGTTGGTGCCCGATGCCGGCCATTTGCAGCATATGCCCACGCATATTGATGTGCTCTGCGGCCATTATGAGCGGGTGGTGAGCAGCAATGAGGACGCCATTATTTCAGACCGGAAATTCCTTAAAACCGAAGGCCCGCTCAATTTTTACTCCCTCTACCGCTGCCATAATTACCACTTCAAAATCTACGGCGCGATGTTTCTCGGCCAGTTCCAGCCGGCGATTGAGACCGCTGAAGAAATGATCGCCTCGCTGCCCGACGAGCTGCTGCAAGTGCAATCGCCGCCCATGGCCGATTGGCTAGAGGGCTTCATTTCCATGAAGCAACACATCTATATTCGTTTCGGGAAATGGCAGGAGATCATTGATCAAGCGCTGCCCGAAAACCGCACGCTTTTCTGCGTCACCACCGCGATGATGCTCTACGCCAAATCCGTGGCCTATGCCGCTAGCGGCGATGCCGTGAATGGTGAGAAATATGCTGGCCTATTTGACGAAGCCGTCAAAACCGTGCCAGACACCCGCTATATTTTCAACAATACCTGCCTTGATATCCTAGAGGTCGCCCGCGAAATGATGCTCGGCGAGGTCGAATACCGCAAAGAAAATTTTGATGCCGCCTTCAATCACCTCCGCAGGTCTGTCGAGCTAGATGACAATCTCCCCTACGACGAACCTTGGGGCTGGATGCAGCCCACCCGCCACGCGCTCGGCGCGCTATTACTTGAGCAAGGCCATGTGGAAGAAAGCGCCGCCGTTTACCGCGCTGATTTGGGGCTGGATAGCACGCTAAGCCGCGCTTGCCAGCACCCCGATAATGTGTGGTCTCTTATGGGTTACCATGATTGCCTAACGCGCTTGGGGCGCACTGAAGAAGCCAATATAATTGGCCAAAGGCTGGCGCTAGCCAAGGCCCGCACCGATACCGCCGTTAAGTCTTCCTGCTTTTGTAAACTCGGGAGCTTTTAGTCGCATCCCCCAAGGCGCGGCGCCCTGCTAGGCTCACGCTATGGATATACAATACGACTTCGACCGCTTCGTCACCGCGCAAAACGCGGTTTATGATACTGTGCTGGCGGAGCTAAAAGCAGGCCGTAAAGAAAGCCACTGGATGTGGTATATCTTCCCGCAAATCGAGGGGCTTGGGTATTCCCAAACTTCGGCCTTCTACGCGGTTTCCGGAAAAGAAGAGGCCAAAGCCTACCTCGCCCATCCGGTTTTAGGCCCGCGCCTGATTGAATGCACCAAAGCCGCGCTAGCCCACGCCGCCAACGGCGCCCCTGCCCTGTTTGGCCACCCAGATGACCTAAAGTTCCAGTCGTCCCTATCGCTATTTTCACGCGCCAAACCCTGTGATCCGATATTTGAGGCGGCACTCAACGCCTTCTTCGGCGGTGTTGCCTGCCAACCAACCCTAGAAACCCTGCGCATTGCTTTTCACAAAAGCCTGAGCGAATAGGCGGCACGCGCTACCGTATCAGCGCGGCGCGGGCAAAACGCCCCAACAAGCACAAGGGCTGACGCGCCGCATCAGGACTTTGTCCGTTCCAAAAGCTCAATCCGGTTTCCAAACGGGTCCTCGATAAATATCCGCTTGGCGTTTGGTAAGGGCGGTTGGTGGCGTATCTCCACACCTGCCGCTTCAAGCCGCGCTTGCATCGCTGCCAAATCTTTTACCAAAAATGCCGGATGCGCTTTTTTGGCAGGGCGGAAATTGCTTTCTATTCCGATATGCACTTGCTGGCTGCCACAAAAAAACCAGCATCCGCCCCGCCCCTTCAGGCTCTCAGGCTTAGCCACTTCCGGCATTGCCAAAATACCCTCAAAAAACGCCCGCGCGCGGCTTTCTTGCCCGATGGGCATGGCGAGCTGGATGTGGTCAATTCCATAGATCATTTAATCAGTATACACTCGCATACCGCTTTGTCAAACAGGTGCCAAATCCCCTTTAGCGCGTCGTTCATGAAAAGCTGCCACAAAATCATCCAAAGCGCTGGCCTCGATCGCCCCACGCAAACCCGCCATCAGTTCTTGATAATAGTGCAGGTTATGCCATGTCATCAGCATCGAGGAAATGATCTCGTTAGCCTTAAAAACATGGTGCAAATATGCGCGGGAATAGCTCGTGCAGGCCGGGCATGTGCATTCAGGGTCCAGCGGCCGCGGGTCATCCCTATGCCGGGCGTTTTTAATATTAACCGGCCCCATGCGCGTAAGCGCCTGCCCGTTCCGGCCAGAGCGGCTTGGCAAAACGCAATCAAACATATCAACGCCGCGCTGCACGGCGCCCACAATATCATCCGGCTTGCCAACCCCCATCAAATAGCGGGGTTTATCTTCTGGCAACATAGCGGGGGCATAATCCAGCACGCCAAACATCGCCTCCTGGCCCTCGCCAACAGCAAGCCCACCAATGGCATAACCGTCAAAACCGATGCCTTTTAAGGCCTCGGCACTCTCCGCGCGCAGCGATTGCGTAACTCCGCCTTGCTGAATGCCAAACAGCGCATGGCCGGGGCGCTGGCCAAAGGCCTCTTTTGAGCGCGCCGCCCATCTCATAGACATGCGCATGCTTTCCGCCACCCGCGTATCGTCGGCCGGTAGCGCCGGACATTCATCAAAGCACATAACGATATCCGAGCCGAGGAGCTGCTGGATCTCCATGCTGGTTTCGGGCGAAAGGAAATGTGGCGAGCCATCAACATGGCTCTTAAACGTAACGCCTTTCTCGGTGAGCTTTCGTAGCCCCGTAAGGCTCATCACCTGAAAACCGCCTGAATCCGTAAGGATAGGCCCTGCCCAATTCATAAACTTGTGCAACCCGCCCAGCCGCGCCATGCGCTCAGCGCCGGGGCGCAGCATGAGGTGATAAGTATTGCCCAGCAGTATATCAGCCCCCGTGGCTTTTACACTTTCCGGCAGCATGGCCTTAACCGTGGCCGCCGTGCCCACAGGCATGAAAGCAGGTGTCTGAATATCCCCGCGCGGCGTGCTGACCACGCCCCTGCGCGCCTTGCCGTCAACGGCTGCGACCTTATACCCGAACAATTTTGTCATCTTTACCCCTAGACGTAGCGTTTGCTATTCCTTATATGTTTTGTCAGGAATTCCAAGAGGCATATCATGAACGCTCAATCAGAACCGCTAATGGAAGGCACACCGCTTATTAAGCCCTCCACCACCGACCACCCGCTTTACGAAAGCTGCGTGGAGGCGTGTAGAACCGTGCATGACCCTGAAGTCCCCGTCAACATTTATGACCTTGGGCTGATTTACACAATTGAGATTTCTGACGAAAACGAGGTCGAGGTCACGATGACCCTCACCGCGCCGGGTTGCCCTGTAGCTGGTGAAATGCCGGTTTGGGTTGCCGATGCGATCTCGCCGCTGGCGGGGGTTAAATCAGTGAATGTAGAGATGGTTTTTGAGCCGCAATGGGGCATGGATATGCTTTCTGACGAAGCACGGCTGGAGCTTGGATTTATGTAAAACCGCAATATTTTATGTAATTAAAGCGCTCCATTTCGGGGCGCTTTTTCTTTGGTCACCCCTTTTTGTTTCTTTGTAACGCCCTGATTTAACTACGGTTAATTGACGCCTTACTGCCATCCAATTGACCTTACTAAACTGGTTTAGTAAGGTCAGTTTTACGCGCTGGTTTTCTCAATCTGCTTGCAAGCGTAACCGGCATTTGCCATGATATCGGCATGAGCATTGATCTATCAAATATTGCTATCCTCACAGGTGACATTGTGAAATCCAGTCGCCTTAGCCGGAATGAACGGGATGCACTGTTTACGGCTCTCAAATCCGGCGCGGCAGAGGTTGAAGCGCTTCAGGCAGAGCCGCCGCTCTTTGAGCGCTTTTCCGGCGATAGTTGGCAAATGCTGGTGCAGCCAGAGCTGGCGCTTCGGGCGTGCTTACTGATGCGCGCCTTTATCCGGCAAGAAAGCAAAGCTTTTGAGACCCGTATTTCTGTGGGTGTTGGCACCATTGAGCCGCTTTCTCCTGAAGGACTGGGCGCCTCGGATGGCCCAGCGTTTCAGGCTTCGGGGCGGGGCCTCAAGGCGCTGAAAGGCGCGCAGTATTTCTGCGTCAACACGCCTGAACTGCCTGTTTTTATCCTTGCCGATGAAATTTCTAAAAAGTGGACGCAAGCGCAAGCACGCGTATTAGCCATAAGCCTGATGCGCCCGCACCCAACACAGGAAACCGTTGCCGGACGCGTTGGAATCTCGCAACAATCGGTGCGAAACCACCTTATAGCCGCCGGAGAGCCTGCGCTTTTGTCTGTATTGGGCATCATTGAGCACAGTCCCTAAAGGCTGTTAATTACATATACAGCCGATAAGGGCTGTAATGGAGAATTCATGATTGAAACCCTAATTGCCCTGCTCTTTGCCCATATTCTGGCTGATTTCCTGCTACAAACCAGCTGGATGGTGGCGCAAAAGCGCAATCCGCTTGTGTTGCTCTTGCATGCCACCATTGTCGCGGCGCTAAGCTATGGGGCGCTGGGTTTTACCGGCCATTGGGTTGTGCTGGCCATTGCGACCAGCCACCTGTTTTTTGATGCGGTCAAAACCTATTGGCCAGCAAATGGCTGGCGCGCGTTTTTGCTTGATCAAGCGCTACACGCGGCTGCTATCCTTATCGCCGCCACCCAGTTCCCCGATCTTTATAGCACCGGCCTCTGGCAAGATTACGGCCTGCTTGGCGCGCCGCCCGCTTGGTTTGCGCGAATTCCCGAAGGCTGGGTCGCCGCCCTGCCCCTTTTCATGCTGCTTTCTGCTGGCCTGGTTTTGGCCACCCGCGCCGGTGGATTTTTCATCGGAGCTTTCATGACCCCCCTTGCGGTGGGCGCGCCTGAAGGGCTGCCCAAGGCGGGCGCCATCATTGGCAACTTGGAGCGCGGGCTGGCGTTCTTGTTTATCTTATCCGGCCAGCCACAAAATATCGGCTTTCTGCTGGCCGCCAAATCGGTGCTACGCTTTAGCAGCGCCAAAGAGGATCGCGCAGTGTCTGAATATGTCATCATCGGCACGCTTTTGAGCTTTGGCTGGGTGATCGCCGTTTCCGTCGGCGTGCTTGCCCTGCGTGAATTGATCACATGAGGGTTGTTTCGTAGCGACAGACCTCCTAAATTAGGGGCAACAAAGGGGAATACTATGTTTAACATTCCAGGCAAAGCCGCTGTATCTATGACGCCAACTGCCGCCAAACAAATCACCAAGCTTATGCTTTCCGGTGAGAAAAAGGGCCTGCGCATTGGCGTAAAAAAGGGCGGCTGTGCGGGCATGGAATACACCATGGATTATGTTGACGACATTGACCCCAATGACGAAGTGATCGAGCAAGACGGCGCGCGGGTAATGATTGCCCCCATGGCGCAAATGTTCTTGTTTGGCACGCAGATTGATTACACAACCTCGCTGCTTGAAAGCGGTTTTGAGTTCAAAAACCCCAACGTAACCGAAGCCTGCGGCTGCGGGGAATCGGTGAAATTTGCGGGCATGTAATGGCCGCTGACCCAGAATTCCTTTCCCATCTTACCGATCTTTTCTCGGGTTACGGCCCCATCCGCGCTGGCCGCCTGTTTGGTGGCACCTCGCTTTATATTGACGACGCCATGTTTGCGGTTGTCTTCGCTGATACCGTCTATATGAAATCCGATAAAACCACCCGTGCGCGTTTTGATGAGGCCGGATCTGTTCCGTTTTCATACGAAACCAAGAGCGGTGAGCGGGTCATTCCGGGCCTCATGTCTCTGCCGGAGTCGGCCCTAGACGACCCTGACGAAGCGCAGGAGTGGATGGAAGTTTCGATGGTGCCCGCGCGCAAGGCGGCGGCCAAAAGGAGAAGAACATGAGCGTAGGCGATGACGAAATCGAATTTGTGAAAGACCTGTTTACCGAGGTTGGCGAGATCACTATCCGCAAAATGATGGGCGGGCTGTCCATTTATGCCGACGGCAAAATCTTCTCCATGATGCGCGATGACGGGCGGCTTTATATCAAGGCCGTTGGCCCACTGGCTGAGCGGCTAGAAGCCGCAGGCGGAAAGCTGTTCACCTATGATAAGAAAAACGGCAAGCAAGGGCATATGAACTATTGGACATTGCCCGAGGCCGCGCTGGATGACCCAGACGCGGCGTGTGAATGGGCTAAAGCGTCACTCGACGCCAACTAAAAAGGGAATATTATGGGACGTAGAAAACTGGCCGCCGGCAATTGGAAAATGAACGGCGCCAAAGCGGCGCTGGCTGAAATTGAAGCGCTAGAGGCGGCCTTTCCGGCCCCTGATTGCGATGTGCTTATTTGCCCCCCCGCCACGCTGGTTTCAGCTATGGCGGCCATTGGCAGCACCGTAAAAGTAGGCGGGCAAGATTGCCACGCCAATGCTTCCGGCGCGCACACCGGCGATATTTCAGCCGAAATTCTAGCCGATGCAGGGGCGACCGCCGTGCTTGTGGGCCACTCCGAGCGGCGTGCTGACCACGGCGAAAGCGATGCCGACGTAAACGCCAAAGCCGAGGCCGCATGGCGGGCTGGTTTGATCGCCGTTATTTGCGTTGGCGAAACCGAATCCGAGCGCACCGAAGGCAAAGCACTCGAAATTGTGGGCGGGCAGCTTGCGGGCTCTGTGCCAGCTGGGGCAACCGGCGCAAATTCAGTCATTGCCTATGAGCCGGTTTGGGCCATTGGCACCGGCTTGGTGCCAACACTGGAAGATATCGCCGAGATGCATGACTTCATGCGCGCCGAGCTGGCCAAAAGCCACCCCGACGCTGCCGAAGATTTCCGTCTGCTCTATGGTGGCTCGGTGAAGCCTTCAAACGCCGCCGAAATCTTTGCGGTCTCCAATGTAGACGGTGGCCTTGTGGGCGGAGCCTCGCTGAAAGCCGCTGATTTTGGCGGCATTATCAAGGCCGCCTCAGAGGGCTAACCGGCCATTTTGGTCTCCAGCGGGTCATCTATCCCGTAATGCTGGGCGAGGCGTTGCAGTGCAATGCGCAGCACCACCTTGCCCGAGCGGGCCGACCAGCCAAGGCGCTTTTCGGCCTTCTCCAAGCCATCCAGAAAACAACACACCCTAAAGGCAATATCCGCCAGCCCCGGCCCCAGCGCGGTAAGTGCCTTGGACACCCGCGCCTGCGCAGCAGATGGCCCCTCAGCGGGTGAATTATCACTAAAGCCCCCTCGGGACGCTGAGGTCAAAAAACGATCCCAGTTCTGTGCTACACGTGGGCCCATATGAGCCATTTCGAAATCCTCCCGAAGCCGCTCTCCGGCCGTGATTTGCGCTGGCGTTAGAAACGCCGCGCCATCTGGTCCGCGTTTGCGCCCCAGCAAGCTCAGCGGGCTTTCGGCAATATTATAGCGAAGGCGCTTAATACTACCATCCTCAGAAACCTTTACATTTCGCTCCTCAAACTCTTGATGTTGCTCTAGAAATCCGTTGTCCTCGGCAAGCATTCGGCGCAGGGCCGCCCGACCAACACTGGTAATTGTATAGCGCCCAACCGCGCCAATCTGCTTACCATTAATCCATTCTTGCAGTGCAAACCGATGCACAATTCTGGTTTCTACCGTGGCCACCTTACGTGGCTCAGACCCTTTTTCTTCTTTAAAAACAGCCGCCTTTGGCATTTGCTTAGAGCTAAGCAAAAAGGTGCCGCTTTCAGAAAGATGCCGCAATATACGCTTGGCTTCGGAATTGGTTGTCGGGGATTTGGCCATGTCTTTTTGCTCCGGATTTTGTGGAAGGAAGTCCCGGGCCACTGCATCCAATGCCTGATCAACAAGCGGATCTTCGCGTTTTTCTTCGCATTTGCGCACTTGTCGCAAAACCGTAGACGCATGGACCCCCTTTTCTCTGGCAATTTGGCGCAGCGGAACCCCGAGCGCTGTATGGCTTAGATATGTTACCGCAATTTCAGGAACCCAATCCGGCAGCGCTGTGGTCAGCGGGCCAAGATTGCTGAAAGTGTCGGATTTTGTGCGTGTTAAGTCAGTCACTTTCTTACCCTTTTAATTAAAATTTTAAGCAAATTGTTAATAAACTGCGGTGGTATACATACTGTTAACCAGCCAGCACTGGCGAGAATATTTCTTAATTGTTATCAAAGCCCTACAGGCAAGAACGGTGAAATCACTTTAAGCGCAACACCTAACCTACTGATGTATGATTTTAGGAATCGCACCCGTCAGGAGAGTAGAATGACCCAAGAATCCGCTGTAATCGTTAACATCCACCGCCCCAAAATATTGATGCAAGCTGCGCGTATGTGCGCCAAAGGATACAGGCGAGAAACCATGTTGCCGCGCTTACTTGGCGCTAGCTCAGCAAGGGTGGTTGAACTCCTGAAAGTTCGGGAAGATGATTTGGAGCAGGAAAGGCAGGCGCGCGCTGGCACCTATAGCGCGCAGGCGCATGTAGAAGTGCTTTCAGCCCTGCTGGCTGAAAGCAAGAAAGCCGCATAAAGCTTTGTTATTAAACCAAACTATCCGACATAGACTCTTTTTTATGGGCAACATAAGCACGCAAAGCCTCGTCGATGGCGGGGTCAATTGCGGGCTGTTTATAGTCGTTTAGCATTTGCTTTACGCGGATATTGGCGAGCTGCATAGCATCTTTACTGCCCTCTTCTTCCCATTGCTCAAAGGGCTTATAATCTAGCACATTGGTTCGCCAGAACGCATCTTTGAAATTGGCTTGGGTGTGCTCACAACCAAGGAAATGCCCTCCCGGGCCAACCTCGCGAATGGCCCCCATAGCTTGGCCATTTTCCGAAATATCCACGCCTGCTGCCACCGCGTGAAGCACGCCGAGCTGATCAGCATCCAGCACGAATTTCTCAAAGCTCGACACCAGCCCGCCTTCAAGCCAACCGCAGGCATGTAACATAAAGTTTACCCCGCCAAGCAGCGCCGCGTTTAGCGTATTGGAGGTTTCGTAGGCCGCTTGCGCATCGGGCATTTTGGCCCCGCAAAGCCCCCCGCCCGAACGAAAAGGCAAGCCAAGCCGCCGCGCGAGCTGCCCCGCGCCATACAAAATCTTAGAGGCTTCCGGTGTCCCAAACGTCGGCGCGCCCGAGCCCATATCGATAGACGTCACAAACGCCCCAAAAATCACCGGCGCGCCGGGGCGGATGAGTTGGGAATATGCAATGCCGGCCATGGCTTCGGCCAGCACTTGCGTAAGCGTGCCCGCTACCGAAACAGGGGCCATCGCGCCCCCAACAATAAAGGGGGATATAATGCAGGCCTGCCCTGCAGCCGCATAAACCTCCAACGCGCCGACCATTATTGGGTCGAACGTAAGCGGCGAGTTAATGTTGATCAGCGAAGTCATCACCGCGTTTTGGTCCACAAAATCCGCGCCAAACAAAATTTTCGACATTTCCACCGAATCTACCGCCCGCTCGGGGGCCGTAACCGACCCCATATAGGGCTTGTCGGTCAGCGTCATATGCGCGTAGAGCATGTCCAAATGCCGCTTATTTACCGCTACATCTGTTGGCTCGCACACCGTGCCGCCTGAGTGGTGCAGGTATTTGCTCATATAGCCGAGCTTCACGAATTTCCGGAAATCCTCGATGGTGCCATAGCGCCGCCCGCCGTCCATATCGCGCACAAAGGGCGGGCCGTAAACGGGGGCCAGCACGAGGGATTTGCCGCCAATTTCCACCGTGCGCTCAGGGTTGCGGGCGTGTTGGATGATCCGGCTCGGGGCGGTTTGGCACAGCTTGCGCGCCAACCCACGAGGTATCCGCACACGGTCGCCTTGCACATCGGCCCCGGCCTCTTTCCAGCGCGCAAGCGCTTCGGGGCAGTCAGCAAAGCTTACACCGATCTCTTCCAGCACGGTTTCCGCGTTGGCCTCGATGATCTCAATCGCCTCGTCGTTCAAAATCTCGAAATTCGGAATATTCCGCTCGATGTATTTGGCACTTTCAAAGCTCACGGTGCTGCGCGCCGCCCTGCGCGCCGCGCCGCCACCACGGGCCCGCCGTGGGCGCGTATTTGATTCGGGGCTGAGGACGGATTCGGGCATAGGAGGGCTCCTGAAAATGGGATTTTCTGCCTTATAATAGCAAACCCCCCCCGCAATGCCCGATATTCCCGCCCAAATGCGCCCCATCTGCGACATGCGCTTGCGCGAATCCCCACATGCCTCTAACTAGCCCCATGACAGATACATCACACGCCCGCCTCCTCATCATCGACTTTGGCTCACAGGTCACGCAGCTTATTGCGCGCCGCCTGCGGGAGGCCAACGTCTATTGCGAAATCCACCCGTTTAACAAAGTTGACGCCGCGTTTCTGGAGGGTTTTGCCCCAAAAGCGATCATTCTTTCCGGCGGCCCTGCTTCTGTAATTGACGAAGGCTCGCCCCGCCCGCCTGAAGCGGTGTTCACCCTTGGCGTGCCCGTGCTTGGCATTTGCTATGGCCAGCAAGTGATGATGCAGATGCTCGGTGGCAAGGTCGAATCCGGCCACGGCACCGCCGAATTTGGCCGTGCGTTTGTGACGCCAAAAGGCACCCTGCCCCTGCTAGACGGCTGGTTTGCTGACGATAAAGAGCAGGTTTGGATGTCCCACGGCGACCACGTGTCGGAAATCGCTCCGGGGTTCGAGGTTTACGGCACCTCCCCCAATGCGCCGTTTGCGATTACCGCTGATACGGCCCGCAATTTCTTTGCCGTGCAGTTCCACCCAGAGGTTCACCACACGCCGAATGGCGCGCTGCTTTATGAAAACTTCATCAAACTCGCGGGCTTCACGGGGGATTGGACAATGGGGGCCTACCGCGAGGAGGCCATCCGTAAAATCCGTGAGCAGGTTGGTGATGCCAAGGTGATTTGCGGTCTTTCCGGCGGGGTTGATAGCTCTGTTGCCGCCGTTCTGCTGCACGAAGCGATTGGTGATCAGCTTACCTGTGTGTTTGTTGACAACGGCTTGCTGCGGCAAAACGAGGCCGAGGACGTTGTGAAAATGTTCCGTGGCGAATACCACATGCCGCTCATCCATGCGGATGAGCGCGAGCTGTTTCTGGGTGAGCTGGACGGCCAGAGCGACCCCGAAACCAAGCGCAAAATCATCGGGAAGCTTTTCATCGACGTGTTCCAGAAACACGCGGCAGAAGTTGGTGGCGCCAAGTTCCTCGCGCAAGGCACGCTTTACCCCGATGTAATTGAAAGCGTTAGCTTTTCTGGCGGCCCCAGTGTGACCATAAAGAGCCACCACAATGTAGGCGGCTTGCCTGAAAAGATGGGCCTAAAGCTGGTTGAACCGCTTCGTGAGTTGTTCAAAGACGAGGTCCGCGCCCTTGGCCGCGAGCTTGGCTTGCCCGCTAGTTTCATTGGCCGCCACCCGTTCCCTGGCCCTGGCCTTGCCATTCGCTGCCCAGGTGAGATTACCCGCCCGAAGCTTGAAATCCTGCGTAAGGCCGATGCCGTTTACATCGACCAAATCCGCAAGCACGGGCTTTATGACGATATCTGGCAGGCTTTTGTCGCTATTCTCCCCGTGCGCACCGTTGGCGTGATGGGCGATGGCCGCACCTATGATTTTGCCTGCGCCTTGCGCGCGGTGACGAGCGTTGACGGCATGACGGCTGATTATTACCCGTTCACCCACGAATTCCTCGGCGAAACCGCCACACGGATAATCAACGAAGTTGAGGGCATAAATCGCGTTACTTATGATATTACGTCAAAACCTCCGGGCACGATTGAGTGGGAATAGGTAAAAAAGGAAACAAAGGTGATAAAATTTTTCACGTCTATTCGCGAGAAAATTTCCAAATCTCAACGCGTCGATAGTGAGTTCAAAACCTTCGATTCCCAACAGATTTTTAACAAGGTCTACCGGCAGAAGCTTTGGGGCAAAAGCGCAGCTGGCGCTGGCATATCTGGCCCCGGATCCCATGATCCGCATATCGTTGCGCCATATGTTTCTGCCGTTAAAAAAGTTCTGTCGGGCTTCCCCACGCCGCCCACTATGGTGGACCTCGGGTGTGGAGATTTTAATGTCGGGCGACATTTCACGCAAGACGTTTCAAGCTTGATAGCCTGCGATGTGTCGGACATTGTTTTGGCGCAAAATGCCGAAGCGTATATCCAAGAAAACACCCGCTTTATGCAACTGGATTTGGCGAAAGACCCGCTGCCAATGGCTGATATTTGCTGTGTTCGACAAGTGCTACAGCACCTCGCCAATAGCGAAATAAGCGCCTTTATGGCCGCAATACACGCGCAAAAACCCTATCGCGCCCTCATCGTGACCGAACATATTTCAGCGTCACAACCGTTTGCTGCAAACAAAGACAAATATTCCGGCCGGGGAACCCGTGTTAGTTTGAGCAGTGGCATTGATTTGGCTCAGCCGCCATTTTCGCTCAAATATTTACATAAAGAGACCCTATTGGAGCTTCCTGAGCCTTGCGAAGGCCAAGCTGCGATTTTGAGAACTACGCTCTATACATTTGATAGCGCATTCCCTACCCTTTCTGAAAAGGGAGAGTGACATGGCAAAAGTATATTTAGACGGGCTTCTTGTGGCGCATTCCGCTGCCGAACACGCGTTGGTGGACCTCTATCTGGAAGAGCACATTACGCTGACCCGCGCCGAGCCGGGCTGCCTGAAATTTGAGGTCACGGAAGACCCGAAAGACCGGAATAAATTCCATGTTTCCGAGATTTTTGAATCAGAAGAGGCGTTTGATGCCCACCAAGTGCGCGCCAAAGCGTCTGAGTGGGGGCAGGTTTCTACACCCTTAGAGCGACGTTTCAAGAAACGTGTCGAGTAGCCATAACCCGCTAAAAGCGCTGGCATGGATGATGGGAACGGTGGTTTCCTTCACGCTTATGGCGATAGCCGGGCGTGCAATTCTTTCTGATCTAAATACATTTGAGCTGATGCTGTATCGCTCGGTGATTGGCGTTTTGATCGTTTCGTTTTTCCTATCGCGCTCAAAACGGGGCTTTTCGCAATTAAAAACAAAGCTCTATAAGCAACACTTATTGCGGAGCGCGGTGCATTATACCGGCCAAAACTTGTGGTTTTTTGCCATTGCAACTATCCCATTGGCGCAACTCATCGCGTTGGAGTTCACCAACCCCCTGTGGGTCGCCCTCCTTGCGCCGCTCCTTTTGGGAGAAAACCTGTCACGCACCAAACTTTTGATCGTTTTTCTTGGGTTTATTGGCGTCATGATCGTTGCAAGGCCGGGCATAGAGCCGGTTAACCTTGGTCATGCGGCGGGGCTTATCTCTGCGATGGGGTTTGCCCTTACAAATATAATGACCCGAAAGTTAACCCGCCAAGAAAGCGTGCTTACCATCCTATTCTGGATGACCCTCACGCAGGCCATTTTCTCCTTGGCGCTCTCATTGCCGGGTGGAATACCGTGGCCCGATGCCGACTTGTGGCCTTGGATCATCATCATGGGAATCACCGGCCTGAGCGCACATTTTTGCTTGTCTCAAGCGCTCAATGTAGCGCCAGCAACTGTGGTCGCGCCGATGGATTTCATCCGCCTACCAATCAGCGCCTTAGTGGGCATGATGCTATATCAAGAGCCATTGCTGGCCACTGTTTTCATTGGTGGCGGCGTAATTCTTTTGGCCAACTACTTGAATTTGCGCTTTAAGTCGTAAAATGTGCCTCGCTTTGCTCGGCTATCGCGGCGCGACGAGGCATGCTCTTTTGGGAGCGCTGGGTTCGCGCCGCTTTTCGAATCCTGCGCTTGAGGCAATGTCAAACTGACTAAAGCTTTGAGGCGGCGCGTAAGGGCCTAGGCCAAAGCGGCTTTTACCGCTGCACCAGCTTTGCCAAAATCCATCTGGCCAGTATATTTGCCTTTCAGTACGCTCATAATTTTGCCCATATCGCGAATCGAACTCGCATTCACCTCGGCAATGGCCGCGGTTATCGCCGCCTCAACTTCCGTTTCCGTAAGTTGCTTGGGTAAAAACTCCTCGATTACCTTGATCTCGGCCCGCTCCCCTTCCGCCAGCTCAATGCGTCCGGCTTCTTCAAAAATTTTGGCGCTATCCTGCCGCTGCTTAATCATCTTGGCAAGAATGCCCATGATTTCAGCGTCACTTACGCCAACCGAGCTTTCCTCGGTGCGCGCCGCAATGTCTTTGTCTTTAATCGCAGCGTTTACAAGCCGGAGGGTCGAAAGCCGTTTGGCCTCGCGCTCCCGCATTGCTTCTTTTTGCGCGTCCATTAGCCGTTTGCGGATCATGTTTTCTTCCAGTATTGCGCTGGCAGCCCAGCAAGAGCCGTCCTTATATCTCGGTTAACTGATTTTCACAACATCCCCCTACAAGTGCTTGACGCCGCGCTCTAGCGCGCATAATTTGTACAAAATCCCAAGCCAAGGATTCCCCATGCCTGATTTTAATCGTTCCGAAGCTGCAGAGGCACTCGCGCCTGCGGCTCACACCAAGCCCACGGCCTGCATTGCGATGGCCGATGGCACCATAATTTATGGTATTGGCTTTGGGGCCGAAGGCATTTCGGTGGCCGAGCTGTGTTTTAACACCGCCATGACCGGCTATCAGGAAATTATGACCGACCCGTCTTATGCGGGTCAGGTTATCACTTTCACCTTTCCCCATATTGGCAACACAGGCACCACCCCAGAAGACCATGAAACAGCATCGCCTGTGGCGTCTGGAATGGTTGTGAAATGGGACCCGACGAACCCCTCGAACTGGCGCTCGAATGCGCCCTTAAAAACATGGATGTTCAAAAACGGTTGCATTGGCATCGGTGGGGTTGATACCCGCCGCCTGACCCGCGCTATTCGGCAGCAAGGCGCACCACACGTGGCCATACAGCACGCCGCCGATGGTGAGTTTAATATTGATGAACTTCTCTCAAAAGCCCGTGGTTTCAACGGGATAGAAGGTATGGACCTCGCCAAAGAGGTCACTTGTGATATGCCTTATAAGTGGAATGAGCAACGCTGGGCGTGGGGGGAAGGCTTCCCCGAAACCACAGGGAAAGGCCACCGCGTAGTGGCTATTGATTTTGGTGCCAAGCGCAATATTTTGCGCTGCCTTGCCAGTGCTGGCTGTGATGTTACCGTGCTGCCCGCCACAGCAACAGCCGAAGAAATTATGTCCTACAAACCTGAGGGGCTTTTCCTTTCAAATGGTCCGGGAGACCCAGGGGCAACCGGCGAATATGCTGTGCCTATGATAAAGCAAATCTTGGCCGAAACCGACCTGCCAATTTTTGGTATTTGCCTTGGTCACCAAATGCTCGCGCTGGCCTTGGGTGGTAAAACCCTAAAAATGAATCACGGCCACCACGGGGCCAATCATCCGGTAAAGGATGTAACAACGGGCAAGGTGGAAATCACCTCAATGAACCATGGGTTTGCTGTTGATTCGCAAACCCTGCCAAAGGGCGTGCGCGAAACCCATATCAGCCTGTTTGACGGCTCAAACTGTGGCATCGCGATGGAAGATCGCCCGGTTTTCTCAGTGCAGCAGCACCCCGAGGCCAGCCCCGGCCCGCAAGATAGCTTCTATCTTTTTGAGAAATTTACATCACATATGGCTAACGTTAAGTAATTATTAGGGTTTTCTTAAGGTTTATGAATCAGGGTAAGGTTTAAGCGATTAAACGGTAACCTTATGAACCAGTATGTAATACCCCCTGCTGGCAGAATGCCAGCACGACTCGGCGAAATTCTTCTCCAAAACGGGTCATTAAAGTCACACGACCTTAGCACTGCCCTCGCAATGCAAAGCCGCCGAGATGCTCGGCTTGGTGACATTTTAATCGCTCACAAGTTTTCGACCCCTGCGGCGGTAAAAAATGCGTTGCACGCACAAATAAGTGGTGAGCTATTTGACATCACCGCCACCCCGCCCGACCCCGAGGTCTTGCAAGGCGTTGACCCAAAGCTTTGCATTCGCTTGCAGGCCATGCCGTGGCGGCGCGTGGGGCACACCCTGCTTATTGCTGCGGCGGACCTCACGCGGTTTGACGAAATTGCGGCCGCTTTTCCGGGCCGAATAAGCCTCATCCATGCGGACTTAAGCGAAATTAACGCCAGCATTCAGACCATTTTTTCAGCCCAACTTACACGCGCAGCGGCCATCTCCTGCCCTGAGGCATACAGCTGCCGCTCGCTTAACCCGCTACCGCGCAGAATTGGCACTGCCATTCTTGTTGGCGTGGTGCTTGGTTTGGCAGCAGCAGCACCTGAAACCACCTTTATTGTTTTATTTTGTTGGGCTTTGCTTAGTAATATTGCCACAGGTTCCCTGCGGGCAATCTCGCTTTTCGCGTTTCTAAAGCCTCGAAATCAGGTGCAAAATAGTCAAAGTGTCACTCTCATTTCTGAACATCGAAAACGCCCACGGGTCTCGGTTTTGGTGCCGCTCTATCGAGAGGAAAAGGTGATTCCCGCGCTGCTGCGGGCGCTGGATGCGCTCACCTATCCCAAAGAGCTGCTCGACGTTAAAATCCTGCTAGAAGAACATGACGATATCACCCGCGCGGCCCTTGCCATAACGCCGTTGCCCCACTGGGCGCAGGTGCTAACGGTGCCGGCTGACACGTTGCAAACCAAGCCCCGCGCCATGAATTACGCCCTGCCCTTTTGCACCGGAAGCCTGATCGGCATTTATGATGCCGAAGACAGGCCAGACCCCGACCAGATAGATAAAGTGGCCGCACATTTTATGGCGGCCCCCGCACGCGTGGCGGCTGTGCAATGCAGCCTAGATTTTTATAACACCGATGCAAATTGGCTTTCCCGCTGTTTTACCATAGAATACTCCGCGTGGTTTCGCGTTATTATGCACGGTATGCAGCGGCTTGGCCTGCCGCTCCCGCTGGGAGGCACATCGGTTTTTATGCGTCGCGGCGCATTGGAAAAACTTGGTGGATGGGATGCTCATAACGTAACCGAAGATGCTGATCTCGGTATGCGCCTTGCCCGCTTTGGCTACCGTTGCGAGATGGTGGAGTCCACCACGTGGGAAGAGGCCAACAAGGTGCCTGTGGGCTGGGTCAAACAGCGTTCTCGTTGGATAAAAGGTTTTATTATCACATGGTTAACTCAAATGAGAGACCCACGCGCCTTGCTAAATGACCTTGGTCTTGCGGGCTTCATCGGGCTGCAGGTTGTGCTTTTAGGCACCGCTACGGCTTTTTTACTGGCGCCGGTATTCTGGGCGCTCTGGTTGGGCGTATTTGGGTTTGAGTGGGGGTTTTTTAGCCTAATGCCCGCGTGGTTTTGGCAAACCTCATTTGCAATTTTGCTAACCGGCAAGGCCGTAACTATATGCATCGCCAGCCTCGCCATTCACAAAAAGCGAAAGTACGGCCTGCTCCCCTTTTTGCTCACCATGCCGCTCTATTGGCCCCTTGGCACCATCGCCGCATATAAGGCGCTTTACGAAATATTTTTTGCCCCGTTTTATTGGGATAAAACCACCCACGGGTTAGATTAAGTGCTAAACGAAACTTCGCCCAAAGCCCCGATAGAAAGCCGCATTTCTCGCCCAGCTTCGACCTTATAAAGCGGGCAATGCGCCCCGAGCAGTAACAATGAACCCTTTGGCAGGTTTTGCCCTCGCGCTATAAAATGATTGGCTATAAATGCCACAGCTTCAGCAGGGTTTTGTGGCGCAGTACCAAAGCCTTGCACCACTGTATCTCCATTGTCGCTGCACTGGGTCTCCGCATTTTTCCAATCAAAATCAGCAGGGGTAACCCCCGGCCCGCCGCACACTATACCGGCATTAAATACGTTATGCGCCACAACGGTTGGCACATGCATCATGCCTTCAAAATTTCGGCGGTCCAGCAGCTCAAAAGCCGGGAAATAACGAGACACTGCGGCTTCAGCCCGTTCAATTGTCACGTGTTCCCCCGCAACGATATCTTCACCCAATACGGCAGCGATTTCTGGCTCTATCATGAAATTTCGATACTGCGCGGCATCAATTTTAACGTGACTCTCAAAAACCTGATCCGCTAGAATTCGCCCAACGGCAGGGTGCTTGATCTTTAGTTTTTGCAATAATGCCGCCGAATTAAACGCAATTTTGTATCCGGCAAACCCACCGCGTTCCTTGGCTATTTCAGCCATTGCACGGCTCTGAATATCGTATGCGGTTGCTATATCAGGGATTTCATCGCTACAATCCTTGATCCAATCAGTGGATCTCAAAGTTTGGAGCACAGATTTCATTTGGTAGGCTCCGCGGCATCTTGCTTAAGGCGGGTCTCATAAGCCTTTGAAATGTGGTCCCTAAGCGCCTTATCCGCCGCAGATTTATCGCGCTTGGAGATGGCCTCCACAATAGCGGCATGCTCAGCTAAGGCATCAACCCCGCGCCCTTCGGCGGCCAAAGAGGTCGTCGTCAGCAGAGCCATGGTGCGGTGCACTGATTCGAGCTGGCGAATAAGATAGCGATTGTGGCTCGCCAAATGTATTTGCCGGTGAAAGCGCCGGTTCGCACGGGCAAGCCCGGCTGGGTCATCCACTAGGGCCGCATCCTGCGCGACCATATCCTGCAAAATCCTGATTTCCTCGGGCGCAGCATGTTGCGCTGCCAATTGTGCGGCCAGCCCCTCAAGCTGCGCACGCACCGCATAAAGCTCTCCGAGCTGGTCATGGCCGAGTGATGCCACCACCATTGAGCGCCCGTCTCGCACCAAAATCGCTTGTGTTTCAAGCCGTTGCAAGGCCTCCCGCACCGGCGTGCGCGAAACTCCAAAGCGCTCTGCCAGCTCTGATTCGACCAACCGATCACCGGGCTGATAAACCCCGCTATCAATGGCCTCCAGCACCAGCTCATAGGCATCTTTGCTCTGCTCAACACGATTTGGCATATTAAAATCTCCCTTTTCAGCACGATAAAGCGCAATATCCAGCCGCGCAATGGGTGTTGCGCGCGCACCCCCAACGGGCTATCAAAAGCCATGACTTTCAAAGATTTCTCCCATGTGCGGGATTGGGTTTTTGACCTTGATCACACGCTCTACCCGGCCTCCAGCCAGCTTTTTAGCCAGCTTGATGTAAGGATGGAAGCTTATCTGATGCGCGAGCTGAGCCTCAACCAGCCAGACGCTGCCAAATTACGCTATTCCTACTGGCAAAACCATGGCACAACGCTGGCCGGCCTAATGCACCATCACGGGACAGACCCCCTTGCGTATCTTGATGAAGTTCAGCAAATTGATTTTTCGGTACTCACGCCAAACCTAGCATTGCGAGAGGCTATTTCAGCCCTGCCCGGCCGCAAAATAGTGTTTACAAATGGCTCAAAAAGTTACGCAAAGAAAGCAACCGAAGCGCTTGGTTTACAAGATGTTTTTGAATCCCACTATGGAATAGATGATGCAAACTTCATCTGCAAACCCGCACCACAGGCCTTTGAAACCATTTTTGGCAAAGCCAAGCTCAACCATGCCAAAGCCGCAATGTTTGAAGATGACCCAAGAAACCTCGAAATTCCGCATGCGCTCGGCCTAAAAACCGTGCTTGTTGGCCCGAAAAAGCCTGCGCCGCACATTCATCATCACACAGAAGATCTCACGGCATTTCTTCAGCAACTTTATGAGGCCCCCAATGCGCATCTCATGTGAAATCCTGATCGCAGGCGGCGGAGTTGCGGGGCTTTCAGCCGCCTGCACCTTTGCTGCGGCAGGCTTCGAGACCCTCTGCGTTGACCCGATCCCCCCCATCACGGACGTCTTGCAAAAAGGCGCTGATCTCCGCTCTACGGCTTTCCTTTTACCTTCCGTCGAGTTGCTTTCCGAATCTGGTTTGTGGGACGTCCTTTCCCCTCATGCAGCCCCGCTTTCAACCATGCGAATCCTTGATGCCGGAGGAGAGGCCGGTGTAGTTCGTGAGCAAGCAGACTTCCTGGCGGCAGACCTTTCACTCCCCGCCTTTGGCTACAATCTTCCCAACACCCTGCTCCGTGAAAAGATGCTGTCTTTCCTCGCGAAGCTCCCCAATTTTCAGCTACTTGCCCCGAATTCTGTGGGCAAAATCACTCCGAGAAGCACGGGCGCATTGGTGCAGCTCTCCAGTGGCGATCAGGTTTCTGCTAAACTTGTGATAGCGGCGGACGGTAGGAATTCTCCACTGCGAGAGCAGCTGGGTATAAAAACGAAAACGTGGCGTTACGGCCAAAAGGCCATAGTTTTCAATACTTCCCACACCGAGCCGCACCAGAATGTGTCCACTGAAATTCACCGCTCCGGCGGTCCATTTACGCTAGTGCCGCTGGAAGACCCCTACAAATCTGCGGTTGTCTGGATGGAACGCGGCCCCCGCGCGGCTGAGCTTTTTGCCATGGATGATGCCGCTTTTAACACGGCCCTCACGGCGCGCGCGTGCGGTAGCTTGGGCGCCATCGAGATTATCAGCAAGCGCGCCCTCTGGCCGATTATAGCCCAGCGGGCCGAGCGCCTAAACGGCCCTCGCACAGCGCTTTTAGCCGAAGCCGCACATGTGATTCCGCCCATCGGCGCCCAAGGCCTGAACATGAGCCTTGCTGACCTTCGCCACCTTAAAACTTTAGTAATTGAGGCGCGAAATAGTGGCCAAGACATTGGCGCCCCCGCGCTTTTGCAGAAATACCACCGTGCCCGCTGGCCCGATATGGCTGCCCGAATCGCTGGCGTTGATCTGCTCAATCGCACCTCAATGGCGGGCACCCCGTTTTTAAAAGATCTGCGCCGCACGGGCCTCAAATACCTGCACGGAATTAAGCCGCTACGAAATGAGCTTATGAAACGAGGGCTTGGGGCCAAATAGCAGCTAAACCGGCTCGATTTTCCCGCCGGACAGCTGAATCACGCGGTCCATCCGAGCCGCCAGCTCATGGTTATGGGTCGCAATCAAGGCCGAAAGCCCCGTTTCACGCACCAGCTCCATAAGCGCTGTAAATACGGTTTCCGAGGTCTCCGGGTCAAGGTTTCCCGTTGGCTCATCCGCCAGTAAAAGTGAAGGCCCGTTGGCCAAGGCCCTGCAAAAAGCTACCCGCTGCTGCTCCCCGCCCGAAAGCTCGGCGGGGCGGTGGTCATAGCGTGCGGAAAGCCCAACCCTGTCTAAAAGCATCCGCGCGCGGGCCGTGGCATCCGCATGGCTGACCCCGTTGGCCTGCTGCGGCAAAGCAATGTTTTCCTCAGCGCTAAACTCGGGCAGCAGGTGGTGAAACTGGTAAATAAAACCGATTTGCTCCCGCCGCAGCCGCGTGCGCTCTTTATCTTTCGCCTTTTCCGCCGCGTTCCCCGCGATAATAACTTGTCCCGATGTCGGGTTATCCAACAACCCAGCGATCTGCAAAAGCGTTGATTTCCCGGCCCCCGAAGGCGCGATAAGGCCCACAACCTCCCCTGCTTTCAGCGTCAGATTGGCGCCGCTTAACACCTTGATCTCGTTAGGTTTCCCCTCGAAATAGGTTTTGGTTAAGCCCTTTAGTTCAAGCACATTACTCATAGCGCAGGGCCTCCACGGGCGAAAGCTTGGCCGCATTGCGCGCCGGAATAATGGTAATCGTCAGGCTCAGGCCAAGCGCTATCACCACCGTTGCCAGCACATCTTCCAGTCGTAACCGTGCCGGAATTTCAGTGAGGTATTTAATCTCAGGGTTCCAAAGCTGGTTGCCGGACGCCCACTCCAAAAAGTGCTGCAAATCAGCTATGAAAAAGGCAAATGAAGTGCCAAGCGCCACGCCCATTAGGGTGCCAATAACGCCAATCATAGAGCCGCAGATAAAGAAAATTCGCATAATACTGCCCTGCGTCAGCCCCATCGTGCGCAATATCCCGATATCCCGCCCCTTGTTTTTCACCAGCATTACAAGGCCTGAAATAATGTTCATTGCCGCAATCAGCACCACCAAGGAGAGGATGATAAACATCACTCGCCGCTCGGTATCAAGCGCACTCAGAAAGGCCCCGTTAGCATCGCGCCAAGACCAAATTATCTGGCCGCCGGTGGCCGCATTTATCGCTTCACGCAGATCATCCACCGCCTGTGGGTCATCAACAAACACTTCAATTTCGTCAGCTAACCCCTCACGATTAAAGAAACTTTGCGCTTCGGTGAACGGCATATATATTCGCGTTCGATCAATATCCGACCGTCCGACTTGGAATATATACATCACCTGATAGTCGTTAATGCGCGGCGTGACGCCAAAGGGCGTTACAGCCCCATCCGGCGAAATAAGCTGGATAAAGTCACCCACCCTCAGGTTGAGAGACCGAGCAATGCCCGTGCCAATCGCCACCCCGTCTTCATATTGCTCGATATCGCCCCGAAAGCTCTCGGGGTTGGCAATTAGCGGCAGGTTTTTCAGGTCGGCCAATGTCTCGCCAAAAATCTGTACGCCAGAGTTTTGCCCATTCGCTGACGCCATCACTTGCGCTTTAATAATTGGCGCTGCGCGGGTAACCCCCGCAACCGAAGCCACGGCCGCCGCCATTTCTTCAAAATTCTCAATGCTGCGGCTGCGGTTATTCGCCAGATCATAATCTGCCGAATACACCGTAATATGGGCGTTCACACCCAAAATCCGGTCGGTAAATTCTTCCCGAAACCCGATCATAACCGCCTGCACTACAATCAGCGCCGCCACGCCGAGCATAACGCCAATCAGCGCATACCACGCGATCACCGAAATGCCGCCCTCTTTGCGGCGCGCCCGAAGGTAGCGCCATGCGATCGTCCACTCGAATTTGGCAAAAGGGCGTGTGTCCAAGGGTTTATACCGCGCTAAGAACTTGAGTGCAGCGGTCCAGCGCCGCCTCAGGAGACATCTC
>WTAL01000241.1 GCA_013139635.1 Paracoccaceae bacterium
TGGGAAATGCTGGCAACGATTCTGATTGCCCTTGGCGTGTTCATGCTGATGCAGCCTTTCTGGATGGTGGCCTTCACCTATTCCTTTGTTGTCACCCTTACGGGCACGGTGATGTTTATCATCGTCAGCCATTTTCCGGAGTAGATCATGGCACAGATTATCATCAAAAACCTGCGTAAGGATTTCGGCGACTTTACTGCCGTTAAGGCCTCTAGCTTCACCATTGAAGACGGCGAGTTCTTCATGCTGCTTGGCCCCTCGGGCTGTGGCAAAACCACCACGCTGCGCATGATCGCAGGGCTAGAGCTGCCAACCTCGGGCGAGATATATATCGACGGTGAAGAGGTCTCGCAAAAGCGGGCCAGCCAGCGCGATATCGCCTTTGTGTTCCAAATGTTTGCGCTTTATCCGCACCTGAATGTGCGGCAAAACATTAGCTATCCGCTGAAAAGCGAAGGCATGCCTAAGGCGAAAATCAAGGCCAAGGTGGCCGAGGTGGCTGAAATTCTGGGCATCACCGATATCCTGAGCAAGCCCGTGGGTGGCCTGTCCGGCGGAGACCGCCAACGCGTGGCGCTGGGCCGTGCGATTGTGCGCGAGCCCAAGGCCTTTATGATGGACGAACCCCTCGGCGCGCTTGACGCCGAGTTTCGCGAGCATATGTCTGAAGAGCTGCGCGCCTTGCATGACCGCATGGGCGCCACCACGGTTTATGTGACGCATGACCAGCTTGAAGCCATGCAGATGGGCGATAAAATCGTGGTGATGAACCACGGCTCGGTTGAGCAATTTGGCGTGCCGCAAGAGATTTACGACTGGCCTGCCACCATGTTTGTGGCCGATTTCATCGGTTCACCGCCGATGAACTTCCTTCGCTTTGAGGGAGAGATTGCCAAAAAAGACACATCGGTTTCTCTTAATGGCCATCGCTTTGACATCCCCTTCCAACTGGAAGAAGCCAAAGGCGCGCTGGTGTTTGGTATCCGCCCCGAGCACGTTTCGCTGGATGAAAGCAGCCCCTATAAAGGCGAGGTTTTGGTGACTGAATATTTGGGCACCACCCAGATTGTAACCATACAAACCGCCAATGGCGTTCTAAAGGCCCGCGTTGAGGCGCGAGCAGAAGTGACCATCGGGCAAACCGTTGGGCTGGCGTTTAACCCGCGCACCGTCACGCTGTTTTACGAGCCAACGGGCGTAGCGCTTTTATCGGATGCCAATAAAGGAGTGCTGGATCATGGCTGAGGTTAGCTTACAGAACATATCCAAATCTTACGGCAAAGAAGTCGCGCTGGATAACGTGTCGATGACGGTGCCGGATGGCTCGTTTGTGGTACTACTTGGCCCCACGGGTGCCGGCAAAACCACAACTTTGCGCATGGTGTCGGGGCTAGACAAGCCGGACTCAGGCAAAATTCTGATCAATGGTCAGGATGTCGCCAAGCACACACCAGCCCAGCGCAATATGGCGATGGTTTTCCAGCAGTATTCGCTGTATCCGCACCTGACTGTGCGGCAAAATCTGGCCTTTCCGCTGAAATCCCCAATGCTGCGCACCCCTGAGGACGAAATCGCTCGCAAGGTGGCCGAAGTGGCCGAGGTTTTGCAGATTTCGCACAAGCTCAACAACAAAGCGACCGAGCTTTCAGGTGGTGAAATGCAGCGGGTTTCTATTGGCCGTGCACTGGTGCGGAACCCACAAATTTACCTGATGGATGAACCGCTTAGCTCTCTTGATGCTAAGCTGCGCTCAGACCTACGGATTGAGCTTCAGCGCATTCAAGCCAGCATGGGGGCCACCATGCTTTACGTGACCCACGACCAAGTTGAGGCCATGACCATGGCCACCCACGTGGGCGTGCTAGACCACGGAAAACTGGTGCAATTTGCCCCCCCGCGCGAGATTTATGAAAACCCCGTTAGCATTTATGCGGCCAGCCGCCTTGGCTCGCCCAAAATCAATGTTTTGCCGGCAGATATGTTCCCCGGTGCGCCCGAAGGTGCCGCCACTATTGGCCTGCGGCCCGAGCATATCAGCATTGGCGAAGGCGCCGAGGCGCAGGTTGTGCGGGTTGAGCGTTTGGGCGATCAGACCCGCCTGCACCTCAAGGTTAAAGACCAGAATCTGATCACGCTCACAGACCCGCACAGCACTCTAGCAAAAGGCGATGCGCTTAAAATCGCCCCGCAATCCCCGCTCTTTTTTAACGCCAATGGCGACCGCATATCTTAAGGAGACCAGCAAATGGCACAGTTTATCAACCGTAAAGAAGACCTTGTAACCGAAGCGATTGACGGCGTTTTACGCGGCGCAAACGGGCGCTTGGCGCGGCTAGACGGGTTTCCGCATATCAAGGTTGTGGTGCGCACCGACTGGGATAAATCCAAGGTGGCACTGGTGTCCGGCGGTGGCTCGGGGCACGAGCCAGCGCATGTGGGCTATGTGGGCAAGGGTATGCTGACAGCAGCGGTATGCGGCGATGTGTTTGCCTCGCCCTCGGTTGACGCGGTGCTGGCCGGCATTTTAGCCGTGAGTGGCCCTGCGGGCTGTGTGCTGATTGTTAAAAACTATACTGGTGATCGGCTGAATTTCGGCCTCGCGGCTGAGCGGGCACGGGCTTACGGCATTAAGGTCGCGATGGTGATCGTGGATGACGATATCGCCCTGCCAGACTTGCCACAGGCGCGCGGTGTGGCGGGCACGCTTTTTGTTCATAAAATTGCGGGGGCACTAGCGGAAAGCGGCGCCGACCTCGAAACAGTTTGCACGGCGGCAAAGCAAGTGGTCAGCGATGTGTCAAGTATTGGCATGTCGCTTGATACCTGCACGGTACCTGGCTCCCCTAAGGAAGCGAGAATTGCCGTTGGCAAGGCTGAGCTTGGCCTTGGTATCCACGGTGAATCCGGCATTGAGCTGGTTGATTTTGAAGGGGCAAAGATTGCTATGGCGCTGGTGCTTGAACGGCTTAAACCACATGCAGGCCAAGGGTCCAAAGTGGTGCTTCTTAACAATTTGGGCGGGGCTACGCCGCTAGAAATGGCCGTGCTGGCCGAAGAAATGGCGAAATCGAGCGTGATCGATGACATCCAGTATCTGGTTGGCCCCGCGCCGATGATGACGTCACTGGATATGCGTGGATTCTCGGTTTCGATCCTACCTGTGCAGCCGCGCGAACTGACGCTGCTTCAATCTGAGGTGCCAATGCTAGATTGGCCGGGTTGCATCGCGCTCAGCGCTCCTGGAATTGTGCCCATTCCTGACGGGTTAACCCCGATAAAACCCATCCCTTCAGAAGATCCGAAAGTAGCCGAGTTCATCGCCAATTGCTGCGATGTGTTCCTCGGGGCCGAGGCCGAACTCAATGCGCTCGACGCGCAATCAGGCGATGGCGATACAGGCTCCACGCTAGCCGGGGCTTCAAGGGCGCTCAAAGCTGCCATTCCCCAGCTCCCGCTTGCTGACTCAACCCAGCTTTATCGGGCCATCGGGCTGGAACTCAGCCAGACCATGGGGGGCTCGTCTGGCGTTTTGCTGGCGATTTTCTTTTCCGCTGTCGGCGATGCAGCCTCTTCCGGCCTGCCCAATGTCGAAGCGCTCAAAGCGGGCCTGGCGCGCGTGCAAGAAGTGGGCGGGGCCGCACTTGGGGACCGCACAATGATAGACTCTCTGGCACCAGCGCTCGATGCGCTGCCGGATGGTTTTAACGCCGCCGCCAAATCTGCGCGCGCGGGGGCTGAGCATACAGCCAATATCGTTAAAGCCAAGGCGGGCCGTGCCAGCTATATTTCAGAAGATCGGCTGAGTGGCCATAATGACCCCGGCGCCGAGGCCGTGGCTCTGTTATTTGAGTCGCTGACCTAAGTCTTAGACACCCAGCCGCTGCCCCCGTATCAGCCGAAAAATAACTGGATTTGCGCATGTCGAGCGCTACCGCCTTTTGCCAGCTTTCAATGACTTCTTTCCGAAAGCAGAAAGGCAGAGAAAACGACGGCAGTGGATGTCTGTGCCCGAGTTCTCTGTGAAGAGTCATCGACGGGACGAGGGGCAGAAACCCCGAGTGCGCGACTCGGAATTCGAGTCAGCACCGACGGCTCCAAATTATACCTTGATAAGAGTGATATCAAGATCAGGGTAATGGCGATCACGAATGATGAAGTGGTCCGGCAAAACCGGACAGCGTGTTAAGGTGTATCCAGCAACAAAGAATGGATACCAAAATGACCAAGCGACGCAGATTTTCAGACAAGTTCAAAGCGACTGTGGCGTTGGAGG
>WTAL01000162.1 GCA_013139635.1 Paracoccaceae bacterium
CCTCCAACGCCACAGTCGCTTTGAACTTGTCTGAAAATCTGCGTCGCTTGGTCATTTTGGTATCCATTCTTTGTTGCTGGATACACCTTAACACGCTGTCCGGTTTTGCCGGACCACTTCATCATTCAAAAAGCGTCTGTTAACATACACTTTGACCGTGAGTAGTTGAGACACTGTGTTCGTGTGTAGTGCAGCGTCATTTACGAATTGCGGAGCAATACATTGCAAACGTTGCGCGAGGGAAATTTTCGCTGCGTGACGCGCGGTGATGTGGATGAACTTGCATTGTTGGCTAAGCGACAGGCTGTTGCGCGGAAGTTGCGAGATTTAATCAATAACAAATAGCATTATTCTGTCTTGCTGTTATCGCATTTAGTAATTTTTGCGTTGAACTGAAATAGCTAACTTTATTATTGGTGCAACGGTTGCGCCGTTAATGTCGCGTTCCATGCAATACTTACTTTCTAGCCATTCAATCAGTGGCTTTGCACCTTTGCTTGAATTGCATCCACAGCAACACAACGCGATGTTTTCGCGTGTTATGATTTTTGCGTCATTTACGATGTGTTCCCAGCTTGCCGCAGTCTTTTTGGAAACTTTTGTGGGGGTAAATTTTATACTACAATAGACGCAACTTTTATCCCGCGCTCTAACTTCTTCTTCCAGCCATTTTGGAATATTCCAATTGTTTGCCATGTATATTTGCCTGCCCAGTTATTTAATTACCAAAAATACTGTCGTGTGCTTAGTATTACACAAAATTGCTATATTATATAATGCGCTGCTGGGCGGGCGATGCAAGACTATTTGGGAAATGTGGATGCTTTTTTGTTGAAAGAAATTTGCAGTATGGCATTGTTGCGAAAACTAACTTTTTAAGGAAATTAGTGTGAAAAAGATGTGCTTAGCTTTTGCTGCGGCTTTTACGTTAACGCTATCTGCTGCAAACGGTGCGGATTTTAGCAATGGAGTAGCTGCTTACATAGAAGGTGATTACGAAACTGCTTTAGTGGAATTTGGCGAATTAGCAGAGCGGGGAAATGCCGCTGCACAATATAATTTGGGTGTCATGTATAGCTCAGGCGATGGCGTATTGCAGAATTACACAGAAGCGGAGAATTGGTACCTTTTGGCAGCACAGCAAGGACATGCTTTTGCGCAGAATAAACTAGGGTTAATGTATGAAGACGGCAGTGGCGTTATGCAAGATTACGCGGAAGCGGTTAGATGGTATTCTTTGGCAGCGGAGCAGGGAAATGCAGCTGCGCAATGTAAATTGAAAAGTTTTTATTGGGAAGGGGAGGGCGTTGCGCGGGATATAGAGGTGGCAGTTAAATGGTTAACTTTAGCAGCTGAACAAGGACTTGAAAGGGCGCAGTTTAGTTTAGGTTTAGTTTATGATGGCGGCAGAGGTACTGCTGCGCAAGATTTTGCAGAAGTGGTTGGATGGTATAAAGTGGCTGCCGTGCACGGAGATGAAAGAGCACAGTTTAATTTGGCTTTGATTTATGATGCTGGCATAGGCGGTGTTGAGCAAGACTATGCAGAGGCGATTGGCTGGTATAAATTAGCTGGAGAGCAAGGACATGTAGGTGCGCAGGTTCGTTTGGGTAAGATATTTGATGGCACTAGAGGCGTCGTTGAGGAAGATAATAAAGAGGCGATTAGATGGTATAAAATGGCTGCAGAACAAGGTAATGTGGATGCGCAGTATGGTTTGGGTGTGATATACTTTTTAGGCGAGGGTGTTTTGCAAAACTACGTATTGGCACATATGTTTACTAATTTGGCTGCTGCGAATGGACACAAAGACGGCTCATATGCACGAGCTGAAATAGCTGAGCTGATGGTAGACGCTGACATTGCAGCTGCGCAGAGAATGGCTAGAGAGTGCATGGCAAGTAATTACGAAAATTGCGGATATTGAGAACTGGACTAAAACGCAGATTATTCCACTATAACAGCATGTTACCGTAAAGAGCGCAATAGCACAAAGGATAGCAGTTAGTTAGCAGAAAGTTTCACCACACTGTAACCTATTGTTATTATAGTGGTTTTGAACGGTGGGGTTAGCGAAGCGTTAACCGATACAACAATTTATTTAAAAGGCGCGGCATTGTCCGCGCCTTTTTTGCTTTTTTACATGTGTTGCAAAAGAGTCACGCGGTCGTCTAAATGACAATTCAGGGCGTATATTGTTGCTTTTAAACACAGTTCACTGTAAATTTTAGGAAATGGTTAGTGTAAATGAGGAGAGAAATGATGATTAAAACTTGGATATTACCTGCAGTTGCCGCGCTTGGGCTTACAGCCTGTGTGAGCACCAACACTGCATTCCCTGAGCCGCTTCGGGACGACACAACGTATAACTGGCGTGTTGTAGACGTGCAGGCAACCGTGCCTCGGACGCTCACCACAACAGACCGCAATGGCCAGATGCCAAATGTTGACCTGATTTGGAGCGAAGAGGGCGTGGGCGATACACACGCTCAAATCGAAGCCATTATGGAAGATACTCTTGCGCAAGCCGCAACACATTTCCAAAGCTCCATAAAAGGTAACCGCGCAGTTATTCTTCGGACCGAGCAAACCCAATTCCATTCCTTGACACCACGGGCGCGCTCAAACATTGGCGGCATCCACAACGTTGACTTCATTTTGACTGTGGTTGATGCAAACACGGGTGAAATCCTGGCCGGACCGGCTGCAATTGAATCCGATGTTAAAGCCTATGGCGGTGCAGCTGCCAATGCGTCTATTGCCCGTGGTGAAACCATGCGAAGCCGGATTGTTGACCGCGTATCGGTGGTTATTGCAAGCTACCTTGGTATAGCTGGCGATCAGACGGTAAATAACGGGCGAGTAGTTCAACTCGGTCGGTAACCTTTTTTACATGTTCATAAATAAGGGCCGGCATAACGCCGGCCCTTTTCTTTTTGGGCTTGTGTCTAATTGGTGATACGGGCATCAAGTGAGAGCCGTAAGCGACAGGAGACTCTAATGCCGATAGGTGTATTTGATAGTGGGCTAGGTGGGTTAACCATTTTGCGCGCCTTACAAAAGCGCTTGCCAGAGCAGGCATTTGTCTATCTCGGTGATAATGAAAACACGCCCTACGGCACCCGTGATGCTTATGATGTATTCGATTTGACAACAAAAGCCGTGCAAACCTTATTTGATAAAGGATGTGAGCTCGTCATTTTGGCCTGCAATACGGCCTCCGCGAGCGCGCTTCACAGAATGCAGGTAAGTTGGCTGCAAAAAGGCGAGCAACGGGTGCTCGGGGTTTTTGTACCAATGATCGAAAATCTGACCATGCGGGATTGGGGCGATAACGCGCCGCCCACGCACACAGGGCTGGAAAATGTGGCTGTGTTCGCCACGCGCTCGACCATTGAAAGCGGGGCCTTTCCGCGTGAAATGAAGTTTCGGGCGCGGGATGTGGAGATTGTTGGCCAGATTTGTGATGGCTTGGTAGATGCGATTGAGGCCGGAGACATGGCGCAGTCTGAGACTTTGGTAAAAGCGCATGTGGCGGCTTTGCTTGAGGTGCTACCCACCCCGCAATCGGCGGTTTTGGGCTGCACCCATTATCCGATAGTTGAGGATATTTTTAGGGCGGCGCTGCCCGCGCAAACCAAGCTGCTTTCCCAGCCTCAAATTGTGGCCGATGCGACGGCGGACTATTTGGACAGACATGAGCGATACTGCGAGATCGGGACAACGCAATATTTCACCACCGGCGAGGTGGAAAAAGTCGGCCCCTTGGCCGAGCTGTTTTTGGGCCACCCTGTGCGGTGGCAGAAGGTTTAAGATATGAAAAATATCGTAATATTAGGAGCCAGTGGCTATACGGGCGCTGAGCTGGTTCGGTTGCTGGCGGGGCATTCGCAAATGCAAATTTCAGCGCTGAGTGCTGACAGGAAGGCCGGCATGGCTTACGGCGATGTGTTCCCACATTTGCGCCATTTGAACCTGCCAACACTTTGTAAAATTGACGAAATCAATTTTGAAGGCGTTGAGCTGGTGTTTTGTGCCTTGCCGCATGCCACCTCTCAACGGGTCATTAAGGCTTTGCCGCAACACGTTAAAATCGTTGATCTTTCAGCCGATTTCAGGCTGCGGGATGTGGCCGAATATGCCAAATGGTATGGCGGCGCGCATGCGGCAGTTGAGCTGCAAAAAACCGCTGTTTATGGTCTCACCGAGTATTACCGTGAGGAAATCCGTGCTGCACGGCTAGTGGCGGGCACGGGCTGCAATGCGGCCACGGGGCTTTTGCCTATACTGCCATTGCTGGAGGCGGGGCTGATTGACCCCGACGAGATTATAATTGATCTGCTCACGGGAGTTTCCGGCGCGGGCCGTGGCGCTAAAGAAGGCATGCTTCATGCTGAAGTTTCCGAGGGTGCGCACGCTTACGCCATTGCTAGCCACCGACATTTGGGCGAGTTTGATCAGGAGTTCTCAAAAGCCGCAGGGCAGGCGGTGAAGGTCAGCTTCACCCCGCATTTACTACCGCAAAACCGCGGCATATTGGCCACGATCTATGTGAGGGGCGAGGCGGAGGCCCTGCACGCCGCCCTTGCGCAAAAATACGCCGATGAGCCGTTTATCTATGTGCTTCCTTTTGGACAAGCTCCGGCCACGCGCCACGTAAGGGGCTCTAACTATTGCCATATTGGCGTTACTGCTGATAGGAAAACGGGCAGGGCGATTGTGTTTTCAGCGCTGGATAACCTTACAAAAGGCTCCTCAGGGCAGGCATTACAAAACGCAAACCTGATGTTGGGGCTTGATGAGCGCACAGGGCTTGAGATGGCCCCTTTATTTCCGTGAAGAAACGGTTATTTATAGTATAACCGGAAGGAGCTTTTATGGCTGGGCTTAAGAAAAAACGTAGAATTCAGATGGTCGTTGCTGGCATGGTGCTGATTGTGATGGCGACGGGCCTGATGGGCTACGCGTTTCAAGACGGGATCGAGTTCTTCCGTTCGCCAACCCAAGTGTCCGAGGACATGCCGAGCCCTGACGAGCGTTTTCGCCTTGGCGGGCTTATCAAAGAGGGCTCATGGGTTAAGGGTGACACGCATAGTTTTGTGATCACAGATACCAATATGGAAATCCCCGTGCTTTACACTGGGATTTTGCCGGATCTTTTTGACGAAGGGCAGGGGACGATTGCCACTGGCCAGCTGATAAATGGCGAGTTTGTCGCCTCTGAAGTGCTGGCCAAGCACGACGAAGAGTATATGCCCGCCGAGCTGGTAGATTCCCTAAAAGAGCAGGGCTATTACGTAGAGCCCTCAAGCTAGCGCAACACCGGCGCGCGCTGCTATCAGAGTTTCTTAGCTAAGTTACATCATACTTTCTTCAATTTTTCTTTAAATTGGAGGGAGCTTGATGGTGGGCATCGACGAAATTACCGAAGAGATTATCCGGCGCGAAGGCGGATATGTGAATGACCCGGATGATCCGGGTGGGGCCACGAAGTATGGCGTGACGATTGGCACCATGAAGCGGTTAGGGCTGGATATTAACAATGACGGGCGAATAAACACCCGCGATGTGCGGGCGCTTACACGGGCGCAGGCAGCGGATATTTTCAAAAAGCAGTATTTTGAGGCGCCGAAAATTGGCATGTTGCCCGCGCCGTTGCAGCCAAGCGTTTATGACATGTATGTAAATGCTGGCGGCAATGCGGTGAAAATATTGCAGCGCTTGCTTGGCGAGTTTGGCTTTGACACGCTGGCCGACGGGGCAATAGGCCCCAATACGGCGCGCATGGCGGAGCTGGCTTTTGCCGAGGCACCTGACTTTTTGGCCGACGCTTACGGCATCGCACGGCGAAACTACTATTACGGCCTCGCAGAAGCCCGCCCGAGCTTACGCAAATTTGCGCAGCGGCGCGATGGTGGCAAAGGTGGCTGGATAACCCGCGCTGAAGAATTTATTTCGCCGAAGTTTCACCTTTCTGCCGCCGAGCACAGCGCGCGGGTTAGGGGCTGGGCATGAGCATTTTGGGAATTGGCCGCGCCGCACAGGGCGTGGGGCAAGCGGTGGCTGAGGTTTCAGAGGTTTTCACCGTTAACAAGACCAAAGCCGAGATGGCCACACAAGCGCGCTATCAGGCAGCACTGGCGCAGGCGGGCGCGGAATTTAAACAAAATCCGGTGGGGTGGTTTGACCGTTTTGTAAACGGGCTAAACCGCCTGCCGCGCCCCATTATGGCGCTCGCAACTGTGGGCCTCTTTGCCTATGCGATGAGTGACCCCGAGGGGTTTTCGGTGCGTATGCAAGGGCTTGCCTATGTGCCAGAGCCACTTTGGTGGCTGCTTGGCGCTGTGGTTTCGTTTTATTTTGGCGCGCGTGAGCTGAATTACTTTCGCGGCTACCGGGCAAATATTCCGGCGGGGCCTACGGTCTCGGCCCCAGTTAGTGAAAACGCGGCCCTCGCAGCATGGCAAGCTTCTGCGCGCTAGTGCGTCGCATCGGCGCGATCACATAATTGCAATTTGAACCTTGGGCTGGCTCGCGTATGATACCGCAAGCCAGCCTTTAAGGATTCGAAATATGTTTGTAGAACTCGGCCAATACGCTCTTATTCTTGCGTTTATGTTTGCGATCGTTCAGGCGATCATCCCGATGATCGGGGCGCAAAAAGGCTGGGCGAATTGGATGGCGATTGCTGTGCCGACTGCTCAAATCCAGCTCATTCTGATTCTTGGGTCTTTTGCGGCGCTCACTTACGCATTTGTCGTGTCCGATTTCTCGGTGCAATTGGTCGCCAATAATTCCCATTCCGATAAGCCGATGCTTTATAAAGTGACGGGCGTGTGGGCCAACCACGAGGGCTCTATGCTGCTCTGGAACCTGATATTGGCGATATTCGGCGCCGCCGTGGCGACTTTTGGCAACAACCTGCCGCCTGAGTTGCGGGCGCGGGTTTTGTCTGTGCAAGCCATGATCGGCGTCGCCTTTCTGGCTTTTCTCATCTTTACGTCCAATCCGTTTTTACGGTTGGATGTCCCGCCGATTAACGGCAGTGGCCTTAATCCGCTGTTGCAAGACCCCGGCCTCGCCTTTCACCCGCCCTTTCTTTACCTCGGCTATGTTGGCCTTTCTATGGCCTTCAGCTTTGCGATCGCCGCACTGATCGAGGGCAAAGTGGATGCCGCGTGGGCCCGTTGGGTGCGCCCGTGGACGCTGGCCGCGTGGGTTTTCCTAACCATCGGCATCGCCCTTGGCAGTTGGTGGGCGTATTATGAGCTGGGTTGGGGCGGCTACTGGTTCTGGGATCCGGTGGAGAACTCTTCCTTTATGCCATGGCTTGCGGCCACGGCGCTGCTGCACTCGGCCATCGTGGTTGAAAAACGCGATACCCTGAAGGCGTGGACAGTTTTGCTGGCGATCATCGGCTTCTCTTTCTCGCTCATCGGCACCTTCCTTGTGCGCTCAGGCGTGCTTACTTCGGTACACGCCTTCGCAACAGACCCAGCACGCGGCGCCTTTGTGCTGGTTATTTTGGCGGTCTTCACTGGCGGAGCGCTTACGCTTTACACCTTCCGCGCCGGCACGTTAAAAACCCATTCGGTTTTTGCCACCTTCTCGCGAGAAAGCGGGTTGGTTTTAAATAACCTGTTGCTCAGCGTTGCGGCTGCCGTGGTGCTTATAGGCACCCTTTGGCCACTGGTAATCGAGTTCACCACGGGCGAGAAAATCTCAGTTGGCGCGCCGTTCTTTGATATGGCCTTCACCCCATTTATGGTGATTTTGGCTATGGCCCTGCCCATTGGCGCTATCCTCCCATGGAAGCGCGCCAAGCTTGGCAAATCCATGAAGCCGCTTTGGGGCGTGATGGCGCTTTCCGTTGCGCTTGGCGCTTCGGTATGGGTCTTCCAAACCGGCGGGCGCATGTTGGCCCCCATCGGGCTAACGCTTGCGGCCTGGATCATCCTTGGTGCAGTAGCTGACTTTGCCAGCCGTAGCCGTTTTGGGAAAATTCCGTTTAAGGATTCCCTGCGCCGTTTGCGCAACTTACCCCGCTCTGACTGGGGTAAGGTTTTGGCGCATAGTGGCCTTGGGATGGTCATTTTTGGAATTTCAGCCGTAACCGCTTGGGAAACCGAAGATATTCGCACCACCCAATTTGGCGAGCGCTACGAGATGAGCGGCTACTACTTCACCCTCAACAAGGTCGAAAACCTTGAGGGGCCAAATTATGACATCGTGCGCGCTGAAATCCTCGTGGAAGACGGCCGCAAAAGCTGGTTGATGTATCCGGAAAAGCGGAACTTTCTTGTGCAGCGGATGCCCACCACTGAAGCCGCGATTGATATCAGCCTGACGCGCGATGTTTATATCGCGCTGGGAGACCCACAAGAGGGCGGTGGCTATGCCGTGCGTATCTACATAAAGCCTTTTGTGGACTGGATCTGGATTGGTGCTTTGGTGATGGCTCTTGGTGGCTTTACCAGCCTGTTTGACCGGCGCTACCGCGTGGCCGCACCCTCACGTAAGCGCGTCATTCCCAGTGCAACCCCGGCGGAGTAACCTCATGCGATACCTTATGCTTATCTTAATGCTGGCCAGCCCTGCAATGGCAGTTGAACCTTCGGAAATGCTGGATGACCCCGCGCTGGAAGCCCGCGCGCGGGTGATTTCCAAAGAGCTACGCTGCGTGGTCTGCCAAAACGAAAACATCGACGATTCTAACGCTGGCATTGCGGCAGACCTGCGGGTGCTGGTGCGGGAGCGGCTCGTTGAGGGGGATACCAACGAAGAAACCATGCAGTATATCGTTGATCGCTACGGCGAATATGTGCTGCTAAAGCCTACGTTTTTTGGCAGCAACATGATCTTGTGGCTGATGGGGCCGTTTTTGCTTTTGGTAGGCGGGCTTGGCGCAGTGGTGTTTATTCGTGGGCATGCGAAGCAAGAGCCCGAAGAGGGCCTAAGCACCGAAGAGCAAGAAAAATTAGCAAGATTGCTACAGGATTAACCCCACGTTCGGGGTTTTCCTCTTGCTCGTTTGCGCATAGGCTGACCAAAAGGTCAGGAGAACACCATGCAATACGAAACCATCCTTTATGATGTTACCAATGACATTGTGAAAATCACGCTCAACCGCCCGCAGGTTATGAACGGGCTAAACGCGCAAATGCGGGTTGATTTGCTGCACGCGGTGCAGCACGCGCCGCTTGATGGGCGAGTGATTGTGTTTACCGGCGCGGGGCGCGGCTTTTGCTCGGGGCAAGACCTTGGCGACCGGGTAAATGCTGGTGATATCGACATGGAGCGCACGCTTCTGGAGGAATATGAGCCGCTGCTTAAGGCCATTTATGAGTGCCCGATTCCGACGATTGCCGCTATTAACGGCCCAGCGGCGGGGGCAGGGGCCAACTTAGCGCTGGCGGCGGATGTCGTGATTGCCACGCAATCCGCGTTTTTCATTCAGGCTTTTGCCCGCATTGGCCTACTGCCAGATGCGGGCGGCACCTATTGGCTACCGCGCCAAATGGGCTTTGCCAAAGCCATGGGCGCGGCGCTTTTTGCCGATAAAATCACTGCCGAGCAAGCCGCTGACTGGGGAATGATCTGGGAAAGCGTGCCCGATGACGCCTTTGCTGCCACCATTGACGCCCGCGCTAGTAAGCTGGCTGCGGGCCCCACTAAGGCTTATAAATACATCAAACAAGCCATGCGCGCCAGCTTTGATAACACGCTGGATGACCAGTTGGCGCTGGAGGCCAAGCTGCAAGGCAAAGCGGGCAAAACTCGTGATTTTACTGAGGGCGTGATGGCCTTTATGGAAAAACGCCCGCCTAAATACGAAGGCAGATAATATGCGCCTAAGTCAGGTGCAAACAGCGCCCAAGCCCTTTGACCCCGTACGCGGGGCAGAGGCGCGCGCGCTTTTTGCGGGGCTGCCTGAGAGGCTGCTTGACCTGATCGAAGGCGTGGCGGGGGGCAGCGCCTATTTGAGCGCATCAATCCAGCGGGAATCTGACTGGTTGAAGCAGGTTTCTGACGCGCCGCTTGAGGACAGCTTTGCCGCGCTGCTTCACTTTGAAGCCACCAGTTTTCAAGCCCTTTCTGATAGTCTGCGCATTGCTAAACGGCGCGGGGCCTTGCTGATTGCGCTGGCAGATATCGGCGGGTTATGGCAACTGGAGCAGGTGACGGACGCGCTGACGCAGCTCGCGGATACAGCGGTAAATACTGGATTGCAGTTTCTAGTAGAGGCCGAAGTGACGCGAGGAAAGCTGGATGCTGACCCGAAGGAGGCCGCAGGCATGTTTGCCCTCGCCATGGGTAAAATGGGCGCTTACGAGCTGAATTATTCCTCCGACATAGACCTGATTATCCTATTTGATGAGACCCGCCACCCAGCTGAAAACTGGGGCAATTTGCGCGCTGCCTTCATCCGCATTACCAAGCGCCTGATCAAGCTTCTGAGCGAAAACACCGCGCAGGGCTATGTTTTCAGGACGGACCTACGCTTGCGCCCAGATGCCTCGGTGACCCCGGTTTGCATAGCTACCGAACCCGCTGAAAACTACTATGAAAGCCTTGGGCGCACATGGGAGCGGGCGGCCTTTATCAAGGCGCGGGCTTGTGCGGGTGCCATTGGCGCTGGTGATGCCTTTTTACAGCGGTTGGAGCCCTTTATCTGGCGGCGCTATCTGGATTATGCAGCGATTGAGGATGCCCACGATATGCGCCTGCGCATTCGGGACCACAAAGGCCTGCATGGGCCGCTGCGGGCGGCGGGGCATGATATGAAGCTAGGGCAGGGCGGCATTCGAGAGATCGAGTTTTTTGCCCAGACCCAGCAGATAATACTTGGCGGTAAAGACCGTGGCCTACGCATGCGCGGCACGCTAGAGGCGCTAGATGCGCTGGCAAATAAAGGGTTTGTGCCCAAATCTGCGGCAAAGGAATTAAAAGAAGCTTATATTGAGCATCGCATATTAGAGCACCGAATTCAGATGCTTGATGACGCGCAAACCCACAAAATTTCTACGGATGATACCAAGCGGCAGCAGTTAGCCATGCTTTGCGGCTATGGTTCACTTGCTGAGTTTGAGGCCACAACCATTGCACGCCTTGAGCGGGTTCACCAAATTACCGAAGCCTTTTTCAATGATGATTCTAAGACAGATGCGGCAGAGCTTACGTGGAGCGCCCCCGAGCGGGCGGCTGAAATAACCGAAGGTTGGCTAACGTATCCGGCGCTTCGCTCTGATCGCGCGCGCCGGATATTTAGCCAGCTAAAGCCGCAAATTCTAACCAGCCTGTGCAAGGCCCAGAACCCCGACGAAGCGCTTATTCAGTTTGATAAATTTCTGCGCGGCCTGCCCTCGGGCGTGCAAGTGTTTTCGCTGTTTAAAGCCAATCCGGGCCTGTTGGAAATGCTGATAGATATCTGCACTATGGCGCCAGATTTAGCGCGTTACCTCGGGCAAAACCCGCGGGTGCTTGAGGCTGTGATTTCCGCTGAATTTTTCACGGAAATGCCCGCGATTGAAGTGCTCAAGGCTGAGTTGGCGGCGGAAATAACCCATTGCGCAGACTATGAGCAACAGCTGGATGCGGCCCGCATTTGGGCGCAAGAGCAGCGCTTTAGGGTCGGGGTGCATCTGCTGCGCGGCATTGCGGATGCAAGCGAAACCGCGCTGGCCTATTCCAACATTGCCGAAGCTTGCGTGGCTGGGCTTTTCGTGGCTGCCATGCAGCAATTTAGCCTGCGCCACGGCCCGCCTCCGGGCAAAGGTGCTGCTGTTATTGCCATGGGCAAGCTTGGCTCGCGCGAAATGACGGTCTCGTCTGACCTCGATTTGATTGTGGTTTATGATGCTGACGGGGTAGCGGCCTCAGACGGTAAGCGCCCCTTGCCGGTGCAAACCTACTATGCGCGTTTCACCCAAGCGCTGGTGTCGGCCCTTACCGTTTCCACCTCAAAAGGCGGGCTTTATGAGGTGGATATGCGGCTGCGGCCCTCTGGGCGGCAAGGTCCAGTGGCGACCTCGCTTAGCGCCTTTGAAAGCTACCAAAAAAATGAAGCGTGGGTGTGGGAACACATGGCGCTTTTGCGTAGCCGCGTGGTGGCAGGGCCGGTGGCCAATGTGGTGCAGGCTGCAGTTTCGGATGTGCTGAATACGGCGCAAACCGCGGATAAGGTGCTGCAAAGTTTGAAAGAAATGCGGGTGCGCTTGGCTGAGGCCAAAAGCAATAGCAACGTTTGGGATGTGAAAAACGGCGCGGGCGGGCTGATGGATGTAGAGCTTTTATTGCAAGCCGGCGGGCTGCTTAAAGGCGTGAATCCGGGCCTTCCGGCGCATGATCTGGCGAATTGTGGCTGGCTGACCCCTAATGAAGCCGCGCCAGTTAAGGCGGCGCTTAGTCTTTACCAAAAGGTGCAGCAGGTTAGCCGTTTGGCAGTGCAGGGCCAGTTTGACCCCGCAATTTCCGGCACAGGTGCGGCCCAGCTTTTGGCACGCACTTGCGGTTTTGAGCACATTGCAGAAATTGAAAAGGCGCTTGACGCCACCCGCGATGCAATGGCAGATTTGATTGAACACAAGCTTTCAGGGCGTTAAATGAACAATTCCTCCCTCGACCCGCGCGGCGTTATCGCTGACGCATATAAGATCGAAGGCATTTCTGCGCCGGAATGCCGCTCTATCTTTCTGGATTGGGCGTTAGAGCCCCGCGACGCTTCTGATCTGCGACAGGCCGCAAGTACGTTGGCGGCACAATATGCTGAATTCCCCGCGCATCCGATGACCTCAATTCTTAATGAGGCCACCGTTGAGCTTTCATCCGCCCCAAAGCGGCGTGGCGGGCGGCGTGGCTAGCTAGTAGCCAGCGCGTGCAGCACCCGCGCCCATGAGCGCGCGCCTTTTTGAAAGCTCGTCAGGCTATACTTTTCATTTGGTGAATGGATTTGGTCATCCTCAAGGCCAAAACCGATCAGCATAGAATTCATCCCTAAATATTCCTGAAAATGCCCGACAATCGGGATGGAACCACCGCAGCCGATAAACACCGCCTCTTTCGGCCACTCATCACTGAGGGCTTGCCTTGCGGCGGTAAAATAAGGTGCATCAATCGGCATATTTGTGGCCCCCGCGCCGTCTTTTGCCCGATAAGAAATTGTGCAATCAGGCGGCAGGCCATCTTCAAGATAGGCTCTAAACGTATTTTGAATGGCCTCGGGGTCTTGCGCGCCAACCAGCCGGAAGCTCACCTTGGCGCTGGCTTCCGCAGGCAGCACGGTTTTAAAACCAGCCCCCGTATAACCGCCCCAAACACCGTTAATATCGCAGCTTGGCCGCGCCCAGATCTGCTCAAGCGCCGTGAAGGCCTGCTCACCTGCGGGGTGGCTCAAATCCACATCTCCGAGGAAATTTTCAACCTTGAAATTCAGGCTTTCCCACTGGTCTTTTATCGCGTTGGAAACCGGCGCCACACCGTCATAAAAGCCCTCAAGCGTGATGCGGCCTTCATCATCATGCAACCCGGCCAGTAGCTTGGCCATTACGCGGTTTGGGTTGATCGCAGGGCCGCCATACATGCCGGAATGTAGGTCTCTGCTAGCCGCATGGATGGTGAAATCTTCGGCGACCATGCCACGCAGCATGGTGGTAATGGCGGGTGTTTCGGCGTCCCACATGCCGGTATCACACACCAGCGCGTAGTCGGCCCGCAGCTCGTTGGCGTTGTCTTTCAGGAACGGGATCAGCGAAGGCGAACCGGATTCCTCTTCGCCCTCCAGCAGAATGGTAATACCGCAGGGCAGGGTGCCATTCACCGCCTTAAAGGCGCGGCAGGCCTCGATAAAGGTCATCAGCTGGCCTTTATCATCAGAGGCCCCGCGGGCGCGAATAACGGTACCGTTGGGGGTTTCCTCCAGCGCTGGCTCAAAGGGTGGGCGGTTGTATCGCGCCATGAGGCCGCAAATCCGATGTTTTCAAGGTCTTTCACCAGCCAGTCGGCGGCGTCTTTACAGGCGCTTTTATAGGCGGGGTCGGTGGAAACGCTTTCAATGCGGAGGAGGGCGAACTGGCGCTTGATGGCACCGTCGCGGTCTGCATCAAGGTGGTTAAGGATTTGGTCAGGCATAGGTGCTTCGTCAAAAAGGGCGCTCGAAGTGAGCGCCCTGAAAAAGGTGTCTAGTTAAACGGGTCGTTGCTTCGGAACCCGCTAAATATTCGCCGCTCACAGGCGCGATGCTGGTTCAGGGTGGCCGATGTGCCGCGCAGGGAAAAACGCGCAATTTCATTGCCACGGTCATTGCGCAAGTAAAGCGTATTGCCGCGGGCAACTTCATTAAAGAACCGGCTTAGCCCATTGTTTGGCGGCGTGACAATTGTGCGGATTTTATTGCTCCACTTCGTGCCAGAAATATTCCACGGCCCGCGCCGATCTATCTCGACCACAAAATCCTGGCCCAGCTCTTCCAAACCAAAATCCCAGCCCTCATTTTCAAACTGGATCACATAATCGCCGGTGCTTAGGGTAAACATGTTAAAAACATAGCTATCACCGTTCACCGTCCGGCTTTCGCAGCTACGAGAATCATCTGGGTGCTGATTGAGATCCAAACGCCAATAACCACGCGAATAAAGCGTATCATAAGATGAATACTCATCCCATGTGCCGGATTGCGCAGCACTTGTAAGCACAGTAAGCGCTAATGCCGCGCTGGTGAGGGTTTTGAGAAATGACATGTGGACCTCTGCATAAATAAAATTGGATACCCAAATTAAACATCGAAAGGCATCGCAGGTCAAGAAGGCTAGCGTGTTAGCGCATAGATGTTTTTCTGAATGATTTGGGGGAATGCCCGTAGGTTTCGGAAAAAACGCGTGAAAAATATGCAGCGGAGGTAAAGCCAAGGTCTTTAGCAATTAATCCAATTTTTGCATCGGTTTCTTTAAGCAAATACCGCGCTTCTTCCATGGTTTTTTCACGAATGAATTTGGTGGCTGGCTTGCCCGCTGTTTCACGGCAAACGCGCGTAAGGTGCGTGGTGGTGACCCCAAGATTGGCCGCGTAATCCCGCACGGTATCATGGCTGGCATAACGTGTGTTTAAGCGGGAAACAAAGCGGCGCATCAGGCGGCGCTTAGCGCTGTCGGTTTCCAGGTCTTTGCGGTTTTTACTGGTATCAATCCGGTTGAAAAGCACGGCCAAAAGGCCCACGGAATAGATAAGCGCCGTGCCACGCATTTCCTCTTTGTTCATAAATTCTTCCTGCACCGCAGAAAAAGCGTTGCTAAGCTGGCGCTGGTTAAGCGGCTTAAGCACAGAGGTAAGGAGTGGGGCCGTGGGGAGTGGCACGCGAAGCTTATCAGGAATGCAAACCTCCCAGCCAATCGTACCCGGCGAAAGTTCGAGGTGAAACAAGGTTTCTGATGGAATAAACATGGCAATATTGGAGCCAAACCCCTGCTGGGTGCTATCAATAAAAGCCCGCCCGCCACCACGGGTTATCCATATGAGATGGTGGCTGCTGGCCATGCCGAGGTGGTCGTCATCACGCTTTAAGCGCGAACCACCCGTGAGCGCACGGCTGGTTATTCGGTTCCCGAGTATCTCGGGATCTGCTACTGGTTTACGCACGATGTCTGCCTCGTTTGATCTTTTTTCAACAAGAATCGAACATTTGCGAATCGAATGCAAGCTTTTTCTATAAATTTTTTAGATTCAGGTTTTGAATCCAATACCTTAGCGCAGAATGGAGCCTATGACCTCGTCGAGGTTCGGAGCTTCTGACATATCAATGTGTTGCCAATCCCGCATTTTACTGCGGAACCACGTGCGCTGCCGCTTGGCAAATTGATGAGTTAGGGTTTTTGATTTAATTACAGCATCTTGCATGGTGGTCTTACCATCAAGGGCCTTAATTATTTCGGTGGCCCCAATGGCTCTATTGGCAGGCAAGTTTGCATCAAAACCAGCAGACATCGCAGCTTCACATTCCGCAATTGCGCCAGATTCCATCATGGTATCAAATCGCGTATCAATTCGACAGTTGAGGTCATTTACCTGCCAATTCAAAAGGATAGGAACGGTTTCTTCAAGTGAAAGTAACGAAGGGATAGGGCGCGCATGCCAGTAAGACAGCCCCTTTCCGGTAGCTTCCAAAACCTCCCAAGCACGTTGCAATCTTGCGGGGTTGTTTTGGTCAAGCTTGGCATAAGTTTCGGCATCCTTCGCCAAAAGCTGTGTTTGGAACCATGTTGCGCCATCGCCTAAGCGGTGCGCATCACCCGCGGCGCGAATATCGGCGGGGATAGGTGGGATTTCTGAAAGACCGTTAAGTAGAGCGCCAAAATACAAGCCTGTGCCGCCAATAATGACGGCAGGTTTCTCCGTGTTTTGCAAGATGTCGGTAACTTCTTTTATCCACGCACCAACCGAGTATTCGCTGGTTTCCTCAATATGGCCATACAAATGGTGCGGTGCCTGCGCCAGTTCCTCCTGACTTGGCCGCGCGGTTAGCACGCGCCATTTCGAGTAAACCTGCAGTGCATCCGCGTTAATGATAATGCCACCAATGCGCTCTGCGAACTTGATCGCAAGGCCGGTTTTCCCCGAGGCTGTGGCACCAGCAATAAGAACGGTACGCTTAGGCATTATTAGGAAATCCGTGATATACTAGGTTTAGGGTGTACATATAAGTAACATAATATCTATTATGCGCCGTAAACCACTTTGCCTTGCAAGCCCCCATTTGTTTCATCCTATGGCTTCGCACCATATTTAGAGGTTTTGCATATGTCAACAACTATTGTCTACATTTGCAAAATGGCAATTGTCTACATTCTAGCGCTTACCAAGCCAGCCCGCAACATTGGGCAATTTCTTGCGGGCAAACGCCGCAGAGATCGAAGCCAGCAAGGCCCAAACATACCATTCCGGCACGGATTGAGCCAACACATCAAAGCCAGATTTCACGTAGCCTTGTAGCGCGGGGAAAAAGACCATAAACAGCGGGATTGATAAAACCAAGGTCCAGTAATCATCCATCCATGTGTTTTTGCTGGCCATCGCGCCTTCCCAGTTGGCTTCGTTTTCCGCCGCCTTGGCCGCTACCTGCGCCTTGGCCGATAGTTCGGCCATTTCCAGATTGAACCGTTGCTCAGAACGCTTTGCGCGGCGCTCAAGCACACCATTAGCCATTGTGGCTATGCTATTGAAAATACCCATTTTCATACTCCTAATTCCGTTTCGATTTTGGCAACTTTGACGGTCAAATCTGATACCGCACTAATGAGGCGGTCAAGTGTGCCTGTGATTCTGTGGTAGAGCGCTCCAATGGCCACAATCGCGGCCCCTGCCCCCAAAAACTCTTTAGCCAGCTCACCCACGGGTCACCATCCAGATTACGGCCAACAGACCCACGGCCCCCGCGCCAAGCACCACCCGCCCTTGCTTGGTCAACTCATAAGAGCCTTGCGCCTCTATAGAGCCATCATCAGCAAACTGTGGCCCTTGATAAACCCAAAGCTGCCCTTGAAAAGGAAGCTCCTTAATTGCAGCAACCCGTTGGTTTGTAGCCACGCGCTCAATCGCGCCGTTTGCATCAAATGACGGTATTTCCCAAGCCATTACTTAAGCACCCCTGTTGTTTTAAGCGCCGCATAGCTCACGTAAATGCCGCCAGCAACTGCGGTCCATTTCGCCAGCGTGGCGAATTTTTCGGCGGCTTCCCCGCTTTTTTCTACGGTTTCAGAAACGGTAAATAGTCCGGCAATCGCAAACCCTGCCCATATAATCGGTGCTACCATTTTTCTCTCCTAATTCAATTTCCAGTGCGCGTTTTTTACTCGGGTGGAGGTGTATAAATGAGCGGCGGGGGCGGTGCCGTAAGGTCTGGCGGTGGCGGCGCGTATGGGTCTGACATCACTCCAAACGTGCCGTCAGGATTTACCCAGGTGCCTTCAGGTAGGCCGTGCGGAATAATAACTGGCGAGGTGTTCAAGCCACCACCATTGATATCTCGTGAAACGCGACGCTCTACGCCCCGAATTGCCAGATATTTCCGCTCTACGCCTTCCAGATACGCCTCACGGGCGCGGACATAATCAGCGCTCAAAGAGGCAAAGCCCGGACCGCCATTATAAGCCTTGGTAATCCAAGCCCGATCAGCGTTTTTTTTGCTCAAATACTCAAGGTAAGCGGTGCCGAAATATAGCCCCCCGTTTACTGTGGATAAAATTTCCTCGGTGGCTGGATACTTGGTGTATCCCCAGCGCACCAAATCGGCGGCTGTGGAGGGTTTAACCTGCATCACGCCAATCTCGCCCGCTGACCCTCGAGCCTCGGGGTTCCTGCCCCGATTTTCTTGATTGCAGATTGCCGCTACCCAATAGAGATTTTGCGTTGACCACGGGTTCAAATCATATTCGTTTTCTCGTAGCATTCTCACAAAAGGGTTTGCCTCGGCTGCATCGGTTACGCCGCCGGAGGTGGCGATAACCACGGGAGAAACAGCGCCAGTGCCATCAATAACAACATTATCATCACCTGTGCTTTCATCGGCAAATTGTTCGCCGTTTTCATCACCAGAAAGCCCCGCCCAAAACTCGGAGGCGCTGGCTTTTATCGGATCTAAATATTCGCCCAAATAGCCCTTTTTGTGGGCATAAAAGGCAGCGGCGCTAACGCCCGCAAGCAATAGAACTTTATTCATCGTAGCTATCCACGCCGCAATCAATCACGGCGGCGTTCACTTCATAATATTTGTCAATTCCGCCACGCATTAGCAACGCTGAACCTTCCTCAAGCATTCCTGACCAGCCCGAAGCCTCGCGGCCTATAACGGTGGGCCAATCCGGCCTACCATCATGGCGCAACCAAGGGTTAAAGTCCAAATCTTCGAAATAGCCCTGCATAGCCAGAACTCGGTTGTTCTCGCTGCCATCAGGATGCAGAACCTTACCGACAATATTAGGGCCGCTTGCGGGAATTGCAGCCAAAGCCTCGGCCCCGAAATCGCGCACAATTTCAATGTTTACGTTAGTTGCGTATTGAATATCAATATAGCTGGAGCCTTTAGTCTGAAACAGCACTGTACCGCGATTTAGGCCGTTTACTATGCTGGGGTATCTAACAGCCAAATAGTATTTAATCGCACGCGGGTCAGATTTATCAATACCCCGAAATTCGCTTGCGAAATTCACCGGCGCATTAAGCACTATCTGCACATCAAGTGTGCGCTGAAACGGGTTAATAACGCGGCACATTTGGCCTACGGGGATAACCTGCCCCATATAGAGCTTGACCACCTTTGACCCATCAATACGCACAAGGACAAACGGCAAATTACCACCAAAAAGGCCAATGGTTTTTGCGGGCACCATTTCAACCTCGGCCTCGGGCGTTAGGCGCACCTTTTTGATTTTCATATTGTCCATTTTTTTAGTCCTTTGTTGCCAGCCAAATCGCGCCCAGAGCCATCAAGGTAAAAGCGATTGTGACGGTTTGGATTGTGTCTTTAGAATTGCCCGTTTTAACCTCTGCGACCAAATCGAGCGCACGCAAAGTTGCATCTTGCGAACCTTCAACTGCGTCCCCGGCGAGATTATAAGACCGCTCGGCCAGATCGTCGGTAAGGTCGATTATGAACTTGCCTTCTTCCCGCTCGGCCTCAAGGTATTCCATCGACGTTCTAAGCTGCTCATAGGCCCAATCATCCATGCGGATTGACTGGTCGTCAACGAGCTGCATAACATCGGTTCCCAGCCCCAAAACCTCTTCTAAGTTTGTGCGGGTGCCGGACATTAAAACTTCAAAACTTGCCCGCATTTGTTCAAGGGATGCAATCATCACCTCGTCACTAGGGTCAATCACGATACTATCCATGATTGAGGTGCCAGTCCCTGTGGTCACAGAGCGGTCAACGGCCACGTTGTTTGTGTCGGCCTGAATGGCCTTGTCAGCCTTGCTACCCATTGAAAACCCCCATAGGCACCCCGTCAGCGTCCAAGCACTCAAGGAAGCTCTCAGCGCCAAACATCTTGGCCATAGCGGCCACCTTTTCAGAGTGGACCCGAAGCGGCTTGCCCATAATGCGGGCCGCGCCAAACACGGAGCGCATAGCGAGCTTAGCCATGCCCTTCATAAAGCAATGGGCGGCGTAAGCCGTATACATGCCGTCTTGATCGACCCCAACAACCACATAAATTTGCAGCTTTCCAGTTTCCAAATCTGACACGTAGAGCGTGGCGGTATCATCCCGCTCGGCAACGTCCACATAATGGGCCGCTTCCTCAATATCGAGCTGGTCAATAAATTCTTCGGGCATCAGGCCCTTGGTGGATACTATACGGGCATTTTTCATTTGATTTTGTTCCAAGCGTATTTGGCCAAAAGTGACACGGCCACGCCGATTGCGAGGTCGCGCACTAGGCCCGAAAATGGCGAGTTTGCCGCACCGCCGGAGCCATCGCCCGCGATATGGTCGCCGAATTGAAATTGGCTACCCGTATCCCACAAATCGCCGCCCTGCGAGGCGGAGCTTGCGAAGGATGGGGCAACGCTTAATTTTAGTGGACTTCCGGCCATTGGTCGCTCCTATTTAATGAGAAAGATCAGGGCCACGGCCCCAGCCGCTAGGGCGTAGTAAAGCTGCACGTTATCGCCGCGCGTAATTTTGAGCTTATCTAGCAATAAATCTTGGTCGTGGTTTTCGCGGTCATATTGGAGCTGGCGCTGTGCATCTATGCCACGGGCCACATCTTCCGAAATAGCCGCGCCTGTGCTTGTGACGCGTTGGATTGAGCCAGTCAGGCCCGCAAGCCCGTTAAACCATCCGATTGTTTTACCCCAGCCATCGCCATACTCCTCATGGGCAGGATTTTGATCTGGGTTCGCAACCAAGGATGCATCATATTCTGCCATGTGTTTGCCCCAATTTGTGGATTATGTGGGCGGCACGAATACCGCCCACTTTGTCGCTTTGCCTTAGCCTTGCGAGCGGTAAATGCCGCAAGCACGGGCCACAATTTCAACCTCTGTGGCCGCTTCAAGATCAAGGTGGATACGAATATCAGCGTTACGCTTGATTTGCGGGTCTGCATTGAGCGCCTTAAGGCCCTTGCTGGCGTTTTTCTCGCGCCAAAAATCAAACAACACACAATCACCAAGCGCCGAAACATCGCGGCCATACAGGGCATTCAAGGCCATAAGCTGCTGATAATCACCGTCGAAGATGAACTGCGAATCAACCTCAAGCTTTGCGTGTTTGATACCCGTGCCAAAGGCGAAGAGCTGCGCCAAATCGGCATTGACTGGCACGTCCGTAATCACCACTGGACCCGCCGCCGCGAAGGTATAGCGGAAAGATTTGAGGGTGGTCAGATAGGCGATAGGCCGTGCAATGCGGGCGTATTCGCTCATAATCTGAATTTTCATTGAGCCAGTAACCCAATCCGAAGTCAGATCAAAGTTTAGGCGCAAATCGCGCAGATCACCCGTGCCAAGCAAATAGGCATCTTCTGCCCCTTGGTCCCAGAACTCGCGCGGCCCGCCAAAGGTCATCCAATGGAAGCCGTCAACAACATCATAGCCATAATGGCCATTCATTTGCATTGAGCGGGCGGCGGTCACATCGCGCACCACATCGCCGTCAATCTCAAGGCTAATTTTCTTCACGAACTTGGTAAAGAAAGAGCTTTTCAGATAGTGGGTGCCATTGACTTCATAAGTCATGGAAACGCCAGCATTATCGGGGTCATCAGTTTGCGCATTTAGCACAATCATGATCTGCTGGTTTTTGTAGGTGTATGGGCCTACAGGCAATTCCGCGACGACTGAGCCGTCCGAATATTGGCCTGAAATTGTGGCCAGCCGCTCATGGCGAAACACCAATGGAACGGCCAAAGCGGCCTTGCGTTGCGGCCCTACGCCGCTGGTAGCAATACGACGACGCGCCATATTATATCCCTTCAATTTGTGGACTGTTTGGGGTGAAAAGCGGGCCTTAGCCTACAATTTTTTTCACGGGGGTTTTGTTCATGATGAATTCGGCGGCAATTGTTGCCACCATGAGCGCAAAGGCGGTTGCCAGAACTTGCTTAGCTTTCATTTGGAAATCCTCTCGGGTTGTGTGGTTGGTGAAATTCAACATTGCCAAGCGTCACGCCTAAATCATCGCAAGTAAAGGATATTATCGCATATTATCAGGTAGTTATGCGTAACTAACCTTGTTTAATTGCCAATATCTGCTACAATTTACGGGTGTTTAATTCTGTGTATGGGAGCTTATTTTGTCGCAAAACAAAACTCTATTTTCAGCTATCTGCGAGCATGGCCGCACAAATGTCGAGATTGCTAAAAGCATGGGTGTCAGCCCCCAGAGCGTCAGTAAGTGGCTATCTGGCACAAATCTGCTTCCCGTCCGCCGCCGCGCGGCGTTTGAACGTGCGGTAAGTGTCCAGAATATCGACTGGTGGGGATATGAGCAGGAACTGAAAGCGCAGCGCGGGGGCGGTAATACTCGGCCCCATCAAGAGCTTAAGCCCCCTGCCCCGCCGGAGCCAAAAAAATCGGGCGGGTTTTGGGGCAGTATTTGGGATGATGAGGAGGAATTAAATGGCGCTTGATTTTAACGCAGAGCTTGAAGAGCTGGTTTTATCCACTGGCCCCGAAGACACGCCTGATATGCCCGCGATTGAGGCGGAAAATATAGACGATCAGCCACCGCAAGCCACGACCATTGCCGCGCCGGAGCTGACCACCGAAAGCGTGTTCTATCAGCAGTTTGTATTTATGCACGAAATGGCGGGCGGCATGGTAACAATGCGCACGGGCGCGCCCTGCCCGCTCGGCGATCAGGCCAAGGGCGAGGGCGGGCAAGCCGCAAGCTCGGCCATGTATAATCTCATAAAATCCAGCCCCGCCCTAGCTAACTTTATTTTGTCCACTAAATCCACCTTTTTTGCCCAGCTCGGCGCTATCGGAATGCACGGTTTTGGCTGTGTTCAGGTCATCAAGGCGGCAATGGCCACGCCAGTTGATCAGCCTGAAACGGAGGCCGCAGCATGAGTTTTCTTGACGAAGTGACGGCCATTTGGGGCGGGCGCGGTTCGGGCAAAACCACCTTGGCAAAAAAGCTGGTTTCAGAGCATAACCCGCCTTGCGTGGTGTTCATTGACCCGCTGGCTAGAAATGGCGTTTTCCCTAATGAGATTAAGGCCGATATTGAAGACGGTGAGCGCCTAATTATTTGCAATGTGCAGCGCCGCGAAGATCAATTAGCGGCCATTTATACGGCCTACCTTTGCAGCACCAAAAAGCGGCCTGTTTATTGCGTTTGCGACGAGGCACCAAGCTACCTAGCAAAGCCAACAGCGGCAATCAACAAAATCATGTTTCAAGGGAGGCACCGAGCCTTCGGCATGATGTTGCTCGGCCAACGGCCCGCCGCCGTTGACAGCGCCATTCGGAGCCAAGCAATCCGAACTTACTGGATGCGACTTAATGACTTTCGCGACCAGCAAACCGCCGCCCAATCCATCGGCCCAGAAGCGGCCAAAAAGCTAGCTGAATTTAAAGCCGGCCAATTTCTCGAACATTAGGAAAAACACAATGCCACCACAAAAAATAAAGCAGTTTGAATTCGGCCCGTTATCGCTTTATGCGCTCGGGTTTTTGCCACCAGAACAGCAAGCGCACTGGCATAAGGCGTTGGAGCTATCCGGTGTTGAATTCGCGGTTTATTGCATGTCTGGCAGCGCCATAGATCAAGAGCGGTCAAAAAATTATGTTTGCCACGTTCCGCTGGTAAACGGCAAACCCGTATTCGACGACCACGATTTAGGTGCCGAAGTCTCGCGAGCTTTCAAAGAAGCCGGAGTATATATCCAACAATTTACAGAGGAGTTAAACTAATGCAAGGCACACCCAACAACCCCAGCGGTTTCATATTTTCCAAGCGCTCTATGAGCAACTTGGCCGGAACCCATAAAGACCTCCAAAAAGTGATTTATGAAGCCCTGCGCACCTCGCCAGTGGATTTCTTGGTCTATAACGGCCTTCGGACTCTTGAAGAGCAAAAAACGCTTGTGGCAACCGGAAAATCCCCAACCATGCGCAGCCGTCACCTTACGGGCCATGCGATTGACCTCGCGCCGATCACATCGAGCGGGAACATCGAGTGGGGCGATATAGCCACCTTCGACGCGCTCGGCACCCACATTAAGGCCACGGCCAAGCGCCTCGGCATCAAAATCAAATGGGGCGGCGACTGGAAAAGCAAGGACCGCCCGCATTATCAGCTGAATTGGAAAGCCTACCCGATTGACGGGCCGGAGCCAAATACTGCACCGCTACCCAAGCCGGACCTACCAACGGCCACCCCAGCGCCTCAAAATGAGCCGGAGGGCTTCCTTGCTCGCATGAAGGCCCTTACACGGCGCTACGCCTTCTAAGGTCAGCCCTACCCCCCTTAAAACTAATCTCCTGCCAAACTGGCCCCCATTCGTGGGGGCCTTTTTTGTCACTGCCCTAAATTCCAACCCCCCCTTTAATCTCAGCAGCGCGAAGCGCCCTTCCTTAGCGGCCTATGGGCCGCAACAGGGCAGGACCGCAAGGTCCGGTGCGCCCTGACCTCATTCCCTTCCCTGCATAAGGTTATATAAGGAATATAAGGTAGGGGGGGTTGTTTAGCCCTCCCTTTAGGCGTTTCTAACACTCCCTTTAGGTGTTTCTAGCCCTCCCTTTTGTGATTTTTTCGGTATAGTGAGGGCTAAACAACCCCCCTTTATTTTTTCCTTAATGTTATCAATGTTATTTTTTGTCTACAAAAGCAGATTCTGCTTAATGGGGGGGCTATAGGCCCCCCCTTTCTGAAGGTCACAAAAAAGCCCGCCACAGGGGCGGGCATTACGACCGTTTGGCCGCTATTACCTCTTGATAGTCCAGCCGTTCGGATGCCGGGCATTTAGTATCTTTGTTGCAGCTCCATAGCTGCCTCCCTCACTCATGGCCGCGTTGAACTCTTCAATCGTAATTTGGTTGCCCTGCTGTGGCGTTGGCTGGGGCTTGTGGTGGTTTACGGCGTGCAGCGCGTAAGTGACAGGAATGCTACGCCCACCTTGCCCATTTCTCGCCACTGAGATCGTTCCTGCCTTTTTTAGGGCCTGTAGCATTTTTTGCACATGCCGCAGGTCTGTCACGCCCGTTTCTTCCCCAATTTGCTCTTTGGTTGTGGTTACATGGTGAGGGGCGGCGTAATCTGCCATAAAGCAGAGGTATAGCAAAACCGTTCTGGTTTTATGCGAGGCGGTCGAAGCTTTGCGCACGGCGTGAACATGTTTAGACCATTCGGAATTATTCGTCGCCATCGGTATGCCCCAGATCGAACACGCCCTGCCCTAATGTGCCGTTTTTCTTCATCCGAGAGATTCGGGCATAAACAGCGGTCCGGCCACGGCCTAGCATCTTTGCAAGCTTTGAGACTGGCTTGCCCTTATTGACCCAAAACCGGATTAAATCGTCTTCATCCAGGGTAAAAGCTGGTCCACGTTTGCCCATATTATTGCCTACCTCTTTTCAGAGTGCTTGCAAGGGTGGCTGTATTCGTCTACATATAGCGCAAGAGCAACCATCTATAATATTTAAGAGGGTTAGCTTTAGACCTCGGCGCATCTGGGAGGGAACCTCCTATCTCTGCGCCGAGGCGTTTAAAACATCGCTTTTTATTCAATGTTTTCAGTAACATACTATCAATTATGCGCCTTAGGCATCATAATCTTTGAAACTGGTTTTTCTGCTTTTCTGTCCACTGCACCTGCATTTGGTAGCCCTCTTCGCCCGGCTCTTCTTGCGTTACCAGGTTATTGGCAAACAGCCACGCACGCGATTTTCCATTTTTATAGGTCACCAAAATGTCTTCTTTGGTCACGGGCTCGGCCAAACCGGCGTCTATCTTTTCAAAAAGCGCATCCATGCCTTTGCCTGTTACGGCTGAGAGCGTGGATATATTAGGCGACCGTTCTGCAATCGTTTCTAACCCCTGCCGTGCTTCATCGTCTAGAAGATCAGACTTGTTCCAGACTTCGATCATCGAGTCCGCGCGCTCGTCTTTTACGCCCAGCGTGGCTAGAATCTCCCGCACGTCTGCGGCTTGGGCCTCTGTATCTGTGTGCGAAATATCGCGGACATGTAAAATGAGATCCGCGTCTAGTACTTCTTCTAGCGTGGCCCTGAACGCCGCCACCAACTGAGTTGGCAGATTTGAGATAAAGCCCACGGTATCAGACAGAATAACCTTGCGGCCATTTGGTAGCTCAATGGCGCGCATGGTTGGGTCTAGGGTCGCAAATAGCATGTCTTTTTCGAGCACACTCGCGCCCGTCATCCTATTGAAAATGCTAGATTTACCAGCATTGGTATAACCCACCAGCGCCACAATCGGATACGGGATTTTTTTGCGTGCAGCCCTATGCAAAGCACGGGTTTTCACCACTTTTTCAAGCTGGCCTTTTATGCGTTGAATGGCGTCTGAAATGGCGCGCCGGTCACTTTCAATCTGAGTTTCTCCTGGGCCGCCAACGGTGCCCATGGCCCCGCGCTGGCGCTCAAGGTGGGTCCAACTGCGGACCAGCCGCGATTTTTGATAGCTTAGATGCGCAAGGTCAACCTGAAGCACACCTTCGCGTGTGGCTGCCCGATCCCCGAAGATTTCCAGAATGAGGCCGGTGCGGTCAAGCACCTTTACCTGCCAACGCTCCTCAAGGTTACGCTGTTGAATCGGCGAAAGTGGGCCATCAACGATAACCAAATCCACCTCTTCGGCCTCAAATAATTGCCCAAGTTCGGTAACCTTGCCAGAGCCAAAAAGCTCCCCCGCATTAGGTTTAGCAATAGGCACAACAAGCGCGCTCCGGATATCCAAATCCAGCGCTTCAGCAAGACTCACAGCTTCGGCTAACGCATTTTCAGGCAAGCGGCGCTGCACCACCCTGCCCTTCAGGTTCGGGTGTAAAACGGCGGCGCGGAGTTGCTCTGACACTTAGGCGCTATCCTCGGAATCATAGAGATGCACAGGTTGTGAAGGCATAATTGTTGAAATCGCGTGCTTATAAACCAACTGCGACGCTCCATCGCGGCGCAGCAGCACACAGAAATTATCAAACCAGGTAATAACCCCTTGAAGTTTAACGCCATTCACCAAGAACACCGTTACGGGGTTTTTCTCTTTACGTACGTTATTAAGAAACGCGTCTTGCAGGTTTTGCTTATCACCAGCCATTTTTTTAGCCTTTATAATGCCCTGTTTTGCGCAGGGTCGTTGATTATGTCTTAAGTATGGGGGCTTAAAAGGTTAATATCCAGTGCAAATGCCGAAAATTTTATCAGAATTGCACCTAATTTCGCCAATAGTCTGGGTTTAGGAGGGCAATAAAGGCTAAAGCCTCCACTCTGCCCAGCACCATCGCAACGGAAATTATGCTAAGCGCCGTATCTGGAAGGGCGGCGTAATGAGCCGTTGGGTCGCCCAAAGCCATGTATACGGGGCCGGTGTTTGTGAGGCTGGCAATGGCCAGTGCAAAGGCGTTTTCAAACTGTATGCCAAGTAGGGCCAGCCCAAGGGCAACAACGGTAATTGCCATTAAAAACAGCATTAGAAACACCCAAGCCAGCTCAGCCCCTTGCCGCCTAAAGCGGCGCGTGGAGGTGCCCGAGCGCCCCACTGAACTAGGGTTCACCATGTGCTCTAACTCGCGCAATCCGTGGCGATAAAGCGAATAAATGCGCAGTAATTTCACCCCGCCCGCCGTGGTGGCCACGCCGCCCCCCATAACCGCCAGCCCAAATAGCAAAATGCCGGTGGCGCTAAGCCCCGACCAATTTTGTGCACTATGCCAGTGGCTGCTCTCAAATCCGGCGGTGGTGAGGTAGGAAATCGTGGTAAAAACACCGCCCCAATAGGCGCGCAGACCCGCAAAAACATCGCCGCCCTGTGATACGTCAATTGCCGCCAACCAGTGGCGGGCAAACATAAAAATAGGTAACAAGACAACCACGATCATAGTGAGCTGAAACTCCGGGTCTTTCGGGAGCGTCCGAATGGTTTGCGGCAGCTGAAGGGTCATCAGCTTTGAAGACACGGCAAACAGCAAAAACACAGCAATAAGGAGCTCCCCGCCCCAGCCTGCATGGGCGCCGTCCATGCCGCTAACCGGAGATATTGCGCTGGTAGAAAGGGTGCTCATGGCATGGATTGCGGCAATAAATACGCGCTCACCGCTAAAAATCAGCAGGAGCGCAAGCAGGGCTGTAAATACAAAATATGGCGGGAGTAAAAGACGCACGGCGCGCAATATCCGCACATCATTTTCAACCCGCATCGCCGGCCCGCGCACGGCGGTCATGGTTTCGCGCATTTCAAAGCCGCCAATATTGAGCGGCTCTAGCACGGACACCGCCGCCACCAGCATAAAAAACCCACCAAGCCAGCCCACCAGCCCGCGCCACAAATGCAAGGATTCCGAAATGCGGAAAGGGTCATCAAACAGGGTTGCGCCCGTGGTGGTAAAGCTGGACAGCATCTCAAAATAGGCGCGCTGGAAGCTGAGATAAGGCAACGCTTCCGAAAATGGCAGCGCCAGAAAAGCGGGCAGCAGCGCAAAAGCCAAAATGAGCGTTATGAGGTTTGCGCGCGAAACATTGCGCGTTTGTCGGTTCATCATCGCGGTGCCAATAAGCACCGAAAGCGCCAAAACCAGCATGCTATACTGGAAAAAAATGCGCGCTGTTGGCCAGTCGGCCTGCTTTGCAGCATGGCCCGCCGGCACCAGCATGGCCAGCCCGCCGATTATCATCAACAGCACAAATAGCGGATATTGGCGCAGAACTTTCATGCGCTAAAAGAAATCCAAGGAGACCTGAAACAGTTTCTCTACCCGCGAAACATCCGCCGCCAGCGCAAACACAACCAATGTGTCGCCCTCTTCCAGCTTGGTGTCTCCGCGCGGCACATTCAAAACCCCGTTTTTCTCAACCATGCCCACCTTGGAGCCCTCTGGCCAATCTACATCTCGTATGGTTTTTCCGGCAATGGCCGACGTGCCCATCACCTGTGCTTCAATCACCTCGGCCTCAGCATCGCCAACCGAGTAAACCGCCCGAATGCGGCCATGCCGAATATGGCGCAGAATTGAGCTAACCGTGGTGGTGCGCGGATTAATAAAGGCATCAATCCCGAGCGGCCCCATGAGGCTGGCAAGGCTTGGGTCATTGACCAAAGCAATCACCAGCGGGCAGCCCATGGCCTTGGCCCGCGCACAGGAAAGTAGGTTGGTTTTGTCATCGTCTGTAACGGCCAAAAGCGCGTCGGTTTTCTCGATATTGGCTTCTTCCAAAAGCTCCATATCCAGCCCGTCTCCGTGCAGCACAATTGTGCGCTCCAGCGCATCAGCCGCCGCTTCTGCCACGGTTCGGTCACGCTCAATCAGCTTCACCCGCATCCGGCCTTCGCCTTTTTCAAGGTTTTGCGCCACTTCCAGCCCAACATTCCCGCCGCCAATTACAATCGCCCGCTCACCCTTTTTCTGGGTCTTGCCGAAAATCTCCAAAGTGCGCGGCACGTCACTGTTAGCAGCGATTAAATAGATCTGGTCTCCCGGAAAAAGCTGGTCATTTGCCTCAGGTACAAACATTTTTGCTTTGCGCTGCACGCCAACAACCACGGCTTTTAGGGTTGAAAACAGCTCAGTGAGCTGGCGTAGGGGTGTGTCAATCACGGGGCAATCATCTGAAAGGCTAATGCCCAACAAATCCGCTCCGCCGTCTAGAAAACGCTCGGTATCAAAAGCCGCAGGCACCTCCAAGCGCCGCATGGCCGCTTTGGCAACCTCACGCTCGGGCGAAATAACCACATCAATCGGCATGTGGTCTTGCCGGTAAAGGTCTGAATAAATCGCATCCAAGTACGACAGCGACCTAAGGCGCGCGATTTTACGCGGAATATCGAACATTGAGTGCGCCACTTGGCAGGTGACCATATTCACTTCATCCGCAAAAGTGGCGGCGATAATCATATCAGCGTCCTTGGCCCCTGCCCGCTCCAGCACATCTGGATAAGACGCAAAGCCGGTAACTCCGCTTACGTCCAACACTTCAGAAATGCGCCTGACAAGGGATTCATCCTTATCAACCACCGTTACATCGTTGTTTTCACGAGACAAATGTCTGGCAATTTGCCAGCCTACCTGCCCGGCTCCACATATGATAACTTTCATCCATCTATCCCGTATTTTCGGAAACTACATTATGCGCGGCCTTGCATGCTGCCGTCAAACTTAATCTTGGGCCAAATGGCTGGCAATCCCCAGCGTTTTTAACTTGCGGTGCAAGGCAGAGCGCTCCATGCCAACAAATTTTGCCGTTTGTGAAATGTTGCCCTTAAAGCGGGCAATTTGGGCGGTTAGGAAATCAATTTCAAACGCCAACCGGGCCTCGCGTAGTGAAAGCGCCATCATTTCAGGCGAAATTTTTGCACTGGAATCGTTAGCTTCAACAGAAGCGCCCATCACAGGCAACTCATTGGCCTGAATCGGGCCGGTTTCTGCACCTAAAATGAGTAACCTTTCCAAGGTATTTCGAAGCTGCCGAATATTCCCGGGCCAATCCGTTGCTTGAAGCTGTTGCATGGCGTCGGGTGAGATTTCCCGTTTAGCCAAACCTTGTAATTCATTAAGGACGCTCACAAAATGTGTTGTTAGCAGCGGAATATCTTCCGCTCTATCTGCCAGGGAAGGCACCGCGACCGGCACCACATTGAGGCGGTGAAATAGCTCAATACGGAACCTCTTATTATCTATCTCGGCTTGCAAATCTCTTGTCGTTGCCGAGATGAACCGGATATCAACCCGCACCGTATCATACCCGCCAACGCGCGTAAAACTCTGCTCCACCAACACCCGCAAAATGCGAGATTGGGTCTCCAAGGGCATATCAGCCACTTCATCAAAAAACAGAACGCCGCCATGGGCTTTCTCCAATAGCCCGGGCTGAATAACCCCGCCATTTTCGCTACCAAAAAGCACAGTTTCCATCTTTTCAGGCCCAATGCTGGCAGAATTAACGCTTACAAACGGGCCGCTAGCGCGCAAGGAATTTGCATGAACATAGCGGGCGGCAATCTCCTTACCAGATCCGGCAGGTCCTGTTAGCAATAGGCGGGCATTGGTTTTTGCGATTTTATCAAGCTGAGCTTTTAGCGCTTTAAATGTGGGGCTCTCCCCCACCATTTCGCATGTAGTTTGCTCCGAGCTTCGCAGGCTCTTGTTTTCCCGCCGCAATTCAGAAGCCTCAAGCGCACGGCCAACAACCACCAGCAATTGGTCAATATTAAATGGTTTTTCAATAAAATCGTAGGCCCCCTGCTTTACAGCCGCGACCGCAATTTCAATGTTTCCATGCCCTGAAATAATGACAACCGGAATATTCGGGTTATCCCGCTTGGTTTTTTTCAGGATATCAATGCCGTCAAATTCGCTATCCTTTAGCCAAATATCAAGAATGATAAGATCAGGCTCCGCATTGTTAATCTCCTCAAACGCTGTTTGCGAATTGCGCGCAAGCCGCGTGTTGTGGCCCTCGTCCTTCAAGATCTCGCCAATCAACTCCCGGATGTCTTGTTCGTCATCAATGACCAAAATATCACTCATGGGTTTCCCTCGTTATTGCCATTAGGGGCAGCCGAATATGTGCTTCGGCACCGGCGTGGTCGAACCCCGCAAATACCGGCGCGGTTCGCAATTCAAGCGTGCCACCGTGTTCTTCAATAATTTTTTTAACAATCGGCAAGCCAAGCCCCGTGCCGTTATCCCTGTGGGTTACATAGGGTTCAAAAAGCCGCGCACGATCACTCGGAAGACCGATGCCGTTATCCTGAATTTTCAACACCAGCTCACGACCATCAATTTCTAAAATTGTGTTTACAATACCGGAGAAATCATCATCGCTTTTAGATCTACTATCAATGGCTTCCCCCGCATTCTTAAGGAGGTTTGTCAAAGCTTGATTTAACATTGTGCCATCAGCCATGATCTCAATAGCCTTATCAGGCATTTTGCTAGTAAAGGTCAAATCTGGCCGCCCGCTTTGGGCGAGCAGCACAGCGCCGCTTACCAAATCTGTTAAATCTAGCGGCTTTGGCTCGGGTGCTGGCATGCGCGCGAATTTCGAAAACTCGTCTACGATGCGGCGCAAATCATTGGTTTGGCGAATGATCACATCACTAAGTTTCGTGAGGGTTTCTGGGTCTTCAACTTGTGGCCCAAACTTTCGTTTTAGTCGCTCTGCTGAGAGTTGTATTGGTGTAAGCGGGTTTTTGATTTCGTGGGCGATACGCCGGGCCACATCGCCCCACGCTGCCATCCTTTGTGCCGAAACCAAATCACTTACATCATCAAACGTAACCACAAATCCTTCAACCTTGCGCCCCTGTGGATGCCGCGTTGCCATGCGCACCAAAAGTGTTTCGGTCACCCCTAACCGGGTGATCTGCACTTCGCCTTGCACCACATCCTGCTCGCGCGCCAGCAGTCTTTCAAATAGCGCACTAAACTCAGGCGTTAGCTCCGAAAGCGCCCTGCCCTCGCACTCTTCCACATCCAGCATGCGCATCGACGCCGCATTAATAAATTCAACATTTCCAGCTTTGTCCACCCCAATCACGCCCGCTGTCACCGACGAAAGCACTGAATCAAAAAGCCGCCGCTGTTGTTCGGTGGTTTCGTTGACAGAAACCAACGTATCCCTCTGGTTCCTGAGCTGCCGTATCATCCGGTTAAACACCCGCCCGAGCATGGCGATCTCGTCATCACCTTTTTCCTCGCGCACCCGCACGTTCAAATCCCCACCAGCAACCCGCTGTACTGCGCTGGCCAAGCGCCCCACAGGCCGCGAGAGCTTTTCCGCAAACCACAGCCCCAGCCACATGGCCGCCAAAATGACCACCACAGCAAATCCCAGATAAATCAGCGCAAATTCAAAAACAAGCCGCCCGCGGTCAGATTCCAGCTGCTGATAAAGCGTAACCGTCGCCTTGGTTTCGTCAAGCAGGTTCAAAATATCGCCGTTAACGTCACGGGTCACGTAGAGAAAGCGGTCAGAATAGCCAGCCAGCGGCATCAGCGCTCTAAATTCGCTATTCTCCCAATCCTCAATTAATACGGTCTCGCCAGATTTTGCGCGGGAAAGCTCACCTAAGCTAGGGGCTTCATAATCAAATAAATAACTGCGGGTACCCCGGGCAATAATCACGGCCGCGCCATCAATTACAAAGGCCTCCGCCAGCGTTTTTTGCATAGTATCTTGCCCGCGAGAAAGGGCATCTCGCATCTCGCCAGCGCCTACAAAATTGTAGCGCGGTCTTTGGCGCTCGATAAAAACCGCCAAGAATTCAGCATCACTTGTCAGGGTCGCCCGGTGCTCCTCCTCATAGGCTTGGGCCGCCGCCAAGGAGTTCCCGACCACTTGTTGCACCCGGCTCGAAAACCACCCCTCCAACCCAAAATTCAGGGTTACGGTGGCAAACACGGCCACCAATACCGTGGGAATGAGGGCAATAACGCTAAACACAGTTGAAAGCCGCATGTGCAGCTTGGACCCCGCAGACCGAGAACGCCGGGCCGCAATTATCCGCACTATGCGGCGCGCCACAAACGTGGCCAAAATAAGCGTATAAATCACATCAGCCAGCAAAACGATTCGCAAAAGCTGTGGGTTGGCAGGGCCGTTAAAGGCCCCAAGCAACAAGGTGGTGGTGAGTGCCAAAACAGGGCCAACCACTACTAAAAACAGTGTTAAATATGTTTTAACCGCACGGCTGTTTTGCCAGCGCCCAAGCCGCTGCCAACCAGATTCCCTTACATCATGTTGCAATTCAGCCACAGATTTCGCACCCAATGCTTAATACTGTTGCAATATTACATCATTTTTTTGCTGCGCAAAACCTCAATATCCAGCTCTTTGATTTTCTTGCGAAGGGTATTGCGGTTAATACCCAGCAAATCAGCAGTTTTTAGTTGGTTGCCACCGGTGGATTGCAGGCTCAACATGATAAGTGGCCGCTCGACCTCTCTGATGATTTTATCATACAAGCCCGGTGGTGGCAGCGCGCCGGTATGCAGCGAAAAGTAGTGCTTTAAATGGGCCTCAACAGAGGCAGAAAGCTTCTGGTGTTGGGCCGGTTCTTGCGGCCCCAGTTCCATATGGGACGCCAGCTCACGCCTAATAATCTGCGCGCCGATCTCCTCTTCAGGGCACAAGACCGTGAGCCGCTTGATAAAGTTTTCAAGCTCACGCACATTGCCCGCCCACACATGGGTGCGCAGGTGGTCGAGCGCTTCTGGCGTAATGGTTTTTAACGGCAATCCGTTTTTGGCAGCTTCAGCCAAAAAATGCCGTGAAAGGTCAGGAATATCTTCCAAGCGCTCCGCCAGCCTTGGCAGCCTGATAGGCACAACATTTAGCCTAAAAAACAGATCTTCCCTAAATTTCCCCTCCGCAACAAGGGTTTGCAGGTCTTGCCGTGTAGAGGCCACAATCCGCACATCGTCAGAGCTTTGCTCTTGCAACACCCGCAAAAGCCGCATTTGCGCGTCAAACGGCATGTCGTCTACATTGTCCAAAAACAAGGTGCCGCCGAAAGAAGACACATACAGTCCCGAGGGGTTTTCTCCGCCGCCAAATAGCTCTCGCTCAATCAAATCTGGTGGCGTGGCGGCCAGATTTATAGAGACAAACGGCGCATGTTTACGGGCCGAAAAGCTATGCAGTGTGCGGGCCACGATCTCTTTTCCAGTGCCTGAATCGCCAAAAATCATCACGCCTAAATCGGTTTGCGTGAGCCGCGCCAGCACACGGTAAACCTCTTGCATCATTGCCGAATGCCCGACAAGCGGCAGGCGGTCGGCCTCGGCTTTTGGTTTTGGCGCTGCGTGCATCTGTTTTGTGGCCTTATTCACCAGCGCCAAAAACGCCGATAAATCAAAGGGTTTGGGCATATAATCAAATGCACCCGCCTCTGAGGCCCGCACGGCGGTTGTCACGGTGTTTTGTGCAGACATCACAATAACCGGCAAATTTGGCCGTTTTTTTATAATATTTGGCAGCAGGTCCAAAGCGTCCCCATCGGGCATCATTACGTCGGTCACCAGCACATCTCCCTCGCCCTCTTCCACCCATTTCCAAAGGGTGGAAAGATTGCCAGTAGCGCGCACACGGCATCCCGCGCGTGTAAGCGCCTGCGAAAGCACCGTGCGGATAGAGCGGTCATCATCCGCTACAATTATCGTGCCGTCCATCTAACGCCCCTCGCCTTTCCACACCGGCAAAAGCAGCCGAAATTCGGTGCCATTTGCATCTGATTTACAATCGACCACGCCGCCGTGGTCCGCCATTATTTTTGATACCAACGAAAGCCCAAGCCCCGTGCCGCTCGCCTTAGAGCTTACAAAAGGCTCAAAGATATCGTCCAGAATACTCGGCGCGATCCCTGGCCCGTTATCCTTCACCGAAATCTCAATCGGAAGGCTTTGGCTGCGCTTACCGGGGAGCAGCAGCTTAACGCCGGGCCGATAGGTGGTTTTAAGGGTAATCACCCCGCCCGCCGGCGCGGCCTCTGCGGCATTTTTAAGCAGGTTAACAACCACTTGCATCAATTGGTCTGGGCTGCCTGCTGTTGGCGGAATAGAGGGGTCAAAAACGTCCTTAAAGCTCATATGGGCGGCAAACCCTGCTGCGGCAGACCGTTTGGCGCGGTCAATGATATCGTGGATATTCACCGGTTCAACCGCACTCGGCCCCATATCTCCAAAGGCTTCCACGCGGTTTACAAGGTCGCCAATTCGTTTGGCTTCATCCTCGATCACCTGCGTTAACTCGCGATCATCCGCATTAAGGGTGCCACCCAAAAGCTGCGCCGCACCCGAGATTCCGGCCAATGGGTTGCGGATTTCATGCGCCAGCATCGCCGCCATCCCCGCCACCGAGCGCGCCGCGTTACGGTGCAAAAGCGAGCGGTCCATTTTATCGGCAATTGAGCGCGGATGCAGCATCAGCAACACCTCGCCCTCGCCCAGCCTTGTGGCTTGCACATTGGCCACCCCTCGGGGCTGCCCACCCCAGCCGACTTTAACTTCGTGCAGCACCACAGAGCGCATACCGCCTTGCGCTTGCGTAATAGCATCCACCACCGCCGAGCCAACGCCCGCAAACTGCTCAAGCGACTTGCCTTGCATTTGCCTGCGAGAAGCCATGCAAAAGCCCTCGGCGGCGTCGTTTACCTCGGCAATTTCACCCTCGGTACTTATCACAAAAGCTGGAAATGGCAGCGCCAGCCAAATGGGCTCAAAACTACGGATCATGCCGCTTTCCTTTCGCCCAAAAAGGCCCTGAGTTCGCGCATTACCTTTGTCGGTTCATCAAGCCGGACCAGCGCGCGCCGCAGGTCCAGCCCGCCTTCAAGCGGCTCCAGATACCAGCCAAGATGCTTGCGCATATTGAGTAAGCCAATATGCGCTCCATAAAAAGAAAGCATGGATTCGTAATGGCTTACGATAATTTCTTCAAGGTTAATGGTAGGTTTCAACCCTTGCAGTTCAGCCAGCAGCCACGGCTTTCCGCGCGCACCCCGCCCCACCATCGTTGCATCCGCACCAGATTGCGCAAGCGCTAAAGCCGCACTGTCAGCGTCCACAACATCACCATTCACAACCACCGGAATACTCACCGCCGCCTTCACTTTTGCCACCGCTGCCCAATCTGCTTTACCCTTGTAAAACTGGCAGCGCGTGCGCCCATGCACGGTAATCATCCGCACCCCTGCGGCCTCGGCCCGCGCGGCAATCGCATCTGCATTGTGGCTGTCATCATCCCAGCCCAGCCGCATTTTTACGCTCACCGGCACATCCACCGCTGCCACCACGGCCTCGATCAACCTCAGCGCATGGTCCGGCTCGCGCATCAGCGCCGAGCCGGAATACCCGCTCGTAACCTTTTTAGCCGGGCAGCCCATGTTAATATCCACCATCCGCGCCCCGAGGCCCACCAGCATTTTGGCGCTCTCCGCCATCCAATGCGCCTCGCGCCCCGCGATCTGAACCGCCGTCTGGCCATTGCCCAACCCCAGCTCGGCGCGGTTATGCACATCAGTCCGCTTTTTCGCCTGCGCCAGCTCTTGTGACGCAATCATTTCCGAAACCACAAGCCCCGCGCCAAAGCCCAGCACAAGGTTTCTAAACGGCAGATCACTGATTCCAGCCATCGGTGCCAAAAAAACAGGCGGTTTTTCCGGAAAATTGCTAAAATCGAGAGGCAAATGCTTAATCCTTGTGCAGACAAGCTGGTTTAGCCGCTCAACGCCGCCCGATCAAGGGGCAATAACCGTTGTTGGCACGCCACGATTGCGCTAAAAGGCCTCATGAGCAAAACTGTTTCCGCCCTTATTGTTGCCGCTGGCCGAGGCACCCGCGCTGGTGCTGGCCTACCCAAGCAATACCGGCCCTTACAGGGTGCACCGGTTTTGCGCCATACTTTGCTGGCCCTCTTAGCACATGAAAGTATCCGCGATATTCAAGTCGTCATCCACCCAGATGATACTCCGCTATACGAGGCCGCAGTCGAAGGCCTCACCCGCCTTCTCCCCCCAGTTTTTGGCGGAGAAACCCGCTCCAAAAGCGTGCTGAACGGCCTAGATGCGCTGGCCAAGAGGGCGCCTGATACCGTCCTCATCCATGACGCCGCCCGCCCCTTCTTACCCCCAGAAATTATCAACAATCTGCTAACCGCTCTGAAAAACAGCAAAGGAGCCTTCCCCGCTCTTTCGGTGGTTGATGCCCTCTGGCATGGCACGCAGGGCCAAGCCATTTCGCCTCACAGCCGCGAGGGCCTCTATCGCGCCCAAACCCCGCAAGTCTTTGACTTTAAAACCATTCTAAGCGCCCACCACACCGCCACCGCTCCAGCTGACGACGACGTGGCCCTTGCCCGCGCCCAAGGTCTTAAGGTAGCGATTGTGGAAGGCGACGAGCGCAATTATAAGCTCACCACGCAGGCTGATTTCGCCCGCGCTGAAAGGGAGATGCAGATGGATATTCGCACCGGAAACGGGTTTGACGTGCACGCGTTCACAGACGGAACCGCCGTTACGCTTTGTGGCATTCAAATCCCCCACTCCCACGCCCTGCTTGGACACTCAGACGCTGACGTGGCCATGCACACCATCACAGACGCGCTTTTTGGCGCGATCGCCGAGGGTGACATCGGCCAGTGGTTCCCGCCCTCAGAAGCCGAGTGGAAAGGCACCGCCTCCGATATTTTCCTGCGCAAAGCCGTTGAACGCGTGGCCGCCCGAGGCTTCACGATCAGCAATATCGACTGCACGATCATTTGCGAGGCCCCAAAAATCGGCCCGCACGCCGCTACCATGCGCGCTGAAATCGCACGCCTTACCGGCATCGCGCTAGACCGCGTGTCCGTTAAGGCCACAACTTCCGAAAAGCTCGGCTTTACGGGCCGAAAGGAAGGCATCGCCGCCATGGCCACAGCAACTCTGGTGAAATTATGAGCAGAATTATTGCAACCGTTTTAGGCATCGGCCTCCTCCCCTTTGCCCCCGGCACATGGGGCAGCCTTGCGGCCATCCCCATGGCTTACGGCATCCACTACCTCGGCGGCTTCCCCGCCCTACTTATCGCCACCATCGCCGTTTATTTTATTGGCCTCTGGGCCACCACCGAAGTGACTCGCGGCAAAGACAACCACGATCCGTCCGAGATCGTGATCGACGAAGTCGCTGGCCAATGGACAGCCCTCCTCGGCGTCTCCGCGGGCCTTTGGTTTGCGGGCGTCCCGAGCCACATATTCCCCTACCCCGGCTGGGTCAGCGCCTTTGTGCTGTTCCGCCTGTTTGATATCTGGAAGCCATGGCTGGTGGGCTGGGCCGACCGTAAAACCACCCCCACAGGCGTAATGCTCGACGACATTATCGCCGGAATTTTCGCCATGATCATCACCGTGGCCGCCGCTGGCATTTACCACGGGCTGATCATGCGATGAGCTTGGCTGCCGAGGTCATTTCCGCCGCCCGCGCGGCGGGGCTCAAAATTTCCACCGCTGAAAGCTGTACCGGCGGTATGCTCGCCGCTGCCCTCACCGATATTTCCGGCGCGTCTGCGGTGTTTGACCGTGGATTTATCACCTATTCCTACGCATCTAAGCCCGAGATGCTCGGGATTACCCCCGAAACGCTTGACGCCCACGGGGCCGTTAGTGCAGAGGCTGTGGCGCAAATGGCTGCTGGTGCCTTGGCCAATAGCGATGCAGATATCGCCGTTGCGATCACAGGCATTGCGGGGCCGCTTATCGGCAGCACCAAGCCCGAGGGGCTGGTTTGGTTTGCGATGGCTACGGCATCGGGCGTTAAAACCACGATGCAAGAGTTTGGCGCAATTGGCCGCGCCAACGTGCGGCAAGCGAGTGTTGAAAAAGCGCTAAACCTGCTGCTGAGCGCCATAAAGCGCTAGGGCGCGGTCTTCAAACGCTTTCACAATCCGCCGCATGGCCTCGCCAAAGACCACACCAATAATCCCCTGTAATATCTTGGATTTAAACTCAAAATCCACATGAAAATCCGCGATGCAGCCATTTTCATCCGGTAAAAAATGCCAATAATTAATCAGGTATTTAAACGGCCCGTCCAAATACTCCACCTCGATCTTGTGGCTTTCGGGGTGCATGGTTACCCGGCTGGAAAACCGCTCTCGAAACAACTTAAATGAAATTATCAGGTCGGCCTCTACCACCTTGCCGTCCGCCGTTTCCCGCTCGCTGCGTATCCGCGCCCCCGTGCACCACGGTAAAAACTCAGGGTATTTTCCGATATCGGCCACCAGATCAAACATCTGCTGCGGACTATAGGGCATCGGGCGGTTTTCAGAATGGGTGGGCATTTTGTCTCTCTGGGGTGACGTAGGGTGTCCACTACCATAAAGTGCCTAAGAATCAAAAGGGCAAGGCTTATGCACAAAAATTATGTAATTGACGAAATGATCTCAGCAAAATCCATTGCGGCACGGGTTGAGGCCCTCGCCAAGGATATTTCGGAGCATTTTGCTGGCACTGACAAGCTGGTGGTTGTCGGCCTGCTGCGGGGTAGCTTTATTTTCATCGCTGATCTCGTGCGCGAGCTGGACTTGCCCGTTGAGGTCGACTTTTTGGAGGCAAGCTCTTACGGAAACTCCACTGAGAGCTCCAGAGAAGTTCGTATTCTCAAAGACTTACGCGGCGAAATTGAAGGGCGAGATGTGCTGGTGGTGGAAGATATCGTTGATACCGGCCACACCCTGCACCACGTTTTACACCTGCTAGAGGCGCGCAACCCCGCGCGGCTCATGACCTGCGCTTTGCTGGATAAACCGTCGCGGCGGGAAACCGGCGTAAAGGCAGATTACATCGGCTTTGAAATTCCAGACGAGTTTGTGGTGGGCTATGGCATTGATTATGCACAAAGAAACCGCAACCTGCCTTATATTGGGTCTGTTCGGTTTACTTCGTAATTTCAAACAGCACTTTGGATTCTAGCTCCCAAACTTAGCCAGCCGCGCCGCTCGAAGCTGGGCAAAATCGTCGCCCGCGTGGTAGCTTGAGCGCGTAAGCGGCGTGGAAGATACCATCAGGAACCCTTTGCCAAACGCCATGCCCTCATAGGATTTAAACTCTTCCGGCGTCACGAAGCGCATTACGGCGTGGTGCTTGGGCGTGGGTTGCAAATATTGCCCGATGGTCAAAAAATCCACATCCGCCGCGCGCATGTCGTCCATCACCTGCTGCACGCCCTGTTTATCTTCCCCAAGGCCCACCATTATGCCCGATTTAGTAAACATCGTTGGGTCAAGCTCTTTCACCCGTTGCAGCAGCCGCAAGCTATGAAAATAGCGCGCACCGGGCCGCACCGTAGGGTAAAGCCCCGGCACGGTTTCAAGGTTGTGGTTAAACACATCGGGCTTGGCATTCACAACAGTTTCAAGCGCTTCCGGCCCGCACTTAAGGAAGTCGGGCGTTAGCACTTCAATGGTTGAATTCGGCGAGCGATGCCGAATGGCGCGAATGGTTTGCGCGATGTGCTCCGCCCCGCCATCAGCCAGATCATCCCGATCCACCGAGGTAATCACCACATGGTTTAGCCCCAGCTTTTCAACCGCATCCGCCACGCGGCCCGGTTCAAAAACATCCAAAGCATCAGGCCGCCCCGTGGCAATATTGCAAAACGAGCAGCCGCGCGTACAAATCTCGCCCATGATCATCATGGTGGCGTGGCCCTGCTCCCAGCATTCGCCCACATTCGGGCAGCCAGCCTCGGCGCACACCGTTGTAAGGTTATTGTCTTTCAATATCTTACGCGTATCACGATAGCCTTCCGAAGTGGGCGCCTTCACCCGTATCCAGCTTGGCTTACGCAAAATCGGCGTATCGGGCTTATGCGCCTTTTCAGGGTGGCGCTGGGATTTGTCTGAAAGATCACGGGACATAATGGCTCCTTAAAAGGGTTTGGCTAACCTAATTCCATGGTTGCGATGCCAAATTCATCGGGGTGTGGGCGCGGCGCAGCCTCGCCCTTATACATACGAGCGGTCGAAAATACAGCTTCCAAGCCGAGTTCTTGACATAATTCATTGGCGGGCACGTTGTGAGAAGGTGCATCTATCGAAACAGATGCGTTTTGAGCATCGGCTTTGGTCACCAAAGCCATCACCAAATCTTTTGCTACCTTGGTATTGGGCGCATAGAGCGGCCCGATTTTGAAACCGTCGAGGCACTGCCGGATGGTGCCAAAAGCGGTGTTTTCGTCATTAGTGAGCGTGTGTCTGGTTTTACAGTCGGAAAACCAGCTCTGCATATAGCGAGGGCGAGAAATTCCTGAAATTTGCGCGTCGATCCCAACGACATCGGCCGGGTTTGCTAGCCCAAACCCAGCCAAGAGCCCCGCCTCTATGTTGCCAAGATATCGCATCGTATTATGTGAAAGCCGAAAGCCTGATTTGGCATAGTTGGCTTGCTGCTCCACCACACCGTCCAGCCCAACTGTCCGTTTGCCAAAAAGTTGCATGGCAGCTTGCCATATCTGCCAACCATACCCTTGGCCACGAAAATTTGGGTGGCAAATATATAGGCCCAGAAAGCCGAAATCTGGGCTATGTCGGATAGCCGAAATTGCGGCGACCGGCGCCTCGCCCACCCATCCCATCAAAAATCCCGCAGGATCGGCGGCATGCAAGGCTGCCGCGTCCTCAAGCCCCGGATTCCAACCCTCAGCCGCCGCCCAATCAAGCGCCAGTTGCAAGTCTGCCAATGTCATCGGGCGGATATCCACTAGAAATGGATCGCGCGGCCATAGGCATCCAGCACGCTTTCATGCATCATTTCGCTCAGCGTCGGATGCGGGAAAACCGTGTGCATAAGGTCTTCCTCGGTGGTTTCCAGCTGCCGCCCAATCACATAGCCCTGAATAAGCTCGGTCACCTCGGCCCCCACCATATGCGCGCCCAAAAGCTCGCCGGTTTTGGCGTCAAAAATGGTTTTGACCATGCCCTCGGCCTCGCCCAGAGCAATAGCTTTTCCGTTGCCCATAAATGGAAAACGGCCAACCTTAATATCTAAGCCAGCCTCTTTCGCTTTGGCCTCCGTCATGCCCACGCTCGCAATTTGCGGCTGGCAATAGGTGCAACCCGCAATGCTTTCTGGCTTCACCGGATGCACCTTTTGCCCCGCAATTTTCTCGGCTACCATCACACCTTCATGGCTGGCTTTATGTGCAAGCCACGGCGCGCCCGCGATGTCGCCAATCGCGTAAATACCCGGGATCTTGGTGGCGCAATATTCGTCGGTTACAATATGCGTGCGGTCAATTTCCAAGCCCAAAGCCTCAAGCCCCAGCCCCTCGGTATTGCCAATAATCCCGACCGCCGAAATGACAGTATCAAATTCTTCAGTAATGGTTTTGCCGCCCGTCTCGATATGCGCTGTAACCTTGCCCTTGCCGCGATCCAGCTTTTTAACCATAGATTTCTCCATAACCTTCATGCCCTGCTTCAAAAATTGCTTCTTGGCAAAAGCAGCAATTTCAGCGTCTTCCACGGGCAACACACGGTCCATCACCTCAACCACGGTTGTATCAGCCCCCAGCGTGTTGAAAAAGCTGGCGAACTCAATGCCAATGGCGCCAGAGCCAATAACCAACAGCTTTTTGGGCATGCGCACAGGGTCGAGCGCGTGCCGATAGGTCCAAACGAGGTCGCCATCAGCCTCCAGCCCCGGCAGCTCCCGCGCCCGCGCACCCGTGGCAATGATGATGTTTTTACCGGTCAGCGTATCCTTACCAACCTTCACCTGCCCCGCAGCCGGAATGCTGGCCTCACCCATAATCACATCAACTTTGTTCTTCTTAAGCAAATGCTTAACGCCAGCAGATAGCTGAGAAGCCACCCCGCGCGAGCGCTTCACAACCGCCTTCAAATCATACGAAATCGCATCCGCCTTCAGGCCAAACTCCCCCGCCCGCTGCATAAGGTGAAACACCTCAGCCGAGCGCAAAAGCGCCTTAGTCGGAATGCAGCCCCAGTTCAGGCAAATGCCACCCAAATGCTCTCGCTCCACAATGGCCACCTTCAGGCCAAGCTGCGCGCCGCGAATGGCCGCAACATAGCCGCCCGGTCCGGCGCCGATAACGATGAGATCATAAGTAGGCATGGGAATTCCCTTCAAATTTGCTTGCCTGCGACAATAACGCACCAAGCGCTAGGCGCAAGGGGGGCAAGTGCATGGCAGCTATGCGAAAAGGCCACCGAGCGCAGCGAGGCCACGGCCAGCGGCAGGCATTTTCAGCTTGCTGAAAATGTGCTTTTCCCGAGTGGGGCTTTAGCCCCGCAGAGGGAAAAGCAAGCGTGTTAAATTTTGTGATAAGTTTCGTGAAAAAAGCCACCCGTGGAACCCTCCGCCGAAATCGCCTTTGCTGCGCAAAAACGCTCCCGACGATTGGGCCGTGGCCTCGCTACGCTCGGCGGTGCTAGCCGAAAAGCTCGTGGCAAAGCTCCAACGCGTCTACCAGTTTATCGACCTCTTCCACCGTATTATAAAGCCCAAAACTAGCTCGGCAGGTGGCAGAAACGCCCAAATGCTGCATCAGAGGCTGGGCGCAGTGGTGCCCTGCCCGCACGGCAATGCCTTTTTGGTCAACAATGGTAGAAATATCATGCGGATGCGCCCCGCCCGCCATGGTGAAGCTGAAAATTGCGCCTTTGCCAGGCGCGTTGCCTTGTATATTCAGCCAATTCAACCCGCTCAATTTCTCGTCGGCATAGGCCTTTAAGCTTGCCTCATGGGCGGCAATGTTCTCCATCCCCAGCCCCATCATATAATCCAGAGCCACGCCAAAGCCGATCATCTGCACAATGCCCGGTGTGCCAGCTTCAAACTTATGCGGCGGCACGTTATAGCTCACGGCATCGCGCGAAACATCGGCTATCATATCTCCGCCACCCATAAAGGGCCGCATCTCGTCCATGCGCTCTTTTCGAATAAATATGGCACCCGAGGCCGAGGGGCCATAAAGCTTATGGCCGGTAATCGCATAAAAATCACAGCCGATATCTGCCACATCTACCGGCATGTGCACCGTGGCTTGCGAACCGTCAATACAGGTGGCAATGCCCCGCGCCCGCGCCTCGTGGCATATTGTTTTCACGTCCACCACCGTGCCCAGCACGTTGGACATATGGGTGATCGCAATCAGCTTGGTTTTATCGGTAATCGCGTCAATCACACTTTCTGCGCTCAAGGAGCCATCGGCCGCGGGCTCAACCCATTTCAGCACAACGCCGTAACGCTCACGCAAAAAGTGCCACGGCACAATGTTGGCATGGTGTTCCATCACCGACAGCAAAATCTCATCCCCAGCTTTCAGGTTTTCCACGCCCCAGCCATAGGAAACCAAATTCAGCCCGTGGGTAGAGCCGGTGGTAAACAGCACTTCTTCCTCGGAAGGCGCATTCAAAAACCGCCTTATCGTGCCGCGCACGGCCTCGTATTTATCAGTCGCAAGATTACTTAAAAAGTGCAGACCGCGGTGCACATTGGCATATTCCTCGGCATAGCCCCGCGTTACGGCGTCAATAACCACCTGCGGTTTTTGCGAAGACGCACCATTGTCGAGGTAAACCAGAGGTTTACCGTTTACTTGGCGCGCCAGAATAGGGAAATCCTTCCGGATTTCATTTACATTAAACATGAGCTAAGGCCCTTAAATAATCCCGTTTACTCTCATATAAAGAGCAAAGAACCACATTACCATGGCCACAAATGTCATCCCTGCAAAAACAGGGTACGTTTGCTTGGTATGATGGGCTTCAGCCACCCCTGCCGAGATAAAATAAACAAAGGGGATCAAGCTCATCCAATAGGGCGCCTGCGAAATGAAGGCATCTTGCAAAATGGGGAATTGCGTTTCAAATGATGCAAATAACACGGTTATCAGCGCAAAAAGCAGCCCAAAGGGCGCGGCGACAAGGCTACCCCAAAATACCCCGGCGCGGGTTGATCTCCAGCTACCTTTGCCGCCAAATAGCCGCATAGCAAACCCTAGAACCAGCGAAAATATATATACTGAGGCCGTACGGGCAAACAGTGCCACAATCAGCCAGATGCCGATTTCAGCGGGTAGCATATCTTTCGCGCCTAGCGTGGGGGCAACCACAGCCTTAAGCGCCCAAGAAAGGAAAAACACCATATCTGATAGCAGAATATAAAAAAGCAGCCGCCCCTCAGAGGGGTTTTCATTTATCAATCGCCGAGTCGAAGCGCGCATGTCTTTCCATGCATCAAATATTCGCATCGCGAGGCCAGAATGCTTGGTTTGATAGGTGCCAATTTCGGTGGTGAATTCTTTGTCGTCAATGGCATCCAGCGGCTTTATCGTATCCGCGTCACTTGCTTGCATGGTCATAATTACGTCTCGTCTATTGCTATCCGATGATTAAAACTCTGAAAACAATAGTTACTGCAAAAACTGTCAAAACTATGGCGACACTAGGGAGATACGGTGATCTAAATCCCTCAGCCACGCTCAGACAGGCACCCCATACAAAGGCAAATAATAAAAACATTACAACAGGTAATGCTGTAGCCAACCATAGCACAGGAAACACCGATTGCAATATAGTTGAAAGTAAAGCTACTGGAGAAACAACGAGTAACGCCCAAAAAAGCGCCAAGCGCGCCGAATACCCATCACCACTGCCACCGAATAGTTTGGAAATGATCCGCGATACTGATGCTACCCCGTAAAACAACAAGGGCGCAAAAAAGAAGGACGCCACGAGGTTGGTTACAAAAATGGCCGTATTGCTTATTTCTTCCGTGGCTTGCAGGGTTGAATTGGCGAGCAAATTGGGAATGCGCGCCACAAAAAACAGCAATATGGCCACCACAAGGAAAATTAGTAGCCGCTCTTCGCCGGGGTGCTCGTCCAGCCGCCGTTGCATAGATGCGCGCGGGCCTTTATAGGCCCGCAGGATTTCCCCCGCAACGCTCACCCTTTATGCCGCTCTGTCCAGCCCAAAAGCCGCGAACGAATATCCTCGGCCAGCTCTTCGCTTTCAATTTCCTGAATGGCTTCATCCAAAAACGCGATGATCATCATATTTTGCGCCTGCGCCCGTGGCACCCCGCGTGACATCAAGTAAAACAGCGAGTTTTCATCAACGGCGCCACAGGTGGAGCCATGCGAGCACGCCACATCATCGGCATAAATCTCAAGCTCTGGTTTGGCGAGGAAATTGCTATCGTCATCCAGCAGCAGCCCTTGGCTGATCTGGTAGCCGTCGGTTTTCTGCGCGTCCGGCTTCACAAGAATCTTCCCTTGAAACACCCCCGTAGCGCCGTTTTTCAGCACCTTCTTAAACACCTGACGGCTCTCGCAATTTACCGCATCATGGGTGATGAAAATGGTGTCATCATGCGAAAAATCACCATCGCCAAGGCAGGCACCCGCCACTGAGGCTTTAGTGTCGTCGCCGATAATATCAAGAACAACTTCGTTGCGGGTCAGCACGCCGTTTACGGTTAGCGTAAAACTCTTGAAATGGCTCTCGGCACCGAGGCGAGCAAAAATCGCCGTAGTCGCAAGGCGTGCGTGGTCTCGCCCTTGAGCGCGCAAATGGTGGAACGAACCGCCATCAGCCACGTCCACTTCCATCACGGTATTTAGCCGCGAAGCCCCCGCGCCATTTTCCAGAATGCTCAGGTCTGCCCCGCTTTCCACCCTAATTACATGGTGAATAACCGCATCCGAAGTGGTTTTTTCACGGCAATACCGTAAAGCAACAGGCTTAGAAACCTTACCCGTTGCCCGAATAACCACACCCTGCCCCGCCAGCGCCGTATTCAGCGCCGCAAAAGGCCGGTTCACTGGCGATTGCCCATTGGTTTCAAAAACGCCAAAAACGTCAGCCGCCCAGTGGATATCCGCACTTAGCGCATCCTCAAGCATAGAAATCTCAAGGCCTTCCCCGCTCAAATCATCCGATTGATCCGGCGCATAAACCCCATCCACAAACGTAATCAGCAGCTTTTCAACTCCGTCAAAAACCGGAACCTCCTCCAGCTGCAAAATCTCCACATCCGGTGCCTCAAACGCGTTCAGCGTGGTCGGATTGGTATAGCGCCAATACTCGTCCCGCCGCCCAGCCGCGCCCATTCCAAGTGTCCGCTCCCGCGCCGCGTGCCGCGAAGCCTCAGCCCAATCCGACCCTTTGCGCGGCGCGCTATGGCGCGCCAGCAGGGCCTCGGTGGGGTTATCAAACTTAGCCTCGCCCATCACGCAACCTCGTTCAACAGGTCAGCATAGCCGTTGTTTTCAACTTCCAGCGCAAGCTCCGGCCCGCCAGATTTAATGATCTTACCGTCCGCCATAATGTGCACAACATCGGGCTTAATATGGTCCAGCAAGCGCTGGTAGTGCGTGATCACAAGAAATGACCGCTCGCCATTCCTAAGCGCATTCACACCCTCGGCCACCAGCTTCATCGCATCCACATCGAGGCCGGAATCCGTCTCGTCCAAAATGCACATCTTTGGCTCCAGCATCGCCATTTGCAAAATCTCATTGCGTTTTTTCTCACCGCCGGAAAAGCCCACATTCACAGGCCGCTTCAGCATATCCGCATCAATCTTCAGGCTCTTCGCCTTTTCCCGCACAATCTTCAGGAATTGCGCCGCGTTCAGCTCCTCTTCCCCCCGCATTTTGCGCTGAGAGTTCACCGCCGTGCGCAAAAACGTCATGTTCCCCACACCCGGAATTTCTACCGGATACTGAAACGCCAAAAACAGCCCCGCCGCCGCGCGTTCATCCGGCTCCATATCAAGCAAGTTTGCGCCGTCCAGCAGCACCTCGCCCTCATCCACCACATAGCCGTTTTTCCCCGACGCCACATAAGACATCGTCGATTTACCAGACCCGTTCGGCCCCATAATCGCATGCACTTCCCCCGCGCCAATGCGCAGTGTCATCCCCTTCAGGATCTGCTTATCTTCATCCGCCAATGAGGCTTTCAGGTTTTTAATCTCAAACATTTTTCTCTCCACTCCCCGCTTTGGCGGGTAACTTATTTGTTGCCATCGGCAAGATTTACTAAATTTTAGGTCTCAATTTTTTGACGATTTTAAATAGGCCTGCCGAGCAAACGCCAAGGCAAATGCTGATGAAGATAGCCCCGACCCATTCTCCCTCTGGCCATAGAATTAAAAAGGTAATAGGGATGGCTAAAACCGCGCCTATGACCGCAGTCATCAGCACACGTTCCGACAAGAAATACAGAAAAACACTCAAGATGTTGCGCTCCAGCACCTTGACCTCCACTTTCATTGCTTCCCGTTCTTCCATCTACCCAACGCTCCCCTCAAGCGAAATCGCCACGAGCTTTTGCGCTTCCATCGCGAATTCCATCGGCAGGGATTGCAGCACTTCCTTGGCAAAACCATTTACGATCAAGGCCACAGCCTCTTCCTCGCCCATGCCGCGTTGGCGGCAATAAAACAACTGTTCGTCATCCACTTTACTTGTAGTAGCTTCATGCTCTATCCGGCTGGAATTGTTACGACATTCCATATAAGGCACCGTGTGCGCCCCACATTTATCGCCAATAAGCAGGCTGTCACACTGGGTGTAATTCCGGCTGTTCACCGCTTTCGGATGCATCGAAACCAGCCCGCGATAGGTGTTTTGTGCCTTACCCGCCGAAATCCCCTTAGACACAATCCGCGACTTGGTGCGCTTGCCCAAATGGACCATCTTGGTGCCGGTATCCGCCTGCTGCATATTATTCGCAATCGCGATCGAATAAAACTCACCCTGCGAGTCATCCCCGCGTAAAATGCAGCTCGGATATTTCCACGTCACGGCAGACCCCGTCTCAACCTGCGTCCACATCACCTTGGCGCGGTCACCTCGGCAATCTGCCCGCTTGGTCACGAAATTATAAATCCCGCCCACGCCGTTTTCATCACCCGGATACCAGTTTTGCACCGTCGAATACTTAATGTCGGCATCTTCCTGAATAATCAGCTCCACCACCGCCGCGTGCAGTTGGTTTTCGTCGCGCATCGGCGCCGTGCAGCCCTCCAAATAGCTCACCTGCGCGCCTTTTTCAGCAATAATCAGCGTCCGCTCAAACTGCCCCGTATTCTCGGCGTTAATCCGGAAATACGTGCTCAGCTCCATCGGGCATTTCACGCCCTCGGGGATATATACGAACGACCCATCCGAGAAAACCGCGCTATTCAAGGTGGCATAATAGTTGTCGGTCGGCGGCACCACGGTGCCCAAATATTTCTTTACCAGCTCAGGGTGGTCCTTAATCGCCTCAGAAATCGAGCAAAAAATCACACCCGCCGCCGCCAGCTCTTTCTTAAAAGTCGTGCCCACAGACACGCTGTCAAATACCGCATCCACCGCAACCTTGCGGCCTTCCTCGGCCCCCTCAACACCCGCGAGCAACGCTTGCTCAGCCAAAGGAATGCCCAGCTTCTTATACGTTTCCAGCAGCTTAGGGTCCACATCGTCCAAGCTCTTCGGCTTCTCCACCATGCTCTTCGGGCGGGCATAATAGTAAATGTCCTGAAAATCAATTTCCGGATAGTTCACCATCGCCCACTTCGGCTCGGTCATCTTTTCCCAGCGGCGAAACGCATCCAGCCGCCATTCCAGCATCCATTCCGGCTCATCATTCTTGCCAGAAATCAGCCGCACGATGTCCTCATTCACGCCCTTAGGCGCATATTCCATCTCGATATCGGTGGCAAAACCATACTTATACTTCTCGCCAACAGTTTTCACCGCATCAACGGTGTCCGCATCCACGCCATCCTTGGCAATGCTCTCAAGTGTAGACATTTTATTCCCCTAACGTCGCGCCTTAAAGCGCTTATATTCCTTGAGCCACGCATCCGCGAAGCTGTCCAATTCTGCTGCCGTTGTGCTCGGGCCAATGCTGACCCTAATCGCACTTCCGGCGGTAATCTCGTCATATCCCATGGCCTTCAAAACCCGAGACGCCTTAACTTTGCCGCTGCTACAAGCCGACCCAGCCGACACCGCAAACCCGGCCAAATCCATCTGCATCACCTGCGTTTCAGCCTTCCAGCCCGGCACTGCAAAATAGCTAGTATTAGGCAGGCGCTCCACATCTTTACCAAATATGATCAACTCCGGCACCTCGTTCAAGAGCCGTTCTTCAAATACATTACGATTTTGCTCAACTATTAGCCAGACCCCATCTGCGAGGTCTTTCGCCGCAGCCTCCGCCGCCGCCCCCATGCCCGCAATGCCAACCACATTTTCCGTGCCAGAGCGCCGCCCTTTTTCTTGACCGCTTCCAGCAGATTTAGTTCCAATTTCGGCACCCAGACCTAAAATAAGCGCGCCTGCCCCCTTTGGCCCACCAAATTTATGAGATGACAAAATCCCGAAAGACTCGATGAATGGTGTTTGATGCTCCAATCGCGAAACGCTTTGCACAAGATCGATGAATGTCGATGCCGTAGGTATCCAAGGTGGCTGGCTCTGAACGACACCAGTTTCACTGTTTGCTCTCTGCCAACAGATGATATCAGGCTTAAACCCTTTAGGTTCCGGCCATTCGCCAAGCCCCCACTCATCCAATTCAGCAAACTCATCTGCCCAAGCCAAAACGGAATCATGTTCGTACGGAAGGGCAAAAACCCTTTTCCGACTAGAAAGAACCATGGCAGCAGACTCGGTCGCGCCAGATGTAAATACGACACCCTCCCGATCACAGCCAACCAAATCCGCCACCTGCCCCCGCGCCTTTTCCACAATCGCCTTGGCGGCTCGCCCTTCGGCATGCACAGAGCTTGGATTGCCAAGGCAATCCATCGCGTCCAGCATGGCCGCCCGCGCTTTTGGCCGCAGAGGCGCCGTGGCATTCCAGTCTAAATATACTCGATTCATTTTTCGGCGCAGCCGCAGCTATCCGGCCCGCAATCTTCGTCAACAACGTCAATAAAGCTTGGCACAGCAGCACAAGGGACCATGGAATCGCCCGCAATGTCACACAGCCGCGTTTGGTGTAAAAACACATAAACATGTGCCGAAAGCTGCTCCCACAGCTTATCCGTCAGCTGCTGCGCATGCGTCCCCGCCTGCGCGCCGCTCACACCCGCGCCCCGCGTCATCGCATCCATATTCTCATCCACCGCGCCCAGAATTTCCGCAATCCGAATGCTGTCACAGGACCGCGCCAAGCGGTAACCGCCCCCCGGCCCGCGCACTGATTCCACAATGCCCGCCCGCCGCAACTTCACAAATAGCTGCTCAAGGTAGGCCAGCGAAATATCCTGCCGCTCCGAGATCTCCGAAAGCGAAACCAGCTTATCATCCCCTGCATTGGCCAAATCGGTGAGCGCAATCATCGCATACCGGCCTTTTGTGCTGAGTTTCATGCCCATTCTCCCATGTCGCGGTTGACGCAAGCGCACTTAAAACTTAACTACGCTTGAGATGCGGGAAATTCCCGCCTTGTTTAACGTCTTTTAAAAAACCCGAGTGAAAAGGTCAACCTTTTCTGCAAGGGTTAAACACGCGGAGAAACATATATGCCCGAGGTTATTTTTCCTGGTCCAGAAGGACGGCTTGAGGGCCGCTACCATCCGCAAAAAGCCAAAGATGCGCCGATCGCGATCATCCTGCACCCGCACCCTGAAATGGGCGGCACTATGAACAATAAGGTTGTCTACAATCTGCATTACAAATTCTTCGAGATGGGCTTCACCTGCCTGCGCTTTAATTTTCGCGGTGTGGGCCGCTCGCAAGGCGAGTTCGACCAAGGCATCGGCGAACTGTCAGACGCCGCCTCGGCGCTAGATTACCTGCAAGCCATGAACCCCAGCGCCAAGTTCTGCTGGGTCGCGGGCTTCTCCTTTGGCGCGTGGATCGGCATGCAACTGCTCATGCGCCGCCCCGAAATCACCGGCTTTGTGTCGGTTTCCCCGCCCGCCAATATCAACGATTTCACGTTTCTGGCCCCCTGCCCCGCCTCCGGCCTCATCATCAATGGTGCCGCAGACCGCGTGGTGCCCCCCGCCTCAGTGGTAGATCTTTCAGACAAGTTGAAAGAGCAAAAAGGCATCACTATCACGCATACGGAAATCGAAGGCGCTGGCCATTTCTTTGACCCCGGCATGGACGAAATGCTCGGCAATGTTGATGAATACGTGCGCCGCCGGATGACAGAAACCACGCGCTAAAGCAAGGTTACTGCCTTCAGCAGAAGCTGAAACGACGCGCCGGGATGGTTGACTTGGTTCACCGACCCGGCGAGGTATATCCCGCTTTTGGGGGCATAGAACATAAACGCGCCCGACAGGCCGGAGTGGCCAATCAAATCTGGCTGTTTTTTGAAAGGCGAAAATAGCCACGGCGTCTCAAACAGCATTATTCCGGTGCCATATTGCAGCGGAAACATAACCCGCCGCCAGTCATATAACCCCGGCAAAACGCTGATATCAAAAAGCCCGCCCTCAAAGAAGGCCCGTAGAAAGATCATCATTTCTGGTGCGGTGGAAACGATGCCGCCATCCGCCCCAAAACTGGTCATGGCTTTGCGAATGTGAAACGGTGCATTTTTGTAGGTCAAAATGCGCGGTGTTTCGTCACTTTCCCGCAGATAAAGATAGGTTTTGCTTAACCCAAGCGGCTCAAAAATGCGGTTTTTGAGCACTTCACCAATTTCGGTATCTTCGATCAGCTCAATAATCCGGCCCAAAAGCTGAAAGTTGCTGTCAGAGTAAAGCGCTTTTCGCCCCGTGCCGGGCGCAAACTTGCTGGGCATGTCTTTGGTCCAGCGCAACGTGTCTTCATAGCTCCAAGCAACATCCTCACCCGATTGCAGGCGGCTAAGCAGGCTTTTGCCTTCGTTTTTTTGCTGGAAATAATCCGGCAAGCCGCTGGTATGCGCCATCAGATGGCGGATGGTTAGGCTGGCGCTGTAATCTTGCCCGCCAAAGATGTGCAAGCGGGCGGTTTCGGTCGCTGGTAGGTGTTTTGTGATCAGGTCATCCAGAGCCAGCTGCCCCTGCTCAGCCAGTTGGAGCAATATGGCGGTTATATAAAGCTTGGTCGCTGATGCAATGAAGAACGGGTGGTTATCGCTGAGGTTTCCGGCAGTTACAACCTGCGAGAGCCCGTCAGACTGCCTATAAACTGCCAGCGCCGCCCCGGGGAAGGCAGGCTTAGCCGTCAGCTTTTCTAGCAACAAGTTTAGCGGTTCTTTCATTCCAACATCCTCGCATAATGTGATGATCGTTAACATATGTTCAGTGCAGATAAGTTCAACAAAAAAGTGAGTTGGCCTTTAAAATAATTTGGTTTCTGTTATGCAACGACAGAAACCAATTTAACCAGAAAGAGACCCAATGACCTATAAACCCAAATCCGAGTTTCTGCATGTCATGCAGTCCCGCGGGTTCATGTCCGACTGCACCGACCTTGAGGGGCTTGATGAAGCACTGATCGCGGGCGTCGTGCCGGGTTATATTGGCTTTGATGCCACGGCAGATAGCCTGCACGTTGGTTCGCTCATTCAAATCATGATGCTGCGCTGGCTGCAAAAAACCGGCCATAAACCAATTACGCTTATGGGCGGCGGCACCACCAAAATCGGCGATCCGTCTGGCAAGGATGAATCCCGTCCGCAGCTAACGACTGAAAAGATCAACGAAAACATCGCGGGCATCCGAAAGGTTTTCAGCAAGTATCTTGATTTTGATGATGCAAACGGCTCAGCACTTGATGATCAAAAATTTGTTTATGAAAAGCTCAAAGATCCAAATAATTTGGCCATTCAGCCCAACAATGCCGACTGGCTAGAGCAGCTCAACTACATCGACTTCCTGCGCGATTATGGCCGCCATTTCACCATTAACCGCATGCTGAGCTT
>WTAL01000005.1 GCA_013139635.1 Paracoccaceae bacterium
TAGTTCGCGGATCCACGGCACCACTTCGTCTTTATAGGCCAGAATATTGTTAAAAACCGGCGGGCTATCAAGGCTGACAGCCGCAGAGCCTGCCGTCATGGTCAGGCCAATCCCTGCCTTGGCGCGGGCCTCGTGATAGGCGCGATAACGAGCTTTGGGCATACCGTCTTCGGGGTAGGCGGGCTCGTGGCTCGTGGTCATGATCCGGTTTTTAATCGTCAGGTGCTTGAGGCGGTAGGGCTGAAGCAACGGGTCGCTTGGCATGAGATTCTCCTGTTAGTTCAGCGGCAATCGCCGATAAACATCGGGCTGCGCCGGATCGCTAAAATGGTCAATGGGACCGTGGGTTTCAAAATGCGCGGCCCATCGTTTCATGGCATCGGTGTCTAGCTCCACGCCCAGCCCCGGCCCTTCTGGCACCCGCACAGTATCGTTGGTTTGCTGAAAAGGGCCACCCTTGATGACATCGCCTATTTGCCAGCGAAACAGGGATTGCGAGGCTTCGGTAATGTGCGGCGTGGCGGCGCTTACATGCAAATAGGCGGCGGTCATAATGCCCAAATCATTGGAATAGCACCAAAACCCTTTGCCCATTTCCTCACAAGCGGCAATGAATTTCAGGGTTTTGCCAAGGCCGCCAAGGGCCGCAAAATTGCAGACAAAATAATCAGGCGCGCCCAGCGCCACGGCGCGCTTAAGGTCGGGGATATGAGTGGAAAACGGAATAATCGAGTGCTGGCGTAGGGCGGCCATGTCCTCAAATGTGGCCACAGGGTCTTCGTAATTTCTAATATTATAGGGCTCCAGCTCGCGCAGAAGCCAGCGCGCGGTGGTCAGCGAGTATTGCATGTTGGAATCAAGCTTGATCTCGGCGCGCGGCCCCACGGCTTCCCGCAGCATGCGTACAGTTTTTATTTCGAGCTGGGGGTCACCCATTATCAGCTTGCCCTCAAAGATGCTTGCGCCATGCTCGGCCTGCATTTTCAGGCAGTAATCCACTATAGCCTCGGGTGTCATTTCTCCGCCAGCATCGCCTTGCTTGGGGCGAAAGGCGAAATACTCTGAAAACTGGATATCTTTGCGCACTGCGCCGCCCAGAAGCTGGTAAAGTGGCAGGCCAAAAGCCTTGGCGCGGATATCCCAAAGCGCAATTTCAACCGCGCCAAACGCCACCGAAGCCGCGTTTTCGCCGGTATTGGCGGTGATCTGGTAAGGCGGTACGCAGCGTGCTTCACACGCAGCCAAGTCAAGCGGGTCCATCCCGATGAGCGCGGGCGCAATATTGGCCTTGATCACCTCACCAAAATGCCACCACGGGGCCTCCCCTAGGCCCACAATTCCCTCATCTGTTTGCACTTCGATAATGGATTTGGACGCACCGGCATAAAGCCCCGCTGTCCACCAAAAAGGCGCATCAAACGGCACATTTACATGCGTGACCTTTATGCCTGTAATTTTCATGGCCCTACCCTCCTAATACCACGCGTCATCCATTGAGGCTTTCTTCTGGGCGATAAAGCTCTTCAGCGCTTCATCAATGCCTTCGTCCAATACAGGAGATTGCGCAGACGCAAGGCTGGCTTTCCATGCCTTATTGGCACGCGTGGCGGCGTCAACCTCGCCTTGTTCGTCCCATGTTTCCCATGGCTGGTCATCGTTCAAGGCGCTATCCCAATAGGCGGTTTTATAGTGGCGCATGGTGTGGGCTGTGCCAAACATATGCGCGCCGGGGCCGCCCTCACTAAGCGCTTCAAAGCCAAGCGTATCTTCGTTCACATCCACCCCTTTGGCATAGGCATGCAGCGCGCCGCAGACATCAAGGTCCATCATGAATTTTTCATAAGACATCGAGAGCAACCCATCCAAAAAGCCCGCCGAATGCAGGATATAATTACCGCCACATTGCACCGCACTGAGCATAGACATCATGCCCTGCTGCATGGCTTGGGCGTCGGGCAGTTTAGAGGTGCTAAAATTGCCAGCGCAGCGCAGGGGCAGGCCAAGGCGGCGGGCGAGCTGGCCCATAACAAGGCTGCCAAGGGCGGGCTCGGGCGTGCCAAAAGTAGGCGAGCCAGAGCGCATATTAAGCGACACCTGAAAAGAGGCCAGAATGGCGGGCGCCCCCGGGCGGACAAGCTGTGTAATGCCCGCGCTCACCATGCTTTCGGCCAAACATTGCGCCACTTGCCCTGCCATCGTAAGCGGGGCCACAGCCCCGCCCAGCAGGAAGGGCAGATGAATGGAGCCTTGGTTGGCGCGGGCATAGGCCCTGATGCCGCGCGAGGTTATGCCGTCAATAATCAGCGGCGAGGTTGTGTTGAAATTGCCCATGATAACGCAGTTTTCATCGGTAAAGGCCTCGCCGTGCAATATGCGGGCCATTTCAATGCTATCCTCCGCACGCTCGGGGGTGGTGATAGAGCCCAAAAAGGCACGGTCTGAATGGCGGATATGGGCGTAAACCATATCCAAGTGCCGCTTATTGACCGGAATATCCGTGGGCTCGCAAATGGTGCCGCCCGAATGGTGCAGCCACGGGCTGGCTTGGGCCAGTTTTACAAAATTTTCGAAATCCTCGATGGTGCCATAGCGGCGGCCCTTGTCGAGATCCATCACAAAGGGGCTACCATAGGCGGGGGCAAACACCGTGGCGTCTCCTCCAATTTCGACCGAGCACGCCGGATTGCGGGCGTGCTGGGTAAAGCGGGCTGGGGCGGTGCTTAGAAGTTCGCGCACTAAGCCACGGGGAAAGCGCAAGCGCCAAGACGCTTCGGAAATATGTTCCACCTCGGCCCCCGCAGCCCGATAAAGCGCCACGGTTTCAGGGTCATCCCGGAATTCCAGCCCGATTTCCGCCATGATCCGCTCAGCGGTGGCTTCAATGGTGCAAAGGCTTTCTTCGCCCAGCAATTCATAAGGCGGTAAACCACGGGTAATGTATGGCACATGCAATTGCGGGCTTTGCCCCGGCGCGCCCGAGCGCTTTTCACGTTTTCTCCGCGCCATTTTCCCTCCGACTCACCAAAAGATGACACCACTGTCATATCAAAAGACATATGTGTCAAGCGCCTTGACACCCCATGCAAAACTGCTATGCCAAGCCCATGACGGAAAGCCGACAAAAACCGCGGGGCAGCCAGCAATTATGGCTTGAGGCCGCCTTAGATACATTGACCCGCCGCGGCGTGGAGGCGGTGAAAATCATGCCACTGGCGCAAAAACTCGGCCTAACCCGCACGGGGTTTTATGGCCATTTTACCAGCCGTGAGGCGCTGCTTGAAGCCATGATCAAGCATTGGGAGCAAAAAAACACCGGAAACCTAGAGGCCAGTTGCAGCGCCTATGCCGAGAGCATCTGCGAGGCGATTTTTAACCTGTTTGATTGCTGGATAGACCCCAAACTTTTTGATGCCCGCCTTGACCTCGCCATCCGCAACTGGGCCCGCAATGCCCCGGCCCTGCAAGCAAGGCTAGACGCCGCCGACGCCCGCCGGACCGCAGCCATTGCGGCGATGTTTCGGCGTGCCGGATATAGTGAACCAGAGGCCAATACCCGCGCCATGACCATCCTCTACACCCAGATCGGCTATATTTCGATGCAAATCAAAGAGCTCCTGCCCGCGCGTATCGCCCGCATGCCGGCTTATGTGGAAGTATACACTGCACAAAAGCCGACAGCGCAGGAGATTATGCGCTTTAACGCCCGCCACGGGCTTTAAGCGCCTTGCCGCAGGCGGTTTTGGTAATCTCGCGCCTGCCAATTTGCACGGGCTTGCCAAATTGGTTCGGGTTGGCGGCGCGCTAGGGCCGCGTCAATTTCCACCTCGTCAAAGCCAGAGCGCCGCGCCATGGCATATTGATCAGCCAGTATATGGCCTTTGGCGCGCAGCCGGCCAACAAAGCCAAGCAGGCGGAGCTGGCGTGCGAGCGAGAACCCGCGCCCGTCGGAAAACACGGGAAAATCCACACGGATCAGGTCTATCTGGGCGATCCAAGGCAGCAGGTTTTTAACGATAAAACCGCCCTCTAAATCAACGGCCAATGCCGGATTATTTTCTGCGCCCAACGTGGGCAGCGCGCCAAATCCATGGAAGCCTCCGGTCCAGTCTTCATCGGCAAAGCCTGCATCTGTTACGATCGCAGGGGCGGCGGACTGGAGGTCAAAGTGAATGCCACATTCGGTTTTGCCTTGCCCTTCCCAGCGGCCCGCGCGCTCATCGCTGACAGTGCCTGAAGGGGTTGTGCAAGGGGCGCACCCGATAGATTTAAAGCCTTTGGCCACAAGCGGATGGCGCGGCAGGTTGTGCGTGGCAATATATCTGGCCAGATCGTCCCGCGACCAATGGGCCAATGGGTTAATCTTTATGCGTTGTTCGGTATCGGCTTCAAACAGCTGGATGGTTGCGCGGGCATCGCCCTGATAGCGCTTACGCCCACTTATCCAACCCTTAAACCCTGCTAACGCGCGTGCCAGCGGCTCGGTTTTTCGCAAAGTGCAGCAAGCGTTGGTGTCAGATCTATGCAACAGGTTTTCAAAATCCCGTTCCAACACGGTCTCACGCGAGGGTGAAATGCGCCGTAGGTCTTGCAGCCCGAGATCAGCGGCGAGCTTTTGTTGGTAGGCCAACGTTTGGTGAAACAGCATTTCAGTATCAATAAACAATACCGGCAGCGTGCGATCTATTTTCGCAACCATATCCAGCAAGACCACGGAATCAGCACCAAAAGACGATACAAGCGCTAGTCGCTCAAAATGCGGGTCCGCCATTATGTGGCGCAGCATCTCTGAAGTGTCGGTGTTTTGAAAGCGTTTATTAAGCGCAGTAATTTGGGCCGACAGAGGCAGACGAGGGTTTTCAAAGCTCATTATGGGTGTCCTTCAAAGGGTAAAGTGCAGCTTTAAACGGGGCGGGCCCAAGGCGGCGAAATGTGGTCAGAAAGGCCTCGGATGCATCGTGGCGCACAGCAAGATAGGCCTTAATCAAGCGCTCTATCGCGGGAACTATTTCATCGGTCGAAAAACCTTTGCCAGTAGGCTTGCCTATCGCCGCTGTTTGCGAGCCATCGCCACCAAGTGTGATCTGATAGCTTTCAGCCCCCGCTTTTTCCAACCCGAGAATGCCGATATGGCCAGCATGATGATGCCCGCAGGCATTGATACAGCCCGATATTTTTATCTTGAGCGGGCCAATAGCATGCTCTTGCTTGAGTGCGTCAAACCGCAGCGCAATACGCTGTGCCACGTTGGTAGAACGCGCGGTGGCAAGGTCACAATAATCCATACCGGGGCAGGCTATCAGGTCTGATATTAGGCCGATATTGGCGGTGGCCAACCCGGTAGCTTGCAGGGCTTTGTAAACCTTCGGCAGGTCGCCTTTATGGACATGGGGTAATACGATATTTTGCTCGTGGCTCACACGCAGTTCGTCATGGCTCCAGTGCTTGGCTATATCAGCTAGCGCCCGCATTTGGGCGCTGCTGGCATCACCCGGGGTGGCCCCGTGGGCCTTAAGCGATACGGTAACAATGGCATAATCTGGGTTTTTATGCGGGTGCAGGTTGGTTTTTGTAAAGGCATTAAAGGCTGGGTTTTGTGCCAGATGGTTTCCAAAACAGCTTGTCGAGGCGGTTTTAAACGCAGGCGGCGTGAAGTCAGATTCAATGCGAGCCAGAATAATTTGATCAGCGCCATCAAAACGGGCGCGCTGGAGCGCGAAGTTCTCTTCCACGCGCTGCCGGATATCCTCCAACCCGTGCTCATGTAGGGTGATTTTAATGCGGGCCTTATACTTGTTATCACGCCGCCCGATCTGGTTATAAACCTGCAAAATCGCTTCCAGATAAGGCAGCAAATCTGCTTGGTGCAGAAAGCCGCGCAGCACTTGGCCGATCATTGGGGTGCGCCCAAACCCACCACCAACCAAAACCTCATAGCCCGGCATGCCGGTTTTGTTTTGCACCAGCCGCAAGCCGATATCATGAAACTTTGTAACAGCGCGATCTTGGGTGCTGCCGGTCACCGCAACTTTGAATTTGCGTGGCAAAAAGGCAAACTCTGGATGATCGGTGGACCATTGCCGCACCAGCTCGGCGGTTGGGCGCGGGTCTGCTAGCTCATCCGCCGCGGCACCTGCAAAATGGTCAGCGGTAACCGCGCGAATACAGGCACCCGAAGTTTGAATGGCGTGCATATTATCAACCGCCAACGCTGCAAGAATGTCCGGTACATCGGGTAATTTTGGCCAATGAAACTGGATGTTTTGACGGGTTGAGAAATGGGCGTAGCCTTTGTCCCACCTATCCGCGATATCGGCCAACGCCTCCATTTGCCGGCTGTTCAGTGTGCCATATGGGATGGCCACGCGCAGCATATAGGCATGCAAAAGCAGGTAAAGCCCGTTCATTAATCGCAATGGCTTAAACTCATCTTCAGTGAGCGAACCTTCGATGCGTCGCTGCACTTGGTCACGAAACTGAGCCGCACGGGTGGCCACAAAATCTTTGTCAAACGTGGTGTAATTATACATGGGTTGGTTCCTTCAAAATCAGGCGGGGCTGGCTTGCTTTCCAATAAAGCGATTTGACGGGCCGGTGGCGCGAATCGCATCCCGAAAATGCACGGGCTTCACGGCTTGATGGTGGTCAATCTTCGCGCGCGCCAAATAGGGGCCAACAACGGCAATGTCGCGGCTGCTAACCTGTTCAAGGCAAAGAGCGGCGCGATCAGGGTGATCAAAAGTGACGGCATCACTATGCTGGTGCGCCCATACGCCGTGCTTTGTAAGATAGACCACCTCACCAGTAAGAAGGTCATTTGCGGTTATGGTTTGTGGCTCTGAAATTTGGGTCATGGCGGGCTCCTCAACCAATTATTCTTGCCATACCCGGCACTAAGGTGTTGGCTTGTTTCATTCGCAAATTAGAATAATATTCCTGTATTAATCTATACCTTGTTGAAAATAAGAAAAATATATCCGGTAAATCGCGATATCAAGAAACTATATGCGAATGCACCTACTTTAAAAGTCTCGCATTCTGCCTCACCAAACACGGTTGGATTTTCTTTCAGCCCACTTTTTTAGCTTTCTGCATTAATTGAATGCAAGTAAGCGCCAATACATACCCACCTGCATTTTTCACAGCATAAAAAATCGATTCGCCCCTTTCGTTATAGAGGGCCGTGGCTGTAGCGTTTTGGGGCAGGGTTAAGCGCGCGCCTGATAGAATCATCGAAACCCCGACACACCTGCCCCCAGCCAGAAACCCGAGCCCAACTTAATAGCTGCATCCGGTGCCAAGGCAGATATCAAAAAATTGCCGTACTTTGGGGCTAACCGGCTTAGTATAATTTTGCCCTGGTCGCGGGATACAAATAACCGCTTGGCAGCGCGGTTGGATCGTAGTCTAACACCTTTAGAAAAAATCAACTACGTTATTTAATCCCTAGTATGCTACTAGGCCCTATCCCAATCAAGGTTTTCCCATGCTGATCCTGTTTAACAAGCCCTTCAATGTGCTCTCGCAATTCACCGATAAAGGCCTTGATGGCAGCAAGCGAGAGACGCTCTCGAATTATATTGATGTGCCTAAAGTCTACCCCGCTGGACGGCTGGATAAAGACAGCGAAGGCCTGCTTTTGCTGACAGATAATGGCCGCCTGCAAAGCCGCATTGCTGACCCGAAATACAAGATGGAGAAAACCTATCTGGCGCAGGTAGAAGGCGATATATCAGGTGCAAGCCTCGCTAGATTACGCGAAGGCATAACCCTAAAAGACGGCCCAACCGGCCAAACAGATGCCCGCGAAATTGACGAGCCAAAATGGCTATGGCCCCGTACCCCACCCGTGCGCTTTCGCAAAACCGTGTCGGATTGCTGGATAGAGATCACCATCCGCGAGGGCCGCAACCGCCAAATCCGCCGCATGACCGCCGCCATCGGCCACCCCACGCTAAGGCTGATCCGCTGGCGTATTGGCGAATGGGCGCTGGAAGGGCTGGAGACCGGAACGTGGCGCGAAGACTAACGCGCTACCAGAGCGGAAATAACTGCGCCGAGCGTGGCAAAGGCAGGCCGCCCAAAACTTCTGTGGCGGCGATAATCAGCCACACACCAATATTTGAAAACAGGTAAAGCCCCGCGAGCACAAGCGGGTATTTTATCCAGTGGCCTGCGCGCGCCGTGTCAGAAAGCCGCCTCCGGAAGGGGGTAAATGCCAAGGCAGGCACCGACCCATATACCACAAATACATAAGCGGCCAAAATGAGCCCCGCCAGCGGGTTTTCTGAGAGTATGGTGAGCACCATCATGAGCACGGCGCCGTCTTGCTCTATCGCAACACCATAAATGCCGCCGGTTATAAACACCGCCAGCAGTGAAAACCGAAAGCGCCACAGCACCAGCCCCCACGCCACCGCCATACCGCCGTAAAACCCAAGCGCAATAATGAGATCCGGCAGGAGCTGTGGGTGAAAAGTGGTCGGAAACGGCGCGCCCGCTAAATAATCGCTCAGCCATGCCAGCACTTCTGTGACCAGCCCCGCGCCCCAATACAGCAGCACAAAGCCAAACAGCGCGCGCCCTTCACCCTTGTTTAGCAGCCACGTGGCCACAAAAAGTGAATAGCCCAGCAACATGGTATCGGTGCCGTTGAGCGCTAAATAGGCTATAGGCAGCAGCCCGCTAAGGGCAAAAACCCTTGTTTTTATTGGCGAACCCATGAGTCTACCATTTTGCCCTCGCGACCCTCCACATCAAAGCTCAGCGTGGTGGCGGAGCAAGCATAGCGGCCCTGTGCGCCCCCGCCCATCGGGGCCATTTCGTCGGTAAAGGGAATGTCCATCACCATGGGGGAGCCGCCCATATCTATGGTGGCCTCGGCGGCGTAGTTAAACGCGCCCATGGTAAAGCTAAAGGCCCCGCCTTCTGCCTCCCCTACAAACGCGCCCTCGCCATTCATCGCCACGGCCATTGGCGGCATGCCGGGCTGTTGAATTTTAATCACCATCCCGTTTAGCAGGTATTGCCCGCCCACTGGTGTAAACACCATGTGCACTTCTCCCGATATTTCCACGTCTCCCATGCCAGAACTGGCGGCAAATTGCTCGGCAAAGGCACCGGGTGCTGGCACCCAAGTACCGATCAGGCAGGTGTCAGAAATATCGGCCATACTGGCGCTGGCTGCTAAAACAATTACCGCTGACAACACGACTGGTTTCTTAAACATCGGTTTCTCCCCTTATGCTCATCCCTAAATTGCATAGATACAAAATCTTGCCAATAAGTACAAAATCGCTGTGAGCAAGAAGCCGCCAAGCCCGTAAAAGCAAGATGCGGCAACAAGCCCCATAATATCTATGGATTAGAATTTTCGAATGTATTATGCCTGAGCGTTAGGCGGCCTTGCAAAAAGGCCGATAATCTTTGGGGGAAGTATGACAAAGCATCATCAGCCTAAGCTGGACACCTCGCCGGTTGTGAGTGACGAAATCCGCCGGACCACGTGTTATATGTGCGCCTGCCGCTGCGGGATTAATGTCCACATGAAGGACAGCAAGGTCAAGTATATCGAGGGGAACCGCGATCATCCGGTGAACAAAGGTGTGCTTTGCGCCAAGGGGTCGGCCGGCGTTATGCAGCATTATGCACCGTCACGCCTGCGCAATCCGATGAAGCGGGTTGGTGAGCGTGGTGAAGGCAAGTTTGAGGATATTAGCTGGGAAGAGGCGTTTGATATTGCCGTAGGCTTGCTGAAACCGATTCGTGAAAAAGACCCAAAGAAGCTGGCTTTCTTTACCGGACGTGACCAAAGTCAGAGCATGACGGGCTGGTGGGCGCAGAATTATGGCACGCTTAATTACGCGGCCCACGGTGGCTTTTGCTCGGTGAATATGGCCGCTGGCGGTATTTATACCATGGGCGGGGCGTTTTGGGAATTTGGCGCCCCCGATTGGGACCGCGCCAAGCTCTTCATGATTTTCGGCGTGGCCGAAGACCATGATTCAAATCCCATTAAAATGGGCCTCGGCAAGCTTAAAGCCAACGGCGCAAAAATTATCGGAGTTAACCCTATTCGCTCTGGCTATAACGCCATTGCGGATGAGTGGGTCGGCATTACACCCGGCACCGACGGGTTGTTTATCCTGTCGCTCATTCATGAGCTGCTCAAGGCTGGCAAGGTCGATCTGAATTACCTCATTCGCTATACCAACATGCCCTTCTTGGTGAACCAAGTTGAAGGTTCCGACCAGTTCGGCCTGTTTGTGCGCGATAGCGACAGCAACCAGCTGGTTTGGGATCGCGCCTCCAATAAGGCCGTGCCTTACGAAACCAAGGGCGCAAAGCCTGCCATGAGTGGCATGGTGGAAGTGGACGGCGTGCAATGCCGCCCTGCTTTTGAGCTGCTGGCCGAAAAATACCTGACAGATGAATACACGCCTGAGGCCGTGGAAGAGCGCGTTGGCATTCCCGCCGCGCGCATCCGCTCCATCGCGGCTGATATCGCCCGCGTGGCCTTTGACGAGGAAATCACGCTTGATATCCCGTGGACAGACTGGAAGGGCGAAAAGCACGAGAAGATGACAGGGCGGCCCGTGGCCATGCACGCTATGCGTGGCATCTCGGCGCACTCCAACGGCTTCCAAACCGCGCGGGCTTTGCACGTTCTGCAAATCCTCGTGGGTTCGGTTGAGGTGCCAGGTGGTTTCCGCTTTAAGCCGCCTTACCCGAAATCGGTTGAGGATCACCCCAAGCCGCACCACACCGTAACCCCCGGCGCGCCGCTTAACGGCCCGCATTTGGGCTACCCCCGCGGGCCAGAGGATTTGTGCCTAGAGGAAGACGGGTCCGCCAAGCGCATCGACAAAGCCTTCACGTGGGAAAACCCGCTTTCGGCCCACGGTATGATGCATATGGTGATCTCAAACGCCCATGCAGGCGACCCCTACAAGATCGACACGCTGTTTATGTATATGGCGAATATGTCGTGGAACTCTTCCATGAATACCAGCCAAGTTATGGATATGCTGCGGGATAAAGATGAAGACGGGAACCATGTAATTCCGAATATCATCTACTCTGATGCTTACAGCTCGGAAATGGTGGCCTTCGCGGACCTTATTTTGCCAGACACCACCTACCTTGAGCGCCATGACTGCATCAGCCTTCTGGACCGCCCAATTTGCGAAGCCGATGGCCTTGCCGACAGCATCCGCTGGCCCGTAGTGGAGCCAGACCGAGATGTGCGTGGCTTCCAGTCAGTTCTTATTGAACTTGGCGCGCGGCTTGGGCTGCCGGCTATGGTCAATGAAGATGGCACTGCCAAATTCAAGGACTACGCAGATTACATCGTAAACCACGAGCGCCGCCCCGGCGTTGGGCCACTGGCTGGCTGGCGTGGGAAAGATGGCGAGGGCAAAGGGCGCGGAGAGCCGAACCCTGAGCAGCTTAATAAATACATTGAAAACGGCGGTTTTTGGCATGAGGACATCGAGCCAACAAACGCGTTTTATAAGCCGTGGAACAAGGGCTACCAAGAGTGGGCCGTGGAGCGGGGGATTTTTGATAAAGAGTCGCCCTACGTGTTTACGGTTTACCAAGAGATTATCCAGAAATTCCGCTTGGCTGCCGAAGGCCATGGTGACATCCAACCGCCTGAGCACCTGCGCGAGCAAGTAAAAATGGCGATGGACCCGCTGCCGATCTGGTATGAACCCTTTGAGCAAACCCTCATTAATAAAGACGAATATCCCATTCACGCGCTCACCCAGCGCCCGATGGCGATGTATCACTCTTGGGGCACGCAAAACGCATGGCTGCGGCAAATTCATGGCCGTAATCCGCTGTTTATATCGGGTGAGCTTTGGGCCGAGCATGGCTTTAGCGAGGGCGATTGGGCGCAAGTCACATCCCCCAACGGCACCATCACGGTTCCGGTTGTGCTGATGGAGGCGCTGAACGCCAAAACCATCTGGACATGGAACGCGATCGGCAAACGCAAAGGCGCTTGGGCGCTGCAAGAGGACGCGCCGGAAACCAAAGAGGGCTTCCTGCTGAACTACCTGATTAGTGAGCTTCTGCCCGCCAAAAAGGACGGCCAACGCTGGAGCAACTCTGATCCAGTCACCGGCCAAGCCGCATGGTTTGACCTTCGGGTGAACATCAAGCGCGTAGACGCCCCTGCTGATTTGCAGACCAACCCGACCTTCGCCGCACAGGAATCTCCTGTTGGCAAAGGGCCAAAAGACATAGCCTTCGGGGAGGAGTGGAAATGACCCAGCTACCAACATCTACCGAGAAAAAGCTCGGCTTGGTCATTGACCTAGACACCTGCGTGGGCTGCCATGCCTGCGTGATTTCGTGCAAAGGCTGGAATACCAACGAGTATGGTGCCCCGCTTTCAGATATGGACGCTTACGGCGGCGACCCGTCAGGCACCTTCCTGAACCGTGTGCATACCTTTGAAGCCAAGCAAGAGGGCTGCGCATCGCAAACGATCCACTTCCCGAAATCTTGCTTGCATTGCGAGGACGCCCCCTGCGTGCCGGTTTGCCCAACAGGTGCCAGCTATAAGCGCGAGGAAGACGGCATTGTGCTGGTCAATGAAGACAAATGCATGGGCTGTGGCTTGTGTGCTTGGGCCTGCCCATATGGCGCGCGTGAGCTTGACGAAATGGCCGGTGTAATGAAGAAATGCACGCTTTGTGTAGATCGGATTTATAACGAAAACCTACCGGAAGAAGATCGTATCCCGTCATGCGTGCGCACCTGCCCCGCAGGCGCGCGCCACTTCGGTGATTTCGCCGACCCTGAAAGCAATGTTTCCAAGCTCGTAGCCGAGCGTGGCGGCATGGACCTGATGCCCGAGCAAGGCACCAAGCCTGTTAACAAATACCTGCCGCCACGGCCCAAGGCCGATGTGAATGGCACCCAAGCCCCAGCTCTCGAAGCCCAATCCGAAGAAATCACTGGTTTCCTCGGCTGGCTCGACCGTACTTTGGAGAAAATCTGATGCATCCAGCACCTTCTGTCATCATCTTCAGCACCATCTCAGGGCTAGGCTTTGGCCTGATGCTGTTTTTGGGCCTTGGCCTGCCGGACGTGTCCGGCTGGGTAGCGGCAACATTCGCCACCGTGGCCCTTGGGCTGGCAACCATCGGCCTTCTGGCCTCCACCTTCCACCTTGGAAACCCCAAAAACGCGATCTATGCGTTTAGCCAGTGGCAAACCTCATGGCTTTCTCGCGAAGGCATTATGGCGGTGCTCACGCTTGCTGTGTTTTTCATCTATGCTGCGCTTTGGGCCTTCATGGATAACCGCATTCCAATGCTCGGCTATCTGGCCTCGGCCATGGCCATGGTCACGGTGTTCACCACCTCAATGATATATGCCCAGCTTAAAACTGTACCACGCTGGAACACCGCCGTTACCCCACTGCTCTTCTTGCTTTATGCATCCGCAGGCGGCGCGCTGCTGTCCAACCAGATGACGGTTGCGCTGGTGTTGCTTGGCCTCATCATTGCCTTTCAGGCGATGGCTTGGTTGCAAGGCGATACAGCTTTGGAACGCTCTGGCTCCAGCATTGAATCGGCCACTGGTCTTGGTGATCTCGGCAAAGTGCGGCTGCTTGAAAAGCCGCATTCGGGTGAAAACTACTTGCTGAAAGAAATGGTATATGTAGTAGGCCGTAAGCACGCCGCCAAGCTGCGGGTGCTGGCACTGGTGCTGGTGGCCTTGCTGCCCGCGCTGCTGATTTTGCTCACGGATGTTAACCACGTGATTGTGGCGATCATCATGCTGTCGCACATTATCGGGCTTTTCGCCCAGCGCTGGCTGTTCTTTGCCCAAGCCGAACATGTGGTTGGGCTTTACTACGACGCCCGCTAGAAATAAGCTAAAGCCCCGTCAATCATGACGGGGCTTTTTTATTTCTAACGGTAAGGCCTCTATGCGCAAACTTCCCAAAACTGCCAGCGTGGCGCTGCCGACTGAAAACGGCAAATTGCATGCGCCCTCGGCTGCCCGCAATGGGCGTGCCATCGTTGACGCGCTAAAACCCCTTGCGCCTAGGCAAGGCAAAGCGCTGGAAATCGCCAGTGGCACGGGCGAACACATGGTGCGCTTTGGGGCGGCCTTCCCTGCGTTACAATGGCAACCGACGGATATTGAGCCCGCGCGGCTGGAAAGTATTGCCGCCTGGTGTGGCGAGGCTGAGCTTATGAACGTAAAGCCGCCGGTAATACTTGATGCAAGTCTTCATGGGTGGGCGGATGCCTTTGGCGGGCAAAATCTGATTTTTCTGTCAAACTTGCTGCATTTAATCAGCGAAGAAGAAGCCAGCAATGTCATTACTGAATCTGCTAAGGCGCTGGCCCCCGGTGGTATATTTGCGACGTATGGCCCGTTTTTGCGCGGGGAAGATTTTGCCAGCGAGTCAGATCGTGAATTTGACGAAAGCCTACGGGCAGAAACGCCTGAAATTGGTTACAAATCATTTGAAAGCATTCAGCGGCTTCAGGCTAAAGCGGGGTTGGCCGTGCTTGCTCCAATTGCAATGCCAGCCAATAATTTGCTTTTAGTTGCAAAAAGTTAACCGCCAAAGCCCAAAAATTAACCCCCGCTAATTTGTCACGATTGACATTGCCGCCACTAAAGGGCATCCACTTATTAACCATCTCGTGGTTTAACGTGTGAGCGGCACTTTGTGTTGTTTTAAAAATACCTAGACGAAAGCAGTTTAAACCGGATGACATCACCCCAATCGCAACCTCAGTCTGCCCGTAATTGGGTGCGTGTTCTTGCCAAATATCGTGAGCCAAGCCTGAAGCGCTCCAGTTTTGAGCTGGCCGTCAGTTTCTTTCCTTTTGCCATATTGGCGGTGCTGGCATGGATGTCACTCTCCGCCAGTTATTGGCTGACTTTTGGGTTTTCATTGGCCAACGGGCTGTTTTTAGTGCGGATGTTTATCATCCAGCACGATTGCGGCCATGGCAGTTTTTTTGGCAATCGCCACGCAAATAACTGGGTTGGCCGGACCATCGGCGTGTTTACGCTAACACCTTATAAGGTGTGGCGGCGCAGCCATTCCATTCATCACTCGGCCTCGGGCAACCTTGATAAGCGCGGCATTGGCGATGTTTACACAATGACCGTTGCAGAATTTGAAGCCTTGCCACGCTTTAAGCGGCTGGCTTACCGTATTTACCGCCATCCGGTCTTTATGTTTGGCTTTGCCCCTGCGCTCTTGTTTATGGTGCAAAATCGCGTGCCGCTCAGCATGCTCCGCTCGTGGGAATACTGGATGAGTGCCATGGGTACGAATGCGATGATCGCCCTGATGATTGGCCTGATGCTTTGGTTTGGCGGATTGCCCGCCTTGTTGCTGATTTTTATGCCCACGCTCCTTATGGCCGCCACGCTAGGCGTGTGGCTATTTTACGTGCAGCACCAGTTTGAAAATGCGCAGTGGGACCATGCCAACGAATGGGACCTGCACGACGCCGCCCTGATGGGCAGCTCTTATTATGTGCTCCCTGGCGTACTGCGCTGGTTCAGCGGTAATATCGGAATCCATCATGTGCACCATCTTTATAGCCGTATCCCGTTTTACCGGCTGATGGATGTTTTGCGCGAGAACTCTGCGCTGGAAAACCTGAACCGGATGACCATTCGGGAAAGCTTGAAAAGTGCGCAAATGCACCTGTGGGACGAGGGCAGCCGCAAGCTGGTGTCCTTTAGGCAAGCGCGGCGGTTGCAAGCCGCCTAAACATCGCACCAAGTCCCGACGCTCTCCCGCTTGCGAACGGTTCTGTTGCAAAGTTTGTCGTCAGGCACAACTATCTGATTGATTGGATACGGTTATCCAGCAAGGGTTGCGAATTGCACAAAGCCACTGCCGTTTGGGCTGAACTGTTTCTTACGTATCATGTGTGTCACTTCGATACCCTCCAGTGTGGCTGACGCGGATGAGGAGGATTTAAATCCTAGCATTGGCCTCGTTCTCCGTTTGATGAAACGGTGATGCTGAGCAGATGGGTTGTCAAATACTCATCGATGATTTCCAAAATGGCCCAGCAAAGAAAGCTGACAACCGCGGGATCTTGGTGGATGGATCAAACTTATATCAAGGTTAAACTGGTCCGCCAAGGTTCGCGCAGGACCTAGCCAATAACTTGACGATACACGAAATTGCCTATTAAATTCTCATTGCACAAGAGTTTCACGCTATTTAAATTGAACTATAACGTATTGATAACACTATATAGTTCATGCTCCAGCATTAATATCATAATACTGGTGTCCGGGGTTCAAGTCCCTGTCCCGCTATCATTTATCTATCTTGAAAATGGCTCACGCGGGTTCTCTAGGTGTCGGTTCAATGACCATGCGCTGGGTATCCACAAATATTCCGGCGCTTAGCTTTTCATCAATTCCGGGCCATGCCCCCCCTTCAACCACGCTGTCATAAAGCGCGCGCTGAATGTCAAATTGTTGCAGGCTTTCGCCGGTTGTTGCATTAATCCACATCATGCGCATGGCCTGTTCACGGGCATTGATGAGGCGAAGCTCGACACCGGCTTCAATCGGGTTACCCTCACGATTGGCCAAAATGGTCAGCTTGGTTTTTTCAACCATCAGGTCATCCAGCCCCGCCTCTTTTATGACCAGCTTTTCCCGAAAAGCGGCCCAGCCAAAGGTTATGCGCGGGGTGAGGGAACTCCCAATTTCCCGGGCCGAGGCGGGCGCGTTTTCGCCGTAAGCATTTGCAAAAAGTGTGGTTGCTTTCTCCTCGTCTTCATCCCAATGGCCGATATCATAAATGGGGTGTGCCATTATCCAGACGCCATTTTTGTAATCCAGATAATTGAGGTGCGGCTCGGGCCGGAACTCTTTATCGCAGGTCTCACAATGGACCAATGACAGGCTGCGCCCGATAATTTCATCGCGAAGGTCTGGGCGGCGGTCAGCGTTTATACTGCTGTAATTGTCAAATTCCAGCTCGGCACCACAGTCGGGGCAGGTAAAAGTGCGGGTTTTAAAAACAGACATGATTTATCCTTTCATCAGGCTCAAAGGCCAGGGAGCCACGAATTTGCAGGGTGCGAAGAGTTGAGCTTTTTGGAATGATAGGCCGCGTAAAGCTCGGCAAACCACTCACCCGGCGCGCGAAACTGGTATCCGGTCACGCCTTTGCTGCGGGCAGCTGCGATATAGGAAACCCAGTTGTTAGCATAGGCTTCCTGATACATGACCGTGCCAATTTTGTGGGTGTTAACCGTGCTGGCAGAGGCCCATGGATCTGAGCCAACCGAAACCGCCTTGTGCCAAGCCTCAAAGTTTTTCCGGCGTTTGCGCCATATTTCACCGGCCTTCCGGCCTTCTTTTTCGCTTAATTGCTTAGGTATTTTTGGTACTTTGGGTTTACCGCCCGCCATAATCCGCTCCACATAGCTTGGATCATATTCAAACTCGGCAGCGGCCGCCGCGGCAACGGGGCCAATATTTGAGCCGTATTCAATCCACCCACCAAAGTCAGGGTTTTTTGCTTTTCCATCCATAAAGCTCTGGCGGTCATCAACCGCATGGCCGATTTCGTGATAGGTTGTCCAGCTGGCTTGGGTTGGCTCGTCCGCAATGGCGGGGCAAACGGAATCCGCGTCAATATTATCGAGCGCGTCGGGGTCTCCAATTTCATCACCCATCGGATCATTAGCGGTATCATCCAGCTCAATAACCACCCGTTGCTCACTGGCCCGATACCAGCCGCCCTCGTCTTCTTCAACGGAATCAAAGCGCATGAGGCTTGGGTTCAGGTTTGTATGGGTAGCAGGCACTGATTTTAGCACCTCATAATAGGCTAGCAGCTTTGGCGCCGGCACATCAAGTTCGCCGCCCGATTTTTCGGCACCGGCAACGTCCTCGTCTTCCTCTTTATCATAAATATTTACCTCCATGCCAAAGCGCACTTCGAGCACATTTTTCATCACATCTTGCTGGGTTGAGTCCGGCAAGGACGAAACCAGCGCATCAAGCGCTTTTTCGCCGTCGGGCTGGTCGAGTAGCTTTTGGATATCCGCTTTGCTGGGTGGCGTGCCTGATTTGGCGCTCGCCCCAATTTTGGCGGTCATCACCAGCGTATCAGCCTTCCCCAGCGCCTTTTCGGCGTCTTCATGCTTGAAGGTTTTTGAAAAGGCTTCAGCCGCGTCCATTTGGGTTTGGATATCGGCTAATATTTTAACCTTATCCTGAAAATCAAACGCGGGGTCCGTAACGGCGGCCACGCCGGTTTCAGCCGTGGCCCTATGGACGCGATAAGCAACCTCGGCATCGGCGGTGGTTTTGGCCAAATCTAAAAGCCGCTCGCCCTCAGTCAGGGCTTTGTCTATGCCCGCAGCACTGGCCAGCGCATCTGCTTTGGCCTTTTTAACAATCGCCGCGATTTTCACAATAAATGGCCGGATGTAAGCAGCTTGGGCGTGGGAGCTGCCCAGCTGTGTTGTATTGGCCCCAAGCGTCACGGCCCGATTGTAGTAGGTGTCCGCACTATCCAGCTTCTTTCGGGCCTCGTTGGCGAGGGCCGAAATTTCTTTCATCTCATCACGCGCGGCAGATTCAATGAGCTGGTTCCAGATGGAATCAAGATTATCGACCCGCTCTTCTACCTTGGCCAGTAAATGCGGCGCGAGTTTTGCGCGCGGGTGGGCTTTGAGCGCGGCCAGAATGTCTATCGCCTGCTGGCGCAGTTTCTCCACGTCGCCATTCTCGATACCGTTGGCAAAATCGGTCAGCGGCGCGGCTTTTGCGGCTTTAACCTCAAGCGCTTTGGCTTCGGCCAACAGATCTACGGTTTTATTTACGGCCTTAACCAGCTCCTTGTTTTTGGCAAGGGCCATGGCTGATTTTAACCCCGTCAAAAGCGCCTTAAACTCCGGCTCTACAAATTCAATTTGAGGGCTGTTTTTAAGGATAACAAGCTGGGCCTTCAGCTTTTCGAGGGAGGTTGCATAGAGCTTGTAATCTCGGGCCGTTGATTGCAATCCCGCAATTTCAGCATCTATTTCTGTCATGGTTAAATTGGCATCGTAAAAGGCCTTTTTATCCTCAAAGGCCTGCGCCTTAACTTGTTTGGCTTCCAGGCGCACACAATCACTTTCAATGCCATTGGCGCGGTTTGCATATAGCGCCACCAGTTTTGTTTCTACTGTGGTTTTGAAAGTCAGATATGCTTTGTTGTCTTTGTTAAGCTTGTGCAAATCCATAATTCGACCGTTAATAGCCGAAGACATACTTTTGGCCAGCGCTGCTGAATGTTCATCCAGCTTTTTGCGCGCCAACAAAATGTCTTTCTTGATTTGCGTAACTTCTGTAGCAACAAGCGGTTTATCAATAATTCGGATGTTGTCTTCACAGAATTTTTTAATGTGAGCAGAGACTTTGTCATATTCTTTTTTGTATTTCTTACCAGCTCTTTTGAGCTGTGCTTCTTTGCGCGTAATGCCCTTTACCATCGCATTTACCTTTTTAGGGTCCAAAGGCGATTTTGCGGCTTCCGTTTCCAAAGCCTTAAAAATAACTTCTAGTTTTGCGACTTCCAAAGCACCGCCAAGATAGGTCGCGGCAAGCGTAATGGCATCGCGCGCTGTCTTCTTCATGCGGTCTGCATATTCCTGCTCGGCGGCGGTAAATTTCGGGGCCATCCCTGAGAGCTTTGCCATTGCCTCAGAGATCTTTTTATCTTTGGCCAGCTTGGCTGCGTCAGCGATATCTGTTTTGAGAACCGATATATTTACTTTTAAACGCGCGACAGATTTCAGGCGTTTTTTGGCGGCGGCATAGGCGGTTTTAAAGGCGGCAATCTCTTCTTTGGTGGCGGCGGGAGGCTCGCGACGTGCCGGCTCCGGTGGCGCGCTGGCATCTGGGCTGCCGGCTTCGGCTATGCCCCCACTTTCGCCCTCTTCGCCTTCGCCAATCGCATTGCCTGATTGGTCAAGTAGCATCACAATAAACGGCGTTTTAATCGAGGCCAAAAACAGCTTCAGGCGTTTTTGCAGGCCACTTGGCGCGTCCCCTGTGATCGTCAGCATCATCTTTTTGCCGCTAATGGAAACCGTGCCCATAGCCACTTTGGCGGTATCCCCTGACTTTTTCGCCAATCGCGCAAGGATTTCAGGGGACTTTTTCCGATGCAGATATAGCACGGTTGTGTCTGGTTTCTTGCCGATGCAAAGCCCAAAATTTATTGGCTTTTTTCGGGCGGCGGCAATGAGCGGCGTTAGCTCCGCTAGTTCATTTGGCGTCATGGGCATCGGGTGCTCTCCACAAAATACACAATTAATATGGTTTTAAAAAATTTGGTTTTATTACCCTTACGGTTGTTGCGCGTCTGCTTGCGTAAGTCAACGCACTCAAAAGGGAGCATAAAGCGCACGGCCATGCAAGCAATTTGCAAGCGGGTTCACATTTACATTGAAATTCTCAAACGAGGCCGGATACTGAGCTGGAACCAATGAGGTGACAGAATGGACTTGCTCTACGCTAACGATAAACCGGGCCAATACCCAAAATCCTATTGGGCCAGCGTGGCCACGCCTTTGGCCCCGTTTCCGCCGCTCAAGGGTGAGGCTCGGGCCGATATTTGCGTGGTTGGCGCGGGGTTTACGGGGCTGAGCACGGCGCTCCACCTTGCCGAGGTGGGCTATAAAGTGGTGGTGCTAGAGGCGCAGCGCGTGGGCTTTGGGGCTTCGGGCAGGAATGGCGGGCAGGTGGGCTCTGGCCAGCGGGTAGAGCAGGACGACCTTGAGAGTATGGTGGGCGAGGATAAAGCCCGCGCGCTTTGGGGGCTGGGCGAGGCCAGCAAGGCGTGTGTGCGGGGGCTAATTGCCAAGCATGGCATTGAGTGCGACTGGCGTGACGGCATACTTCATGCCGAGCTTAAGCCCAAGCACCTGCACCACAGCTTTGCCTATGCCGAAATGCTGCAAACCCGCTATGGCTATGATGATATTTCGGCGCTGGATAGCGCTGAAATTCGCGGCCATGTTGGCTCTGAGGCCTATTGTGGCGGCACGTTGGATAAAGGCGCTGGGCATTTGAACCCGCAAAAATATGTGCTGGGGCTGGCGCGGGCGGCGCAAAAAGCGGGTGTGGAGATTTATGAGGGCAGCAAAGCGCTGAGCTTTTCCAAGGCTGCAAAGCCGGTTGTGAGCACCGCGCAAGGGCGGGTAACGGCTGATTTTCTGGTGCTTGCGGGCAATGGCTATATGGGCGGGCTTTCCAAGAAAGTGGCGCGCCGCGTGATGCCGATAAACAACTTTATTGTGGCCACTGAGCCGCTGGGGCATGCGCTGGCTAAAAGCTTGATCCGCGATGATGTCGCCGTGGCCGACAGCAAATTTGTGGTGAATTACTTTAAGCGCTCGGCTGATAATCGTATGGTTTTTGGCGGGGGTGAAAGCTATGGCTACAAGTTTCCCAAAAATATCGCGCCCAAAGCGCAAAAGCCGATGCTGGAGATATTCCCGCAGCTTGCGGGGGCCAAAATTGACTATGCGTGGGGCGGGACGCTGGCCATCACCATGAACCGCATGCCGAATTTTGCCCGCCTTGCGCCGAACATCCTGAGCGCCTCGGGGTATTCTGGCCACGGTGTAGCCATGGCTAGCCTTGCGGGCGAAATTCTCGCGGAAACCATTAACGGCACAGCAGAAAGATTTGACCTGTTTAACAGCACCACACCGCCGCGCTTCCCCGGTGGCCCCGCTCTTAAAACCCCGCTTTTGGCGCTGGCCATGAGCTATTATGCCCTCAGAGACCGGATTTAGCGCTAAAAATGCCACATTATAGATAATTCTTGCGCCTGCCGTTGCGTAAACATTGACCGGCGGAACTTTGCCTAGCTATGCTGAACGGGATAAAGATTTCTGGGAGGGAACGATGAAAAAATTAGGTTTTGCGGCAGGCGCCGCACTTTTGGCCAGCGCTGCAATGGTGCAAGCAGGCGGGATTGAGCGCACGAGCCAATCGGTTGATATTATCTTTGAAGAAGGCACGCTGGCCGAATTCGGTGTGTCTTTTGCCATGCCATCGGTTTCGGGCGCAGACCCAACCACTGCCGATACGGGTATAATGTCGCCAAACTACTTTGGGTTTTCGGGCGGGTATAAAACCGACTTGGGCGACAAAGTTTCGCTCGCGGTTATTTTTGACCAGCCCTTCGGGTCTTTGGCAGAATATA
>WTAL01000022.1 GCA_013139635.1 Paracoccaceae bacterium
CCCCGCGCGGCGCGTTTGCCATATCTTGTTGCTCGGAATCGATCAGGCAAAGCTGGGCATAGTGCAGGTCAAGCGTGGGGTTGGCTGCCAATATCTGGCAAGCCTTATCCAAATACCCCGCTTCAAACGCGTCATCGCCATCAAGGAAGGTCACGAGGTCACAATCATCAGGGATGGCCGCTAGCAAAGTATTGCGGGCCTGCGAAACACCATTGTTTTCGGTGCGGATCAGCCGAACTTTCGTCGTGGTTTTGGCAATATCCCCAACAATTTCAGCGGTTTCATCGGTGGAGCCATCATCAACGATGATAATCTCTATATCCAGTGGCCCCCACGCTGTGGTCACCGAAGCGATGGCCGAACGGATATACCGCGCCTCGTTATGAACCGGCATAAGCACACAGAGCTTCATGCCCCGCCCTCCAAAATAAAACCTCTTATGGTGGCCGCAATTTCGCGCGGGTCTTCGCTGAGTAATAGGTGAAAGGCCGGCACGGCGCGCACCACTTCTGCGCAGGCTTTAAAGGTGGCACTACGGTCGCCGCCAAGTTGTAGCATGGTGGACGGGGCCAGCGCCTGAAGCGCTTCAAACGCACTGGCGCGTTCTAGCTTGGTGTGCGGTAGGTGGCTGACTCTAGGTAGTAAAATCGCCTTTATTTTGGCCTCGTCTATCGCGGCCTCCGGAAAAACCTCGCGTAGGTCAAACACATGTTTGCCCTGCCAGTTGAGCGGGCTTGCCACGCCGTTAATCCCAACGCGCGCCAGCCCTGCGCTGTCTTGTTTCATCATCCGGTAAAGCGGGCGGGCGACCGGAGAAGGCGCGGGTGAAACCACGCAATAATCATCGCCCACGCTTTGCAGCCCGTTGGCTACACCGGCCAATGTGGTGCCCGATTTTCCGCTGCCGCCGGGGCCAGCCAGCAAAATGCCAACGTTGCCAATGCCCAGAGAAGCGGCATGCATAACCATGCGGCCCTTGGCGCGCATGATCCAGCCCAACAGGTTTGCCAGTGGGGCGGTTGGCTCCCATTCAGGGTAGGCGCCGGGGTGGGGCAGCAGCCGCACGCCAATGTTGCGGGCGGGGTCAAACAGGTCCCACCTATTTTGGTTGGCGTCAAAGCTGCCAAAAAGCCCAGCTGTGGCGAGGGCCTCGTCAAAGGCCAGCGGGGACATTTCGCTAAGGTCGCCAAGGGCGCGGGTCTCGGGCAGGTAGCCACCTGAATAATCGCAAAAAACCTGTGCACTTGGCGTGGCCGCTGGCGGGTCAAACTGGCCTGAAAGCCAGTTCACCACCTTTGGCGCTGTCTCGGCAATGCCCACGGTAACCCCTGCAACGCTAATCCGCGTAAGGGCCGCCGTTTTCAGCGCCTTTTCCGCGCGGTCTAGCGCGGTGATGGCAAAGGCAGAAATGCTATCCGGCATCAGGCATAACAGGCCAGCCAGCTTCAGGCACCACATCGTGGATAGGGTCCGCTGCCAACAGGTCACTCAGGTCATCAAAGCACTCAAACGGGAAGGTTGCGCCAATGGCCAAAACCGCCGCCGCATGGGCGGGCGTGGCATCCATGGCCGTGCTGCCTTCAATCGGCCGAATGAGGGTATGTTTTTGCAGGTTTTCAAAGTAAAGCGCAGCCTCTGCGCCGGCCTCAGCGTTGGTTTGGCCCAAAGCCTTGCTTAGGCTGGTTGGGCAAACCCCTGCCAACACGGTATCAAGAAAGGCCCGCGGCGCGCCGGTAATGTTAAAATATTCGCCCGAGCGCAGGTTGAGCAGCACAAGGTCCGCATCAAAATCCTCGGCCATTACATCCGGTGTGTTGAGTTCAAAACTAGTGCTCACAAGATAACCTCATCATCGATAATGCTTTACCGGAAACTAGCGATGTTTTTCTCGCTTTTCAATCGGATAACCGCTAAAAACTGCAAATGTTTCCAGCCTTTTCACAACCGGGGATCTTCCCTGAAGGGCGCTTGCACCACTTGGTGCTGGCGGCGTGCGGCAGTGCCGACCCCCAAAGCGCCTGGCGCGCCTATGCAGACGCGCTTGGCGATGGTTTTCCCAATGAGGGCGAGCTGCGGGTGTTTCCGCTTGTTGCAGATCGCTTGGGCGGAGATTTAAGCCAGCAACCTTTGGCTAAATACCTTGAAAGCGCGCGGCGCTGGGCGCGTATGCAGGCCATGCTCAACCAGCAGCTTTCCGGCCAAATTGGCGCGTTGTTTCAGGCCGAGGGCATCCCCCTGATGTGGACAAAAGGCGCGGCACTGGTGGCCCGCACCGATCAGCGCCCCGAGCTGCGCCCCTCTGCCGATATTGACGCGCTGTTTCGCTGGGAAGATGTGGACCGCGTTTTGGAATTGGGAGAGGCGCAGGGCTGGAAGCCGCGCCTTGGCCTCATGAAAAACAAAGCCCGCGCCCGCTATGCTAATACAGAGCTTAGTTATAATATTGGCGCGCGCGGCGAGCTGGACCTACAGTGGCGCCCGCGCATGGCCTTTACCTATGATACCCAAATCCAGCCATGGTTGTGGCAAGACCCCACCCGCGCAGAGGACAAAACCGGCACCCCCTATGCCAGTGACACATGGCTGCTGATCGAGGTTCTTGACCACGGCCTGAGCGCAAATGATGTGCACCCTATCCGCTGGGTGATAGATGCCGTGCGGCTGCTAGAGTGGCGGCATGCCAGTATAGACTGGGAGATGTTTGCTGAGATCGTGACCCGTAACAAACTGCACTATAGCTTTTATATTGGGCTGCAAGCGGTGGCTAAATACTCGCCTCATATTCCGCAAACGGTTTTGGAGCAGCTGCAAAATACCCGCGTAACCTATCTGGACAGGGAAGAGTTGAAGGCCCGCCTAAGTGCCCAAAACCTTGCAACAGTCTACAATACCCAGCAGGCCCTGAACAGGTTGCGGCGAGCGCCTTCAAAAATGTATTATAAATCACCAGTTAACCCGTTGCTTAAAGGGCTGGATATTTCGGTTAAAACACGGTTCATCATTGCGGCGCGCAATGTGTTTACCCGCATTTTTTTCCCACTTTGGTATCTTTGAGTCCCGTGCCGAAATTGTGATTTGTGGCGCGTGCGGGTAGTTGCTAAAAGTCAGGAAAGCTGGGGGTGTTATGAAAAATATTGTTTATATTGGCGTGAGTTTGGCCGTGGTGGCCGCACTGCATTTTTCGGGCGTCCTTACCAGTTTCACCCTTACCCATCCGATTTGGCGTGACAATGCCACGCTATTTGGTAGCCTCGGTGGCGCTGTGCTTTCGGGGCTCATATTTTGGGCGTGTGCTGTTAAGCCTCGCCTCGGGAGGTGGCTGGAAAGGCTGGTGATCGTCAGCTTTTTGATTATTCTACCCGTGAGCATGTATTATGCGCGGGTATTTATTGACTCGGCAGATTATGAACGGATGGCCGTTCAAATTTGGCATAAAGGGTCTTATACGGTGTTTGTCACCTTTGTGGCGTCCCTGTCGGTGCTCTTGGCAAAGCTAAGAATCATAGGCAGCTCCGCGCGCGGCTGATAAGCTGTGGCTATGCAGAATTATGACAATACCATTGAGATAGCGCTGGAATGGCTGGCCGCCGGAAAAGCGGTGGCGCTTGCCACGGTGATCGAAACTTGGGGCTCGGCCCCGCGGCCTGTGGGCAGCCAGTTGGTTATATCTGGCGAGGCCGAAATTATGGGGTCGGTTTCGGGCGGCTGCGTTGAAGGGGCCGTGGTGGAAGAGGCACTGGAGGCGCTGGAAAGCGGGGCGTGCACCGTGCTGGAATACGGCGTGACCAGTGAGGACGCTTTTGCTGTCGGGCTGGCTTGCGGTGGCAATATCAAGATCTTGGTTGAGCCGGTGGGTGTGGGGCAGGGGCCGGATGTGGCCCTGCTAAAGGCCTTGGCCGCCAAACGCGCGGCGCGCGAAGCCGTGGCCTATACTGTGCATTTGGAAAGCTGGGCGCGGGAGCTGCTAGGGCCGGGGGCTACGTTGGTTGATGATCGGTTTATCTCTGATAAATCTGGCCTAAACGATGGTTGGTTTATTGGCATTCACAATCCGCCCTTGCGGATGGTGATTGTGGGTGCCGTGCATATCGCCCAACCCTTGGTGTACATGGCGCGGCTTTGCGGTTTTGACGTGGCGCTGAATGACCCGCGCGAGGCTTTTGCCTCTGCTGTGCGCTTTCCGGATGAAAACCTGGTGCATGACTGGCCTGATGAGGCGCTGGCCGCCATGAAAATGGATGCCCGCACCGCTGTGGTGACCCTCAGCCACGACCCTAAAATTGATGACCCAGCTATTTTGACTGCCCTCAAAACCCCAGTGTTTTATCTTGGCTGCCTTGGCTCTAGCCGCACCCATGCAAAGCGCTTGGCACGGCTGGAGGCTGGGGGGGTAACTGCGCGCGATATCGCCCGCATTCATGCGCCTGTGGGTGCGGATATCGGGGCCAAAACTCCCGCCGAAATTGCGGTATCCATCATGGCGCAAATCACCGAGCGCTTGCGCCGCCCAGAGACCCGCCCGTGAAGTTTGGTGCCGTGCCACTGGCCCAAGCTGAGGGCGCGATTTTGGCGCATGCCGTGAAAGCTGGCGGCGTGGCGCTTCGGAAGGGGCAAACCCTTGGGAAAGGCGATATTGACGCGCTGAAAGCCGCAGGGCGGCGCGAGGTGACGGTGGCCATATTGGCTGGCGATGACCTAGCGGAAAACCAAGCCGCCGAGATGATCGGCGCGGCGGGCCTTGCGGCTGGCATTATCGCCTCAAAACCCCATGCGGGGCGGGTGAACCTGCTGGCAGATCATGCGGGTGTGCTTGAGGTTAATGCAACGGCGGTCAATGCCGTTAACGCGATTGACCCCGCCATTACGCTCGCCACGTTGCCGGTTTTTACCCGCGTTAGCAAAGGCCAGCTTTTGGCAACCATCAAAATCATCCCTTACGCCGTGGCAGCGCGCGCGGCGGGGGTGGCCGCCGCAAAAATGAGCGGGGCGTTCAAGCTGCACGGCGTGGCGAAAACCAAGGTTTCATTGGTAATGAGCACGGTTGATGGCTTTAAGCCCAGCCTGCTTGATAAGGGCCGCCGTGCGGTAGAAACAAGGCTGGCGCGCTTTGGGCTCGGGCTGACCGATTGCCAAATCGTGCCACATAATGTGGCAGCAATGGCGCAGGCGATTTCAGAGAGCAAGGGCGACCTTCTTTTGCTGCTCGGCGCATCGGCCACTGGCGATATTGCGGACACCGCCCCCGAAGCCTTGCGGCAGGCAGGCGGAGAGGTGCGTCGGTTTGGCATTCCGGTTGATCCGGGCAATCTATTGTTTGTCGGGCGCCATAATGGCCGCAACGTGCTGGGCCTGCCGGGCTGCGCGCGCTCATTGGCGCTGAATGGTGCCGATTGGGTGTTGGAGCGCTTGATTTGCGGCATAAAGGTAGATGAAGCCATGCTGGCTGGCATGGGTGTTGGCGGGCTGCTTAAAGAGATTCCAACCCGTCCGCAGCCACGGCAAAATGCAGGTGAAACCAAAGGTAAGGTCGCGATTATCCTACTGGCCGCGGGGCAATCCCGCCGGATGCGCGGGCGCGATAAGCTGCTCGAAACCGTGGGGGAAGGCACCATGATTGAGCACGCCGCCCAGATGGCGCTGGCCAGCAAGGCGGATACGGTGTTTGTTGCACTGCCCCCAGAAGCCGATGCCCGAAAGGCGAGGCTTGCCGGGCTGGCCGTAAGGCCAATAAAGGCGCCGGATTATGGTGAGGGCATGGGCGGGAGCCTGCGCAACGCCATGACCCATATTGGCAGTGAATATAGCGCGGTGATCGTGGCGCTGGCGGATATGCCAGAGGTGACACCAGCGCATTTCGATGCCCTAATCAAGGCCTATAACCCTACAAATAACCAAGAGATTTGCCGCGCGCAATCTGAGGATGGCACCCAGGGCCACCCGGTTTTATTTGGCCGCCGTTTTTTTGAGGCTTTGGCGGATAGCCAAGGAGATTCTGGTGGTAGGGCCGTGATCCGGAGTAGCAAAGACTATGTGTTGGATGTGAAGACCGACGGAAATGGGGCATGTCTTGATTTGGACACGCCTGAAGCTTGGGCCGCGTGGCGGGGTGAGGATGCCCGCTAGCAAATTGCCTCTGGCTTTGCGAGGGCTGGATCTGTGTGGGCTGATAGGGCTTGCAAGGCCGGCAGGTTATCGGATTCTGTGAGGCCTCGCCAAGCCGCCCGCCCCCACACGCCAAAGGCACCTTATCAGCAGAGCTGAACGGCTTTTGCCGCTGGCGGTGGCCTCGGCTTCGCCTCGGCGGGCGCTAGCCGTTGGGGCCTACTTCAGTCAGCAGGGTAATGAGTTTTTCTATATGTGCGTTTTCGGTGCGAAATGAGGATATACTGATGCGAAAGGCGGGGCGGGTTTGCCAGACCGAGTTGCCAAACCATGCGACGCCGCTTTCTTGAGCGCGCATTAAAATCTTTTGTGTGGCCTCATCATTGGCCCCGCGCACCAAGACTTGGTTTAAGACAACGCGGTTCAAGATCTCGAACCCTGCTGCATCAAGCGCCTCTGCCACGCGTTTGGCTTGTTGATGGTGGCGGCTGACCATTTGGGCCACGCCATTGCGCCCGAGGCTCCTGAGGGCGGCCCAAATCGGGATACCCCTTGCGCGGCGCGAAAACTCAAGCGTCAGGTTTTTTGCGCGGCGGCGGAGGCGTGTGAATAGGCAGCATCGCTGTTCATCACACGGGCCAATGCATGGGCATTTTTGCAAATTGCCATCGCGCCATCATAGGGGGTGTTGAGCCATTTATGGCCATCGGTTGTCCAGCTATCGGCACGTTCCACAGCTTTGGTTAAAGGCCGCAGCTCGGGGGTGGCCCGGGCCCAGAGGCCAAAGGCGCCATCAACATGGACCCAAGCTTTTGCCGCTTCGGCAAGCGGCATGATTTGGTCAAAAGGGTCAAACGCGCCGGTGTTCACTTCGCCCGCCTGCAAAACCAGAATTGTGCGGTCGTCAAGTGCGGGCAACGCTGCGGGGATAATGCGGCCATGGGCATCCACTGGTGCCTTAAGCACCCGCGCCCAGCCAAAGCCCAGTATTTGTAGCGCTTTACGAATGGTTACATGTGCGGATTCCGACACTATAACCTTGATCTCGGGCGCGCCAACGAGTCCGTCTTGCAGGTAATCCCAGCCCTTGCGCGCTAGCAATTCGGCCCGTGCGGCTGCAAGGCAGCTTAAGCCGCAGGCCGTTGCCGAGGTGCCAAAAGCCACGGCGCTCTCAGACGGGAGGTCAAGAATATCGAGCACCCACTGGCCCGCTTTGCGCTCTATCGCATCCGCTGCCGGGCTAGTATCAGCACTGGAGGCGCATTGATCCCATGCCAGCGATACCCGCTCGGCCCCTGCGGCCACGGGCAGGCTCGCGCCAAAAACAAAGCCATAATAATTGGGGCCGTTTGAGGCCACGGTGGCGGGGCTGCCGAGCTGGTCCAGCATGGTGAGGGTCTCAACCTCGGGGTGGCCCTCATCGCTTAGCGGCTCGTCAAAACCTTTAAGCGCAGTTATGGCATCAGCGCTAGGAAAGGCACGGCGGGTGTAGATATTGCCCGTATAGGCCCGTGCCAAGGTATCAGCCTGTTCTAGCAGTTCCAGCTCATTCATGCAGCGTCTCCAGATGCGGTTTTATACGGATAAATACCAACTTAGAGCATAAGGGCGCCGGTAGGGCTTGTGCGTTCAAAACGAAAAATGAACGGGGTGCATTGTAAGGCGTGCCTAACCCTTAGGGCCTAAGCTTAGGCTTCAACCTTTGGCTCAATCGAGCAAAACATCTGGTGCAGAAGTTCGATCATCTTAGTCGCCTTCTGGTCGCCCAGTGAATAGTAAATCACCTTGCCATCGCGGCGAGAATTTACCAGCCCTTCAAGCCGCAACCGTGCCAATTGCTGGCTTACGGCGGCTTGCCGTGAAGACAACAGGTTTTCCAACTCGGTTACAGATTTTTCTCCCGATACCAAGTGGCACAAGATCATCAGCCGCCCTTCATGGGCCAGCGCCTTCATGAAGTCGGTGGCCGAACTGGCGCTTGAAATTACATCTGCAATGGTGTCGCTAGACATGTCCGCAGTTTGTACCGGCATTGTCATGTGCTTCCTTCCGTTTCTTGCCCTGGCAATTTGCTTATCATACGATCAAGCAAGAACCAAAAGAAATCTTCGCCGGGGTAGCCCAAAAGGCGGTCAACTTCTTGCCCGTCATTAACGAGTACAAAAGTTGGGGTGTAAATTGGCGTAGAGTCAATTGTGATCCCTGCGGGCAGTGGGTCATCCACGTCGATAATCATCAGCGGGGCAATTTCGGATTCGGCGGTTTTCGGGTAAATCGGCCCGATCTGCCGTTTCCACAATTCGCAATAGGGGCAGCCCTCATCATCAAACATGATAAGAATAGTTTCAGCCTTTAAAGGACTAAAAAGCGTTGCAGAAAGTGCAACCGCCATCGCGCCTTTGACCAAATAAGAATAGAATCGCATTTTTACGGCCTTTACATATTGATGTATGGCAATATGATTTGCACAGAATCAAAAAAATATCAATAAGAATTCAAGATAGGGAATGTAATGGACTTTGATCCGAGCTATTTAACAGCGGCGACGGCGGGGATTCTGTCCTTCCTTTCGCCCTGTATTCTACCAATTGTGCCGTTTTACCTGAGTTATATGGCCGGTCTTTCTATGCAGGAGCTGACTGAGGACAACCAGATCGCTCGTGGCGCAAAGTTTCGGCTGATACTTTCCTCCGTGTTTTTTGCGGCGGGGGTTATCACCATATTTGTGCTGCTCGGCCTTGGGGCTACGGCAGCAGGGCAAGCGCTCGGACAGTATAAAGAGCCGCTGTCTTATGTTGCGGCAGCTATTCTTATAGTATTCGGCCTGCACTTCTTGGGGGTCGTCAAGATACCGTTTCTCTACCGCGAAGCCAAAATCGATTCGAGCACGGTAAAACCGGCCTCCTACGTTGGCTCCTACCTGATCGGCCTTGCTTTCGGCTTTGGTTGGACCCCCTGCGTAGGCCCTGCGCTTTCGCTCATTCTGTTCATCGCGATGGACCAAGACAGCCTGATCAAAGGTGGCTCGCTTCTCTTTGTTTACGGCGCGGCCATGACCTTCCCGTTTATCATCGTGTCATTCTTTTCTGGCCCGTTCCTTTCATGGGTCAAGCGCCACCGCGCTATGATGGGCTATGTTGAAAAGGTGATGGGCGGCTTCCTGATCCTATTTGCTCTGCTCATCGTTACGGGGCAGGTATCGGCCATTTCACAATGGATGATCGAAACATTCCCCAGCTTCCAGTCCATCGGCTAAATGAGGTATACCCATGCTTAAAAAACTACTCCTGACCCTTTCCTTGATTGCGGCGCCCCTTATGGCCTCTGCTGAAGTCGAGGTGGGCGAAGACGGGCTGCACAAGCCTACATGGCTGCGCGATACCTTTCTGGATATGCGCGAAGACCTTGAGGAAGCTAATTCCTTGGGCTTGCGGCTGGCGATTATCGTTGAGCAGCGCGGCTGCATTTATTGCACCAAAATGCACAACGAGGTTTTTCCGATTCCTGAAATTGATGCGATGATTCGGGATAACTACTACTTTGTGCAGATCAATATGTTTGGTGACCTTGAGGTGACCGACTTTGACGGCGAAGTGATGGCCGAGCGTGATATCGTGAAAAAATGGGGCGTGTTCTTTACGCCGACCACGCTGTTCTTGCCTGAAGAGGTGCCAGAAGGCGAAGGCCTGCCGCAAGTAGCGGCCTCAGTTATGCCCGGTGCATTTGGCAAGTGGATGACGCTGAATATGCTGACATGGGTTGTTGAGCACGGCTATGACACTGACGAACATTTCCAGAAATACCATGCCAGAATGTTCAATATTCAGCGCAATCAGTAAGGTATACAATTGGATACGCAATAATATTGCGCAAATTCATTCTACAATTCATATTTGTGATTGAAATCTAGATGGGAATGCGTAAAGTATCGTTACGTTAAGACACGCGAATAAGAGGGCCGCTAATGGCTTCAAGCGCGCTAATTAAATAAACTAGGGAGAGAAATACATGAAAAATTCGATGCTTCTCGCCGTTTGTGCTTCGGTAGCGACCTTCGCAACTGTAGCCGTTGGTGAGGTCGGACCTAACGACGTTGTGTTTACAGACACTGGCGCTGTTGAGGGATCATTGACTGGCGTTGCTGGCGATCCTGCAAATGGGGCTATGGTTTTCAAAAACCGCAAAAAAGGCAATTGCCTTGCGTGTCATCAGAACTCCGACATGTCCGACCAGCAGTTTCATGGCGAAATCGGTCCGTCACTTGATGGTGCCGGCGCTAACTGGAATGAGGCAGAGCTTCGCGGCCTGTTGACCAACTCAAAAAACACATTTGATGGCACAATGATGCCAGCATTCTATGTGGACAGCGGATTTTTCCGCGTAATGGGTAAATTTGATGGCCGGACAAATCTGACAGCCCAAGAGGTTGAAGACGTGTTGGCCTATGTCCAAACATTGACAGAGTAATCCTTTCAGGATGCTTAGAAATCAGGAGAATAATATGCAGTTCACAAGACGCGACACCCTCGTTATGGGTGCCGGAGCCGCCGTCGCAACCTTTATGCCTTTGCAGGTATTTGCGGATGCGACCGAAGATGTTTCAGCCGAGTTTGCGATGGGTGAAGCTATCACCGATGGCGGCGTAGAGCTCACCGCACCAGAGATCGCGGAAAACGGCAACACAGTGCCAATTTCTGTAAATGCACCTGGTGCCGTTGCGGTTCTCATTTTGGCTACGGGTAACCCCAGCCCCAAAGTGATTGGCTTCAATTTCGGCCCTCGTGCCGGTGGCCAAACCGCTTCCACACGTTGTCGCCTAGCTGGCACGCAAGACGTTGTTGCCCTCGCCAAAATGGCTGACGGTAGCGTTAAGCGCGCATCTGCGACTGTAAAAGTAACTATCGGCGGCTGCGGCGGCTGAGCCAGAGAGGGAATGAACCAATGGCAGATAATGTAAAACCCCGCGTTCGCGTTCCTCGGTCAGCAGCAGCTGGCGAGGCATTCGAAATCAAGACTCTGATTTCCCACAAGATGGAATCAGGTCAGCGTAAAGACTCAGATGGCAACCCCATCCCGCGCTCGATCATCAATCACTTTTCATGTGATTTTAATGGCGAGAACGTGATTCAGGCAGCCTTAGAGGGCGCGATCTCCACCAACCCGTATATTCAATTTGAAGCTTCTGTTGAAGAATCCGGTACATTCACATTCACATGGCAAGATGACGATGGTTCGGAATATACCGACTCCAAAGACATCACCGTGGGTTAATCTAAAAAAGGGGAGGTATATAATAATGAAAAAATTCACCCTAAGCGCAACCGTAGCTGCAAGCTTGGCACTCTTTGCCGGCGCTGCAACCGCACAAGTAACAGATGCACTTGTAGTTGAAGGCACGACCATCTCTACAAGCGCACCTGCAGCCGATTGGCTCGACATTGATCAGGTGCTTTCTGGTTGGTCGTTCCGCACGGTTGAAACCCGCGCACTGCAAATGGATGATTTCGACAATCCTGGCATGATCTTTGTGGATCAGGCTATTGATGACTGGAGCACAGTTGACGGCACCGAGGGCAAATCTTGCTCAAGCTGCCACACAGATGGCCCAGAAGAGTTTGCCGGCCTTCGTGCCGAGCTTCCTCGCTGGGACGAAGCGCAGGGCAAGATGATGAACATGGAAGATTACATTAATCTTAGCCGTGTTGAGCATATGGGTGCGGAGCCATGGAAATGGGCCAAGCCACGTATGGATGCCATGGTGGCTTTGATCAGTCTGCAATCTCGCGGGATGACCATCAATGTTGCCATTGACGGCCCGGTTGCCGATGCATGGGAGCAAGGTCGTGAGATCTATTACACCCGTGTTGGCCAGCTTGATATGTCATGTGCAAATTGCCACGAAGATAACTACGGCAATATGATCCGCGCTGACCACCTTTCGCAGGGTCAAATTAACGGTTTTCCGACATACCGTCTGAAAAACGCTAAACTGAACTCTACGCATGCTCGCTTCTCGGGTTGTATGAAAAACATTCGGGCTGAACCTTTTGCGGTTGGCTCTGAAGAGTTCCGCGCGCTTGAGCTTTATGTTGCCTCACGCGGCAACGGGCTGTCGGCTGAAGGGCCATCAGTGCGTAACTAAGAATTTGAGCGCCTCCGGTTTTCGGGGGCGCTTTTTTATTCGGGGCTAATGCTGGCGCGCCACTTGGCGCCCTTGCTTTATCCCTAAAATTTTGGAGAAAAGATATGATCTCACGTCGCGATTTTTTGCAAGCGTCTGTTGCTGCTTCGGCCATTTATGGTGCTTCTGGTGTTGGTAATTGGGCGCGGCTCGCCGCCCAGCAAGCGCTCACCCAAGAAGACCTGTTGAGCTTTAATAAAACCGGCAACGTGACGATTATCCACATCACCGATATTCACGCCCAGCTTAAGCCGGTTTATTTCCGCGAGCCAGAGGTGAACCTAGGCGTGGGCGATGCCACCGGCCTGCCGCCGCACGTAACCGGCAAAGATTTTGTGGATATGTTTGGCCTAACCCCAGGCAGCCCTGAGGCCTATGCGCTCACCTATACTGACTTTAGCGCGCTGGCTAAAGGCTATGGTAAAATGGGCGGCATGGACCGCTGCGCTACCGTTATCAACGCCATTCGCGCTGATCGCCCAGATGCGCTGCTGCTTGATGGCGGCGACACTTGGCAGGGCAGCTACACCGCGCAAATGACCAAGGGCCAAGATATGGTCAACGTCATGAACTTGCTGAAGCCGGAAGCGATGACCTTCCACTGGGAGTTCACGCTGGGCTCTGAGCGGGTGCGCGAGATTTTGGCTGACGTTTCTTATGACGGCCTTGGGCAGAATATTTATGACAAAGAGTGGGAAGAGCCTTCCGAGGACTTTAAACCCTATGAGTTTTACGAGAGCGGCGGCGTAAAGGTTGCCGTAATCGGGCAGGCCTTCCCTTATATGCCCATTGCCAATCCGGGCTGGATGTTCCCAGAATATGCCTTTGGTATTCGGGATCAGCACATGCAGGAAATGGTAGAGGAAGTGCGCGCCATGGGCGCTGAACTGGTTGTTTGCCTCAGCCATAACGGCTTTGACGTGGACCGCTCGATGGCCAGCAAGGTGAGCGGCATTGATGTGATCCTGACGGCGCATACACATGATGCGCTGCCCGAGCCTGTGCTTGTTGGTGACACCATGCTGATTGCTTCTGGCTCTAATGGTAAGTTTATCACGCGGCTGGATCTGGACGTGCAAAACGGCCAGATCATGGGCTTTGCTCATAAGCTGATCCCGATCTTCTCGGATGTGATTGAGCCGGATGCTGAAATGGCCAAGCTGATTGACGAGCAGCGTGCGCCTTACGAGGCCGAGCTTTCCGAAGTGCTAGGCACCACCGATAGCGAGCTTTACCGCCGCGGGAACTTTAACGGCACATGGGATGATCTGATTTGTGATGCGCTGATTTCGGAGCGGGACGCCGATATCGCCCTTAGCCCCGGCTTCCGCTGGGGGCCGAGCCTGATCCCGGGGGATGACATTACGCGGGAAGACCTGTTTAACTGCACGGGTATGAACTATCCAAATACCTATCGCTCTGAAATGACGGGTGAAACCATTAAGCTGATCTTGGAAGACGTGGCGGATAATCTGTTTAACCCAGACCCATATTACCAGCAAGGCGGTGATATGGTGCGGGTTGGCGGCATGGGCTACCACATTGACGTGAGCAAGCCGCAAGGTGAGCGGCTTACAGAAATGACCATGCTGAAAACTGGTGAGAAGATTGAGGCGGATAAGACCTATATCGTGTCTGGCTGGGCCAGTGTGGCCGAAGGCGGCGCACCGGGTGAGCCTATTTGGGATGTGGTGGAAAACCACATCAAAAAGCAGGGCACGATCTCGCTTGAGCCTAACAATAGCGTTGTTGTAACCGGCGTTTAATAGAGCCTGCCCACTCAAATGAGTTTCGTTTGGGTGGGTAATCCTCCAAAGTTCAGACGCACTCCCGCCCGTCGGTCTCGATTTGCTTTGCAAATCAACCCTCCCGTTGGGCGTGGCCTCGCTTCGCTCGGTGGCGGCGCGACAACCATTGTGCTTGTGGCGAGGCCTGACCCGCGCCGCGCTGCAACAATGCTTCTTGTTGCGATATCGTAAGGGGCGTAAACGAGCGTTTTCGATTTTCACCCATATTCATAGTAGCTGCAAATTGCTGCACTTCTTATAGGCTTCGCAACATGCGCTGAATCCGTAGCGCGGCGCAGGTGCACCGCCTCTACAGGCGATAGGGTGGATGCGCCGCCACCGAGCCGAAGGCGAGGCGCGGTCCGGTGCGCAGCACCGGAATTTTGAAGGCCGCGGATCGAGTTATCAATAGGCACTACCGCCAAAACCTAAAGCAAGCCCAGAACTGGGTGCCTTTTTAGTTTTTATCGAGCTGAATCCCGCCTAAGCCTTGACATTTTGCCCCTAAATGAACAATTCCAAGGGCAGTATGAACCTTTTAAAGGATAACTTGGCCTATGCCTTATAACAGCAATTCCGGTGGCCCTTGGGGCGGCGGCGGTGGCAACCGCGGCGACGATGACCAAAACAAGGGCCAGCGCCCGCCAAATCGTGGCCCACAGCCTGTGCCTGACATCGATGAACTGATGCGCAAGGGTCAGGAAAAGATCAAAGGCATTATGGGTGGCGGCGGCGGTGGCCGTGGCGGCGCCGATGCCGGCGGCATGGGCAAGGGCGGCTTTGCGCTTATTGCTTTGGCGGTTGTTGGCCTTTGGGCCTATAACTCGTTTTATACTTTGAAAGAAGAAGAGCGCTCGGTTGAGCTGTTCCTCGGTGAATTCTCCAAAATCGGCAATCCGGGCCTTAACTTTGCCCCTTGGCCCTTGGTGGAAGCCGTGGTGCTGAATGTGACCTCGGAGCGGACAGAAAACATCGGCGTTGGCGGTTCGGGCCGTGGCTCTGAAGGGCTAATGCTCACCGGCGATGAAAACATCATCGACATTGATTTCCAGCTGGTTTGGAATATCGACGACCCGAAAAACTATCTTTTCAAGCTGGAAGATCCGCAAGAGACCATTCGGGCCGTGGCTGAATCAGCCATGCGTGAAGTGGTTGGCCGGTCTGATCTTGCGCCAATTTTGAATCGCGATCGTGGTGCGATTAGCCAAGAAGTTGAAGAGCTGGTGCAGGTAACGCTGAATAGCTACGATAGTGGGATTAACGTCGTGCGCCTCAACTTTGATAAAGCCGACCCGCCCACCGAAGTGATCGACTATTTCCGTGACGTGCAGGCCGCTGAGCAAGACCGTGATACATCTGAGAAACGCGCCGATGCTTATGCAAACACAGTGCTCGCGCAAGCGCGTGGTCAGTCAGCGCAGTTGCTGCAAGAAGCCGAAGGTTACCGCGCGCAGGTGGTCAACATCGCGCAAGGTGAAGCCAGCCGGTTTATTGCGGTTTATAACGAATACGCCAAAGCACCAGAAGTTACGCGCCAGCGGCTATATCTTGAAACCATGGAGCGCGTGCTCGGTGACATTGAAAAAGTCATCATTGACGAAGCTTCAGGCGGGCAGGGCGTTGTGCCATATCTGCCGCTTAATCAGTTACAAAGCGGAGGGTCAAACTAATGAAAAAGCTTCCTGTAATTGCAACCGTAGTTGCTATCGTCGGTGTGTTTCTTGTGCTTTCGTCTGCCTTTGTGGTGGATGCACGGCAAAAAGCGCTGTTGCTTAAGTTTGGTGAGGTTGTAGACACAATCGAAGAGCCGGGCCTTCACTGGAAAATTCCGTTCATTCAAGAGGTTGTGCTCTATGATGGCCGGATTCTGAGCCTAGATACCCAGCCACTTGAGGTTACCCCAGCGGATGACCGCCGTTTGGTGGTTGATGCTTTCGCGCGCTACCGGATTTCGGATTTGCGCAAGTTCCGCCAAGCGGTTGGCACCGGCGGCACGGCTTTGGCCGAAAACCGCCTTGGCTCTATTCTGAACGCGCAGCTGCGTGCGGTTTTGGGTGAAGTGGATAGCGGGGCCATCCTTTCGGATGACCGTGCAGCGCTTATGGCCAAAATCCGTGATGGCGCCATTGCACAATCTCGTAACCTCGGGCTAGAGGTGATTGACGTGCGGATCAAGCGTGCTGACCTGCCAGAGG
>WTAL01000236.1 GCA_013139635.1 Paracoccaceae bacterium
CGCTGAAGTTGCGATCTTCGAATACATCAATGGCTTTTATAATCCGCGTCGCAGACACTCAGCCCTAGGCTGGAAAAGCCCCTTGGCTTTCGAAAGGTTTGCCGCTTAAATGAGAACTTGGAGCGGCGCTAAAGCGTGACAGGCCCATACTGGCCCACGGCATCATCTTCGATATCGTTGCGATCCACACCAATAGTGAGTTCCCAGTCTTTGTTGAGAACTTGGTAGGAGTGGTCTTTCAGGTTTTGGATACCCCGATCCCCAACCCATTCACGCACATTTGGCAATTTACCCAGCCAACCGTAAGTCTCGGACTTGTTGGATGACGGGATAACGGTGGATATGCGCTGATATTGCGTCGGAGCTTGTGCGAGACCACCACGAAACGAGGTCTGAAAACCTGTTTGGAGCAAAGCCAGCGCTGCGGTTGTTACTTTCATGTTTCAGCCCTCCTAGAACTGGACCCAGACGCCTAGGGCGTCCACGTCAAAGATTTTGCCAGCAACCGAGCGAGTGCCGGTGCCCTCGGTTTTGGCGACCGTCTGGTCGTCGGCCGCGTAGCAACTCGCACCCACATCAGAGAGCGAAATAGCATCTGCAGCTGCGGAATTGGCGTAGTGAAAATGCCGGTGCGGGCTTCGCAGTTCAGAGCGGCATCCGCGCCGCTTGAATTGTCCACGTCAGCCTCAGCGCGACCCACCACCTTCAGAGTTGTCGAAGTGCTGGCGGGGACAAGAAAACCGGTGGCGTTAAGTGCCACCATGGCCCCGATATGGATTAGCGCGGACGCCGCCACGGGAAAGTTGCGGCTGTAGCCATCACGAAACGACGTCAAGCGGCCTTTGGTTAGAGCGCCTCCTGCTTGGCGACATTGGCCGCGAGGGTTTTAGCGTATTCCTTGGGGTCAACGCCAAGCATGGCAACGATCTCTCGGTCAGCGGGGGTTAAGCCGTCTTTGCCAGCGGATTGAAGGGCGGGATTGCCACCGATAATCTCAACACCCAAGCTCGGCATGGCATCCAGCATTTTCTGGGTGCCGTCCGGGTCTTGCATATGCAGCGAGATGAAATGATCACGGCTTGGCTTTACACCGGGCTTGCCTGCCTTGATGGCGGCATCAACAGCGGCTTCGGCTTTATCTTTGCCCATGCCCGATTTAATCTCGGCCAGCTCAGATTGCATGGCTGTGAAAGACGCCATTGGCACAGTGGCCTTTGGATCAAGCACAACATCAAGCGCCGCACAGATCGCGGTTTGCTCTGCCTTCACGTCTTTGCCCAGCTTTTTGGCAATGCTAGAGAGTGCCGATTGCATGGCTGCATCATCACTTTCCGGCTCTTTGGCGTCAGCGAGCTTTTTGATGGCTGCCGTCACGTCCTCTTCTGTTGCGCCTTCCTCAAGGCCCAGCAGTTCAATCAGGGCACTCAAGTCCATGATAGTCTCCGTTTCAGTTTGGGAGTTAAGCGCAAGCATGTCGCGCAGATTTGGTTTATTGGTCAGGCTGACACGCACAATGCGGGCCGCCTACTCCAGTATTCAACTACTCCCTACATGGGCATGGCCTCGGCTGCGCCTCGGTGGGGGGCGACACGCCCCCTCGCGCAAGCGCGCTCCCCCCTGAGGGGCATTTTTGTTTGGTAGTTTATACCGCGCGGGAAAGGGAAAACGCCAAGGAAACGGCGCCATCAAGCGCATTGCCGCGCGGTGTGCTGGCGGCTTGTTGATAGCGCTTTGGTAGGCGTTTTAGATACACATTCCCCAACCCTCCAAGCATGCAAAACGCTTTTGACGGGTCAAAACCGACGGCGTCTAGGCTTTTGCGCACAACCTCGGTGTGTTGCGCTAGGAGTGCTTCGGCGTTTGCGTCTCCGGCTTTGGCTGCGGCCACGATGCGCGGGGCGAGTTGGCCAAAATCTCTGGGCGTAAATACTTGGGCTTGCTCAACTATATTGAGGGGTGATCCTTTATATTCCTCAATAATATCAAGGGTTAGTGGCGAATGAGCTGTAAGGCCGTCAAAGGCCTGAATAGCCAGATGCAGCATATCGCGGCCGAGCCGTGCGCCGGAGCCGTCATCCCCGAGCAGAAAGCCCCAGCCGCCAAGCTGGATGAATTCGCCGTGCTCACGGCGGCCATATACCGAGCCGGTGCCGATAGCTCCGATGATGCCATCAGCCTCACCGATGGCCCCTACAAGGGTGGTTTCTGCGTCAGAAACGATGTGTGATCTGGAAAAGGGCAGGCTGGCTAATAAGCGGGAACTATAGTCTCCGAGGTTGGCGCCTGCGAGGCCTAGTACAGCTGTTGTATTGGCCGTTTCGGGCTTGGAAACCTCTGCATTTACGAATGCTAATGAAATTGTGCGCAAAATATTAGTGCGGGCGGTTTCAAAATTGGTTGCAATATTGGCGGCGCCGCCCTCTGCGCGGGCAAGCACATTTCCGGCGCTATCTGCCACTGCCACGCGGCAACCTGTGCCGCCGCCGTCTACCCCGATAATATAACCCATGAACGCTCCATATTTTGCCAAACTTCTATCGGTTACCCGAAGGGTTGTCTATGGTTTGGGTGCATCTGAGAGGGCGGGAAGGCCCTTTAAGTAGCGGGCTATGGCCATGCGGTCTTCGGGCGCGGCTTGGGAGAGGTTTTCGATCACTTCAACCATTGTGCTGCCTGCAGTATCAAATTCAGGGGTAAATCCTGATTCGAGGTAATAGGCGATGTCTTCAACGCTCCAATCGGCCAAACCGCCTCCGGGGGTTAGGTTTGGGATCCGGCCTTTACCTTCCGGATTGGGGGCGCCGGCCAGCCAGCGCGAGGTATCAAACCCGCCGAGGGCATTGCGGGGCGTGTGGCACTCGGCGCAATGGCCGAGGCCTTCGACCAAGTATTGCCCGCGCGGCTCGTAATTTTCTGCTATGGGCGCGTCGCTTAGAAACAGGAGCTTCCAGAAACCAAGCGAGCGGCGGATATTAAAGGGAAACGGGAGATTGTGGGGGAGGTTGGCTTTGTCTACGGGCGGAAGTGTTTCCAAATATAGCATTAAGTCAGCAACATCCTGCTCGGCCAATCGGGTGTAGGAGCCATAGGGAAAGGCTGGGTAATAGTGGGTGTTTTCAGGGCTAACACCGCGGAGTAGGGCGTTGGCGAGGTCAAGCGCGTTCCAGCTCGAAATTCCGCTTTCGCTGGGAGAAATATTGGGCGCGTAAAAGGTGCCAAAAGGCGTTTCGAAGGCTTGGCCGCCGCCCAGTAAGAGCCTCGCCTCGCCTTTAGCGCCTTTTTCCATGTGGCAAGAGGCGCAGCCGCCGATGTTAAATACCTGCTCGCCCCATTCAACGTTCCCGGCGTAGTCTTGCCACTCGTTTCTGTTGAGCGTTTTGGGGGCTGAAAGGAGCCAAAGCGCCAGCCCAACAAGGCTGGCACCGATAAGGGCTTTAGTTCTCAGGCGCACGATATTTCTCGTGGCAGGCTTTACAAGTTCCGGCAACGGCCCCAAAGAGCGGGCGGTAGCTGGCGAGGTCTGCGGGTTCGGCGGCGATGGCCGCGTCTAGGTTAGCGATGAGCTGGCCCATGATGGCATCAAATTCGGAGCCCTCGGCCCAAATTTCAGGCTTGGCACGGGTTTCGAAGCCCATTTCGGTGCCTGAGGGGAATAGGGGGCGGGCCGTCATGGCGGCGTCGCGCATGATTTCGAGTGCTGAAATGGCCGCGAAATCATCATAAGCGACCTTGCCTTGGGCCATACCGCCAAGGGTGCGCATTTGGCCGCCTACGGCTTTCATGGCCGCCTGGCGTTGCTCAATGGGTGAGTGGCCGCCGCCAATGGCGGTGGCGGCAATGGCCACAGTGATGGCGGATATGACGGTGATTTTCTTAATGTACATTGTGTTCTCCCCAGTTTTTGAGCCATTTAGGCCCTTGCGGATACACTATAGTCAGATGAACCCATTTTGGTGATCAATTCACCGTTATTGGGCGATTTTATTTTCAGTCGCATACCCTGCGATTGCCAACAGCCCCAGTGGCGGCGCGTTGAGGGCAGCTTTTTTGCCGCAAGGCCGTGTGCGCGCCGCTTGCAAGCGCCGCGCGTGTGATTAGCCGCCTGTGTGGTTCATGTGGCGAGTCATTTCGCCCTCGATCACCTGGCGGGAATAGTCGAAATCATGGCCTTTGGGCTTGCGCGCAATCGCGGCTGTGATTTCGGCGATCAGGGCCTCGTTGCCCTCATGGTCGCGCATGGCAGCGCGCAAATCAGCCGCGTCTTCTTGGCCGAGGCAGAGGAACAGCTGGCCAGTACACGTGAGGCGCACGCGGTTGCAGCTTTCGCAGAAATTATGGGTGAGCGGCGTAATAAACCCAACGAGCCCACCGGTTTCTTCAACACGAACGTAATTCGCAGGACCGCCAGTGTTCAGCGGAATATCGGTCAGCGTCCAGTTTGTGGCCAGTTCTTCGCGAACGTCTTTCAGCGACCAGTATTGATCGCGACGGTCCGCATCGCCCATGTCACCCATCGGCATAACCTCGATGAAGGTCACGTCAAACCCGCGCTGCCCACACCATTCCACCATTTTGTGGACTTCGTCGTCGTTCGTGCCCTTCAGGGCTACGGCGTTGATCTTGATCGCCAATCCAGCCTTGTCGGCGGCGTCGATCCCCTCCATCACCTGACGGAAGCGGCCACAACGGGTGATCTCGGCGAATTTTTCCTCGTCCAGAGTATCAAGCGAGACGTTGATCCGTTTTACCCCTGCGTCCTTCAACGGCTGGGCGAACTTGTGCAACTGCGTCGCGTTGGTCGTTAACGTCAATTCCTTCAACGCGCCGGACGCCAAATGGCGGGACATGTCGTCGAAGAAGGTCATGATGCCGCGGCGCACCAGCGGCTCGCCACCCGTTACGCGCAGTTTGCTGACCCCCATATCGATGAAGGTGGTGCAGAGGCGGTCGAGTTCCTCAAGGCTTAACAGCTCTTTTTTCGGTAAAAACGTCATGTTTTCGGACATGCAATAGAAGCACCGCAGATCGCAGCGGTCGGTTACGGATACCCTGAGGTAGTTTACCTCCCGCGCGAACGGGTCGACTACTTTTGGCATGTGTAACATGGGTGTTCCTGTTGTTTCGGTTGTGAACCTAGACCTCAATACGCGGCGTTACAAGGGTTATCGCTTGGGTTCCTCGAGGCTTTTGATAAAGTGATCGGCGAATGAAGGGGAATTGCGAATGCACGTTGAAAATTTGGTAATGCGGTCCGGCACTTGGGAAAAAATGCGGGCGGACTTCCGTTGGCCCACGCCTGCGCGCTACAACATCGCAGAACAAATTTGCGAGCGCTGGGCGCGCGGCGAACCTGACCGCCACGCGATGACCTATATGGATGCCGACGGTGGTTTGCAGGATTTCACCTACTCGCAACTGTCGCGCGTGTCCTCACAATTGGCGAACACGCTTCGGGCAAAGGGTCT
>WTAL01000081.1 GCA_013139635.1 Paracoccaceae bacterium
AAAATCGTTCAGTCAGGCTTAGAAACCTGCGCAAACATCGACCTTTTGTGGGGTCGGATGGCCACCGAATAAAGTCTCCGACTGAATAGGTGGCGATACGTTTGCGTATTTTCTAACGTCCGGCCACCAAGGTTATAACAATAACTTTTAGGCTGGAATGAATAAACACACTACCGATTTTGATGACATTGAGAATGCTGCCGCTGACAAGCGGCATTTGCAGGAATTTGACGACCTTCAAAATGAAATGGCGGGGCGTGAAACAGGCCGTGCGCCTCGGGTTTTGTCGCGTGAAGAGCGTGAGCGGATTGAGAAGCAACGCAATGGCGGGCAATCTGCTATGTCGGCTTTGGAGTTTTTACTGCTGAATGATCCCGATTATGCGGCATTCCACCAAGCTACGATGGTGCAGTTGGCTGGAATTGAGGACGCAACGGAACGGGCTTTGGAAAATGCCGTGGCCAACGCTGAGCTGGCGGATGCAGCTTTGCGGGATGCGATTGAACGCTCGGCGGTTTTGGCAGACGGGACGCATGTATTTGAGGATGCGCAAGGCGTTGTTTGGACCCAGAATGGTGAGATTGTGGGTGAGGACATTGTGGCGGGGATTGAGTGGCAAGGGACCGAAACAACCCGTGAAAAATTCCTGCAATTGAGTGAAGCAGCGGGACAGTCCAACGATACCGTGACCGGAATTCGTGTCTATCAGATGGAAGTGGGTGAGGCGCGCGAGGCTATGACTGACCCTGATAATCCGCTATCCCGTGAAGAGATTGAGGCGAAATTTGAAAGTCTAACGGCACGAATGCCTGACGCCGTGCGGGATGAAATGCCCGTCACGGATTTAGAATTATCTGCGGACGCCAAACCAGAGTTCGGCCTCACAATCCCAGATATACAGTTCTAATTGGCCTGTTCCGTGTACTGGAACGGCCCACACTTATTTTGTAAAATAGCAACGATAATGGCGCGTGGGTGAACTTCTGGGTATTGCTCCATGATTCCATAGATATAGACCTCGCTCGCTTGTTCGTCATCAAAATACCAATGCTCTAAACAATCAGCGTGCTCAGTACTATTTTCAGACGCTATGAACCCCGCCATCCCAATTGAGGTGCGGATATAGAAGCTGCGGCTTTCCTCTGGCCATTCCAAAAAACTATCGCTTCTAAAAACATCTTGCGCATACGCGGGCATGCTAAACCCTATGAAAATCAGGGAAATACTTGCGAATATCAGGTGCTTTGTTGCTAACATAAAGGAAGGATATTGTTAGGAGGGATATATAAACCAAGCATGAGAAAAGTAAAATCCAGACACCGCACAAACCCTGTGTTTTTTGCCGCAGGCAAGCCGAAAAGCCCCTTATCAACCGACCAGACAAAAAGGTTCCCTTTTGTCACGTGGGAAAGCGAGAGAGGTTGCCATGTCACCAGAACCTAATGCCCAGCCTGCGCGCCGCATCGGATACGCGCGCGTGTCCACCGACAAACAAACTACAGATCAGCAGGTTCGGGAATTGCGCCGCGCCGGATGCAAGAAGGTTTTCGTCGATGACGGGGTGAGCGCCACGGCAAGCTCAAGGCCGGGGCTGGATCAGGCCAGAAAGGCGTTGCGCGATGGCGACATATTTGTGGTCTGGGCGATTGACCGCGCGTTCCGCTCGACACTGGATGCAATCCTGTTTCTGGACGCTATTGATCTGGACGGCATAGCCTTTCAGTCCCTCACCCAAAACATCGACACCAGAACGCCGGAGGGGCGCAAATGGTTTATTGATACCGCCAGTTGGGCCGAATACGAGCGCGCGATGATCTCGCGCCGCACCAAGCTAAAAATGGCCGACGCCAAGAAGCGCGGCGTAAAACTGGGCCGACCCCGCCGTTTATCCGCCAAAGCCACCTACCGCGCGTTCAGGCGCATCGTAGACAGCAAAGAAACCATGGCTGCGACAGCCGACAGGCTGGGCGTAGCGCCGATAACCTTGAACCGAGCGTTTAAGCGTATGGGGTTGGAGCGGTGAAGTGGTGATGTAATATTTGCCTAAAAATTAAAATGTCGACGAGGGATACCAATAATAACGTTAGGCTGGTGAGTTAGGCTAAGACTACTTAAGAAATGGAAATAATATTCGCACAGTTTCTTCCGTAATTATTCTATGATCCTCTTTTCTTAACGGCTCAAGGTACTCGTCCAATTCTGCAATGACTTCGGCGGTCGTTTTATCTGGAGGATAATATTCCCCGCCAAATTCATTACTTATCGGTTTTTTTTTGTTTAAAGCTGACATAACAACACCAAAGTTAACACTACGTTAATCTTTGTCCTCTGCAAAAAGGGGTTCAATTTTTTTAAGTATTTTATCATACGCATTCACCAAAACAAGCCGCAAGATAAAGCTATCAACAATTTTCTGAATTTCTCTCATGGCGTTAACTTCTTTTTCATCACTGCTATCTGAGTTTGGAAATACGTTTTCAACATCTGAATCTATGCTCCAAATTGCAAAAGTTTCTTCTGTTGCGGGGTCTATTAGTTGAACGCAAAAAATTGACTTAATACTATTTAGTTGACCTAGGTGCATTATCTTGAATCGCTTAATTTGACTGGCAATTTTAGCTGACGAAAAAGATAATGACGTTACTTCTTTATTCTTCCACAAGTAACCAGCGACGGTTTCCTTATCGTTACAATTAATTCCCGTGTCTGAAGTAGGAGGGTGGAGTTTTCCATTAGTATTGTACGAATTGTCGTTGGTTTTAAAAATACCAGTCGGATCAGGCATTAATAACGAAACAGAAATACCCCCTCCATTTAAGCGTTTTGTTTTATGGAGATGCGCGACCAATGTTTTCCCAAGACATACTGTTAGTGTTTTTGCGGAGCGATTAAATTTCATTTGCAGTCTTGATCGCTTGGCGACATCAAGCTTGCCTTTTTTCTCAGAATATGCCCTCCTCATTCGTTCTTCTTGTAAGCTGACATAGAGGTCTAAATTGCGGATACGGGCACGTAAAATAGCAATCGTAATGTCGTGTTTATTTATCGTTCTGACATTATCATAGTCGATCACAACTTTTAGGAGCATTGTTAACACATAGAGGCCGATAAATAGCCAAAATATCATCCCATACTCGCTCTTCGACAGGTATAATAAACCGAGGCCCAAAAATATGAGTAAGGAGGGCACTACTGCGATGCGAAAACCCATCGGCAGGTTATTATATGCTGCAATTGCGTTGGTTATCCACTTAACAAACAAACTAACACCAAATCCTTAATTCTAAAATGAATAGAAAACATGGTTATAGTAACGTAGTCAAAACTCAAGTATTTAATCTTCGCCAAGAAGCTATTTCCTGCTTGAGCAATGCTCTAGATTGCAACTATTCGAATTTCGACTACTAGCCGTTTGAAATATTGATCTACTGTATTTTCTCCAAAAAGTAGTGATGGGCTATCTGTATTCAACAAGTGGTTCTGACCCATTTTGATCGCTATCCCTGACAAATTTAATGATGCCTAACGGCATTGTTTCATAAATAGGGGAAGCCAGAGACTTCGCCTCTTTCTCCCCACAAGTAAAATAGACACTGACCGTGGCTCACTTTGTTGCGCCCGCACCATCAGCATCGATTTTCCTTATCCCCTCCCAACTCCATCCTCGCCGGAAGCAAGGGTTCATACGCGAACCCCTTGTTTGATTGGAGAAAAGAAAGATGACACAGTTACATGCGCAGCCTTACGATATTTCAGCTAACGGCTTTTATTTTGAAGCAGCAGCAGAATATGCAAAAAAGGCAAAAGCCTTACGCAACGATTACGGAAACCCCGTAGAAGAATTTGAAATTCAGTTTATCGACGGTGAAAGCATAGATTGCGAACTGGCGGCAGCGATTGCCCTGAACCAAGCGAACTTTGCGCGGTATTTTGAAATTGTCGAGGAATGGGACGATTCAGAAAAGCTGGAAGTTGCTTTGGCCGTTGGCGAATGCGGCTATCAGTTTGATATCGACACCATGCCCAGCGATTTTGACATTGAAATTCACCACGTGGACAGCATGCGCGAACTGGCCGAACAATTTGTTGATGAAGGCCTGTTTGGTGAAATCCCCGAACGCTTACAATATTACCTCGATTACGACGCCATAGCCCGAGATTTGGCCGTAGATTACAGCGAAGCCAATATTGCAGGTTCCCGCGTCATTTATCGGTGCGGATAGAGGGCAATCATGGAAAACCAACATATCAAAACCGCGACGCCGTGCCGAACCAGTGAAACAATCGTTTGGCGCGGCATCGGCATAGAAATCACCCACACGGAAAATTATTGCGCCGGAATGGATCACATCGAAATTCACAGCGAAAACAAAATACCCGTTCCCATTACAGAGACGGGCTACAAATCCCATTTCTTGCCTACTGGTTGCCTTGATGGCTATGCCAATGCGGTTGAATACGTCCGCGCTTGGCTGGATCATGAGGCCAAAACCAAGGCTTGGAAAGCGCAAGAATTCACCTCAATGCAAGGCAGCCTATTCGACTTTTGATATTTGCGGCGGGTGCAACACCCCGCCGCAAATCCGGCGTATGGCAGCGTACAGGCTTCGAGCCTGTACGCTGCCATTCAAACATATCGTTGTTTGAATCCCTCACAGGGAGATTTTTCTCTCCCTGCACCCATCAAGCAAAGGGCGTTCCTGCCCTTGTGCAATCCTGACCAACCCTGCGCGTGTCGGATGCCGCCAGCTTATCAAAGCTGGACAAGTTTCATTGGAGGAGGGGGCTAGTTTGATGCTGAATACCTGATTGCATATCCGATAATAGTCGATTTTTTTGGGTGGGTATTGAGGGCAAAATGCACGGAAACAGCCACACATAATGCTGCATCGCGGCAACCTGATTTGTTTAAATTCTGACATGCCGCTAATTCTAAGAACTGAGGCAAGATGTTGTTTGTAGTACAAACACACTTGGCAAGGGGGCCCGCTGCGCGCCCCCGTTGCATCCCTCCGGCAATGGCGTTGTCAGGGCATAAAGCCCATTCCAGCACCATAAACGTATCGCCGTTTCACCACTCGCATCGTTAGGCCGATGCACCACCGCTTGTGCAGGGCACAAGCCATGATGACGGTGCCAGCGTTATGTGCGCGCCCCATCATCATTCAAACCTATCGGCGTTTGATCCCTCGCAGGCGAGATGTCGCTCTCCCTGCACCCATCGAGCAAAGGGCGTTCCAGCCCTTATGCAATCCTGACCAACCTTACGCAGTTTGGATGCCGCCACCTTGTCAAAGCTGGACCTGATCAAGGGCGTATCGCCGCCCAAGCAATGCACTAGCAGGTCTTAAAAATGCTATCCTCACCTACACCAAATCGTAGACTATATTTTAGCTAGGCAAAACGATCTAATTTCGGTACAATTTTATCGCAGCGAAAAGCATATTAGGTTGGTTTTCTTCCTCACTGTTTAATTTTTGCAACTAATATACAAGAAAATGGACGGCAAGGCGATTTTATGCCTGCCAGAAAGTAAATAAAGCGCATGATTGAGCAAAATCTAAAAACAGTGGATAGTGTGCACTGGGAAGAAAGATGCAGCTCCGCTGAGTTACCCAAGTGCTGTAGCCAAAATGGATTGGTCGAAAAACCGCTAACATTCATTGATTTGTTTGCAGGATGCGGAGGTCTTTCATTGGGGTTATTGAGTGCTGGATGGGAGGGGATGTTTGCAATCGAAAAAAGCAATGATGCATTCTCGACTTTGAGGCATAATCTGATTGGAAAACGACGCGCCAGATTTAGTTGGCCAAAATGGTTGCCCACAGAATCTATGACTACATTTGACCTAATTGAAAACTATCGAGACCAACTTGTTGGGCTTCGAGGCGAGGTTGATCTAATTGCTGGTGGCCCGCCGTGCCAAGGATTTTCTTTCGCAGGTAGGCGTCGTGAAAATGACCCCAGGAATTCATTGAAAAATGAATATGTTCAAATTGTTGATCTTGTGCGGCCAAAATACCTACTATTCGAAAATGTAAAAGGATTTAGCGCTGCTTTTAAAAATTCTAATAAGCAAGCTCATTCAGAGCAGGTTCAAAACAGCTTAGAAAATCTTGGTTGGGGTGGGTATCGAGTTTTCACTCAAGTATTAAAAGCATCTAGTTTTGGGGTGCCGCAACCTAGAGCTCGCTTTATTCTTATCGCTATTAGAAAAGATATCTGGTCGTCGTCAAAAGACATTGGCCCATTTAGCGATATCGATAGTTTTTGTGAGGAATTCAAAGTCTCCAAAAAGCTGAATAGCCATATAATAAGTGTAAGTGAAGCAATCTCTGATTTGGAAGTTAAGAGGTGTGGGGAAACCGATAGCAAGGACACATCTGGATTTAGCGAGATTGCATTCAAGCCAGGTAACTCAAAAACAGCATTTCAAAAACTAATGCGGAAGGGACTAAGGAAAAACGCCGTGCCAAATAGTTTGCGTCTAGCAAAACACCGCCCGTCAACTCTTTCTAGGTTTATAGATATACTTGAAAATTGCCCTAAAGGCTCTTCTCTGCCCAAAGAGGTTAGAGAAAAGTATGGCATGAAGAAACAATGTTTTACACCTCTGCACCCTGAACAATTATCAAAGACAATTACAACATTGCCGGATGATTTGTTGCATTATAGTGAGCCTCGAATATTGACCGTCAGAGAAAGTGCTAGAATTCAATCTTTTCCTGATTGGTTCGAATTTCAGGGAAAGTACACCACAGGCGGCGCTAGAAGGCGAGAGGAATGCCCTCGCTACACTCAAGTTGGAAATGCGGTTCCTCCGCTTATGGCCGAAGCGCTAGGTGAAAAGTTAATTAAATTAGATCAGGTTTTGTGTGATGAGCGATAAAATTTTCCACTTTCGGGCAAATGCTCGTCTTAAAGACCTTCTTGGTCGCGGTCTTATTCTTAGCGATAACGTAGCAATAATTGAGCTTATTAAAAACGCCAGCGATGCCAACTCTAAAGAAGTTAGTGTCGAATTCGACGATGCGATCAAGTTGTCACCAGATTCGAAGGTGATAATTCAGGATTTTGGCGAAGGGATGAACCTGAAAGACTTTACAGAAAAATGGCTGAACATAGCGTATTCTGGAAAGAAAAACCAAACAAACCAAAAAGGCCGACATTATGCTGGGGAAAAAGGTGTCGGCCGGTTTTCTTGCGATAGATTGGGGTATGAACTCCACTTGATATCGAAGCGAAAGGGCTATGCGGCGATTGAGACAAAAATCGACTGGAAAGAGTTCGAGGTTGATAATATTGATATCGAAATATCCTCGATCTGGACCTGTCCCGCTTTAGTGCCGCTCCAAGTTCTCATTTAAGCGGCAAACCTTTCGAAAGCCAAGGGGCTTTTCCAGCCTAGGGCTGAGTGTCTGCGACGCGGATTATAAAAGCCATTGATGTATTCGAAGATCGCAACTTCAGCG